>CALUQS010000070.1 GCA_944322975.1 Candidatus Gastranaerophilales bacterium
TAGTATCTGCTTGCCAAGAACTCTAAAAAATGATTAAGTATCGTTTTTTAGAGGTATGCTAAGTCAAAAGCAAAGCTTTTGCGTGCAGTATAGTTATTATATCGGGGTCAGTTGACTATATGAAATATTTGACTTAGAGCTGCTATCAGGTGATAGCATTATATTATAATAGTTAAAGGGAACAAAATCAGAGGTAAATATGAACAGAAGAGAGTTTATAAAAACTTCGCTGCTTGCGGCAGGCGGTGCCGTATTGCTCAGCGGATGTACATTTAAATCAAACAACAGCGCACCTGTGTCAAAGGTCAGTACAGTAAAGTTTAAAAACCTTGATGTGTCGCTTCTGGGATTTGGCGCAATGAGGCTGCCGACTAAAAACGGTGTAATCGACGACTCTCTTAACAAAAAAATGGTTCAACGCGCAATAGATTGCGGGGTTAACTATTTTGACACCGCATATATGTACATGGGCGGAAAAAGCGAAAAAGCCATGGGCGATGCGCTTAAAAAATACGACAGGGCGTCTTTTAACCTTACAACAAAAATGCCTGTTATGATGCTCACAAAACAAGAAGATGTTGAAAAAATCTTTAACGAACAGTTAGAAAGATGCCAGACGGACTACTTTGATTTTTACCTTGTGCACTGCCTGAATAAGCATAACTGGGAAAACACTAAAAAATACAACGTCATTCCCTTTCTTAAAAAAATGAAAAAAGAAGGAAAAATAAAACACCTCGGCTTTTCTCACCATGATACGCCTGAACTTTTGCAGGAAATCATTGACTATTACGATAAATGGGAATTTGTACAATTGCAGATTAACAAACTGGATTGGAAAACAACCAGAGGAGAAGAACAATACAATATTGCAAGAAAAGCCAAACTGCCTGTTGTTGTAATGGAACCGTTAAGAGGCGGTGTGCTGGCTAACCTCAACAGCGAGGCAACAAAGATTTTAAAGGATTACAACCCTGACGCAAGCGCTGCATCATGGGCTTTCAGATGGCTGGCAGGACTGGACGGCATTTTGACAATGCTGAGCGGTATGACTTACCCCGAACACCTTGAGGACAACATAAAGACATTTACAAATATAAAACCGCTGTCTCAAGAAGAACAGCTGGTCTATGACCGCGCAATTGCAGCGCACCTGAAAACACAGGCTATTGGCTGCACCTCTTGCAGATACTGCGAATGTCCAGTAGGCGTAAACATTGCGGGCGTATTCTCTTTGTACAACCAGTATATGGCGGATGACAGAGACAACAAAAAACAGAGCTTTGTAAGCCACTATGAAGCGTTAAAGGAATCAGAACGGGCAGATAAGTGTATAAAGTGCGGACTTTGCAAGACAAAATGCCCGCAGCAGCTTGATATTCCGACACTTCTTGTTCGGGTGGACAAAGCTTATAAAGAGGCTAAAGGGGCTTAAAAACAATGTTTAAAACCTTTAGAGGCAATAAAAAACCGTATTTGATAAGGCTCGGGTTTGCAATAATATTTTTTGCAATTGCACTTGCCGCATTTTTAGTCAATTTTAAGCCGCCGGCTTATGTAATGTCTTTTAACTTTGTGCCGGCTCTTATCAAGACTTTTGTTGATTTTTCAATAATTACTTTTTTAATAGTGCTTGTAAATCTTGCGCTGGCGTTTGTCTTCGGAAGGTTTTACTGTTCTGTATTCTGTCCGCTTGGGATTTTACAGGACATTACAGGTGCTGTATTTTTCAGAAAAAGCGGAAAAAGTGCGAATCTTTTTTACATAAGATACCCGATACTTGCGTTTGCACTATGTGCTTTAGCGGCCGGCGCAGCGGCAGTGTTCCGGTTTCTTGACCCGTATTCGATTTTCGGCAACCTCGTGAGCGGACTTGTGCATTTTAAAGAGGTATCTTTGTTTACCTTTATACCGCTCGTCGTGCTTGTGCTGCTTGTGTTGTGCAAAAACAGAATTTTTTGTACAACAATCTGTCCGGCTGGCACAATACTCGGGCTGTGTTCAAAATTCGGCATTTACAAGATGTCAATCTCAAAAGAGCTATGTAAAAAATGCGGACAGTGCGAAAAAGAATGCCCTACAGGCGCAATAGACTCTGAATCACAAACTTTAGACAACGAAAGATGCATACGCTGTATGCGCTGTGCTGCAAAATGTCCAGGGGGCGGGATTCTGTTTGAAAAACAAAGGACGGAAATAAAATTTGAACCCTCAAGAAGAAACTTTATTACAACAGGTGTTGTGCTTGCTGTGGCGGCTGGTGTGCTGGCAAAAGGAAAAGATGTTGCCAAAACAATTGTCGAAACCTTTAAAAAACGTCCGATTCTTCCTCCGGGGGCTGTTTCGCCGGAAGAATTCGCTCAAAAATGTACAAATTGCGGACTCTGTGTTGAACACTGCAAAGGAAAAATTCTTAAAAAGCCTGATTCTGATTACGAAACAGTGCATATAGATTATTCAAAAGGTTCCGGCAGATGTGAGTTTGACTGCAAAAACTGCTCTGATGTGTGTCCGACAGGCGCAATCAAAAAAATGACGCTTAAAGAAAAACAAAATTGCAGAATCGGGCTTGTTAAATTAACACCCGACACCTGCTCAAAATGCGGGCTTTGTGCACATGCCTGCCCTAAAGGCGCTCTTGAGTATATTTCAGGACAGGTTCCAAAGTACAATGCGGCAAAATGCACAGGCTGCGGCGCCTGCCGGAAAATTTGCCCTACACATTCTCTGGAAATTGTTTCCATAAACAAACAAAGTCAGCTATAATAATTTTTAAGAAAATATGAAAAAGGAGAAGGTTATATGTCTATAGGTTTTACAGAAATATTTTTAATACTGGTTGTCATACTGCTGTTGTTCGGCTCAAAACGCATACCGGAACTTGCAAAAGCAATGGGCAGAGCAGCGTATGAATTTAAAAACGCAAAAGAAACTTTAAAAAGAGAAGCTCAGGAGCTTTCGCAAAACGCTCAACAAGCTGCAGAAAACGAGGCTAAGGCGCAATCTCAGGAAGAAGTTTCTGCAAAATGACGGACGACATTGAAACAAAAGACAGCCAGCAGACTTTTATCCAGCACCTTGAGGCGTTAAGAAGTATGCTTATACACTCTGTTGCGGCCGTAGCTGTGCTTACGTCCGCAGGATTTTATCTTGCGCCAAAGTTTATTGATTTTTTGATAAAAAACTCTCTGCCGCAAGGCATAGCAAAGCTGCATTATTTTTCTCCCATGGAGGTTTTTGTAATTCAGCTCAAGGCCGGACTTGTAATAGCTTTTGTTCTGGCGTTTCCGTATGTTGTGCTGCAGGTGAGAAAATTCATACTCCCCGCACTTTACGAGCATGAGAGAAAGTTTCTCGGCTGGCTTGTTGTGCTTGCAACAGGATTGTTTGTTTTTGGCGCGGCTTTTTGCGTGTTTATGATTATGCCTTTGATAATGAATTTTTCTGCAGCTTTTGCAACCTCGCAGCTTGAGGCAACACTGGGGTTGTCGAGCTTTATTAACCTGTCAGCAGGCTTGATGCTGGCTTTTGGCTTGATGTTTCAGATTCCGCTTGCTGTATTGACAGGGATTAAGTTCGGGCTTGTGAGTGTTGATATGCTAAAAAAGGCAAGGCCGTATATAATTGTCGGTATTTTGATTCTCGCGGCTATATTCACCCCGCCTGATATAGTGAGCCAGCTTATGCTCGGGGTTCCGACATGGCTTTTGTTTGAGGCCGGTGTATTTGCAGCGGGATTTTTGGAGAAAAAGTCTTGAAAATGAGTTTGGTTCTCTGCCCCGCATTCTGAACGCCATTACTATGCAACCCTCCCCCCTGCTCTCTGTCTTGAATTTCCTTCTCGCTCGGACAGTTTCGCCTTTTGTGCTTTGCCCAACCTACGACTTTTTCTTCATATTTAGTCAACTCAAAACGGAGTTCCTGCTCCACAGGCGATGGGAAATATTTTATACCAGAAAATGGCAGAATACCGTATGACCTATTGGTTGTCAGAAACCAAAGTATTCATAACTGTTACGGACTCTTCCCTTTACCTTGCAGCGCTGTAAGAATTTTTTGTTTTTGTATATTGAATGCATTCAAAAATTGCAGCTGATTAAAAGTCTCTTTATCATTAATTAATCCGTTCAACTCTTCTAATGTTTTGCAGGCTTCAATCCTTTTTATTTTAATCAGCCTTTCATCAAGCAATTTGTTTAAAATTTTTAAAATTTCTTTATCAAAGTTTTGCTCCTCAAAATATTTTCTTAACAATTCTGTTTTTTTAGACGTTATTGCCTGATAATTTATTTGCCCCAAAATATTATTAGACTTTATATCACAAATTTCAAAACTTGCCTGTCCTTTGTCACTTAGCCCCAGCGCTGTTCTACGGTTTGGAATTTCAAAAACACTGCCTTTATATCCCACAATTTCCGGCAATTCTGAATTAACGTGAAACACATTAACTATTGCATTTTTATTTAATCCCTTCAGTGCTTTAAACATTTGCGGTATTGTTTGTGAATGGCGCTCCCACCAGTTGGAATCACCGCCAATAATACAGGCTTTAGAGTAATTTTCAGGCATAAAGGTTTTTAGTATAGACTCAAAAAAATCCCTGCCTACATCAAAATATGAATGATATAAAAAATGAGTATTTTTCTTGTCATTAAAAGCATACAAAACAGAACAATCATACACTGACGATGTTGAAAGCGGATTGTCAGCAGAAGATTTTAACAATGCATCAGCCCATGCATCAATGTTAGTTGAAAGCCCTTTATTATGGATTTTAGTCAGTTCCTCCGGCGTAAACTGTTTTTCAAAATCACTTAAAGCAATTGAGCCTGCGCATTCGGTGCCGTATACACCTGGTTTCACCCGTCTTATTGCTGTTAAATTCTTTTGCAGCGGCTGTTTATTTTTTGAAAAAATATTGTTTAAATTTTTATAGCTGAACAACCCTGTAAAATTTTGATATTTATAGTTTTTTGTTCCTGATTTGTATGTAATATTTGAACTATTCACTTTCATATACTTAAATAAAACCTCTAAAAAATTTTTTTGTCTATCTTTTAAACACTTCACAAAGTGCTATTGATGTAGTAAAATAAAGATAGGAAGTGGAACAAAACAATCCTGCCATTTGTCGTAAAAAGGAGGATAGTGTGCTAATCAACAGTTTTTCAAATTCTTTTTCTACCCCGCTTAGAGAAAGACAAAAACAAAAAGATGATTTAATTCAAAAGAATTACAATCACATATACGCACACGAAATGGCTCACAAATCGGCCGGCGGCTCGTTTGCAGGAGCAATTACGATTGAACGTAATTCTGACGGTATTCCCGTAGCAGGACATGTTCCTATAAAGATGCCTGTTTTAGACCCTAAAAACCCGCAAAAAACTATTGAGCACGCAAACACTGTGATAAAAGCAGCAATGGCACCGGCGGATCCATCTTCTCAAGATTACAAAGTAGCCTCTGAGGCTGCAAACATAAAAACTCAGGCTGAGTCGCTACAGCAAAAAAGCAAGGGCAGCAAACTCAACGTTATTGTATAGAGCATCTGTATAAAGTTGAGTACACCCAATATTTTATAGTATAATTTCTACATCTGATGTTTGATGGAGAATAGTTAGCTGATGAAAAAATTTTTTGCTTTGTTTCTTTGTGTGTTGTATTTTTTGTCAACAAATATCTGTTATGCGTTTGAAGAGCTGTATTATTTAAAAAATATTGATAAACAATCCGCAACCGGATATATAAAAGAAGTTCTTACGGATAAAGACTTTATTATAAAAAACGAAGAACCGCTGCATGTTATATCTGAAAAAAAATCAGAAAATTTTGCAATAATTGTACTGCAGCCAAGCGGAAAAAATTTGTTTTATTATTACGAATCAAACGATAAGAATAAAAAGCTGAATAAAAATATCCTAAAAGCATTCAAAAAGAAAGATATTGTCTATGAACAGTCTCTTGATGCCATGCATCTTGCAAATTTTTCTGATATTGTATACAGATACAATACCGGCACCAAAAAGATTTATACTTTTGAAGAGCCAAAGCCCAAACAGAATACAACGGTTTTTGAAAACACTCCAAAAACTGCCCCGACAACACTTAAGGGCTATGCCGGAAAAATCGGCAACGGCGAAAGGCTCAATATCTATCTTCAAAGCGGTATAAACACAGCTACAGCAGCCGAAGGCAATATCGTAAACGCAGTATTAAAACAAGATTGGACTTATAAAGAATATACGGTTGCACCTGTCGGCAGTCTTGTTACAGGAACAATTGTAAAAGCAAGTCCGGCAAAATTAGGCTCCCGCAACGGTTCTGTTGATATAGTTTTTAATAAAATATTAACGCCTGACGGCAAGACTCTTAATATATCAACGGAAAAAGTAGAGTTTAATGTTACAAACGAAGGTAAAGCAAAACAGGTTATAACTGCAACTTTGGGAATGGCGCTTCTTGGTGCGGCACTCGGAGTGGCTTTTGCTTTTATCGGCGGTGGTTCGGCGTCAAACATTGCCAACGGTGCAATAATAGGGGCAAGTGTCGGAGGCGGCTCAGCACTTGTTACCGGTGTTGCACAAAAAGGTGTAGATGCTGAAATTCCTGCATTTACTGATATAGAAATTATACTTGATAAACCGGTTGATGTTGTTCTAAGCTATTAAACACAGGTATCATAAATGAATAAAAAAATAGTTGTTACAGGAATTTTAATACTGATTTGTTCTGTTTTTATAAAGGTTTTATATCTCGGTATAAGAAACATTAAAATAGACGATTTCAATCCGGCGGCAATTATTTTTGTAGTTGACTCTTCAGCATCTAACCAGTCTAACCTTCAGGAAGAAATTGAGTACTTAAAATCAGTATGTTCAATACTCGATCCTGAAGACAGCATAAAGATTTTAAAAGTTTCTCAGGAGTCTTACCTTATATATGAAGGTTCCCCGATGAATAACTCAACAATTAATAAAACGTTAGACGAGTTTACAAAATATGATAACAAAGAATACGGCACAGCTTACGGAGAAGCTTTGAGAAAAGCCTTTGAACACGCACTAAACATGAAAAAAGAAGGCTATATTCCCTCAATTGTTGTTATAGGCGACCTTGAAAACGAAGGTGCTTTGTCAAAACAAATTGACTGGCAAACTCTTCCCGACAATGTAAAAAATATCAAGAAATATATACCGGAAATTTCTATGATGTTCGTATATGCACATCCACAAAAACTTGATATGGTAAAAACCAAACTGGCGCCTGTGCTCGGAGAAACTAAATTGATTGTGGCAAATGAAAAGACTGCATCACAGACTCAAAGGAAACTTTTAGAGGCAATCGGAAGGTAGGAGCTTGTATGTCCTTTACAATAATAACTAAGAATTCTAAACAAACAGTTGAAAACAAAAATAAAATTGTTATCTCCTCGCAAACCGGCGGTGACTGTCTTATAAATTCAAATTTTGACATTATACTGACAGTTGAATTTATTGAGTCCGGCAAGTTTTATGTTTATAACAATTCGCCAAATGACAGACTATTATTCAAAGGTCAGCCCCTGCCGCAAAAGCTTGAAATTGAAAAGATTTGTAAAATTATGGTAAAGGATTCTGACGATTTTATCACAATAAAACTTGATTATTCTGTAGCTGCACAGCATTCCGGTTTCAAAAGCAATAAACAAATGGATTATTTAGAAGCAAAAACTGAGCTTGAAAAAACAAAAGCAGAAATAGAAAAAGTAAGGGTTTCTATAATAAAACAAATTGCTCACTCAATAAACGATATAAAACATAAAATATCCATGAACTCAAAAGCAGGCATTTGCGTGCATTCTGCTTTGTTTATAGCTTCTTTAATCCTTGGCTTCGGTATCTCTAACTATTTTACCGGTCTGCCGTTAAAAGACAGCGGAAATATTATACAAATGCCCGTGAATATGAAATTTCTCATACTCTTTACTGTAATTTTATACAGTATAGGGCTTGTTCTAAAACAGGGTATGTATCTGTTTTTACAAAATCGTATTTATAAATCAAATATTGCAAATAATATTTCTGAAAAAACTTTGATTATTACCTCTGGTTTGTTTTATGCCGCCGTTTATATAATAAATGTTCTTTATTATATAACACCTGGGGCAATGATATTTTTTGCCGTATTTATGTCCCTGTTTTTTACCGCAATTTGCATTATACTCGCGCTTGCCTGCGGTTACTTTAAAAGTGACAGTGTACAACTTTCAAAAGAATTAAACAAATACGAATACAGAGAAGACTTTGAAGAAATTATACAAACTTATAGAAACTGGATTGAAAAATATATAAACAGTTTAAGTCTCAATAAAA
Organism: Candidatus Gastranaerophilales bacterium; assembly: GCA_944322975.1. Classification (GTDB taxonomy): domain Bacteria; phylum Cyanobacteriota; class Vampirovibrionia; order Gastranaerophilales; family Gastranaerophilaceae; genus Limenecus. The sequence continues at coordinate 8,355 of CALUQS010000070.1, forward strand.
TAAACAAAATAAAAGACAAACTCTTTTCCTTGCAAATAAAATCATACTCTGAAATTATACTCGGTATTTTTACTGCCCCGTTTCTGGCTTACGGGGTTTCTAATACACTTGCGGCTTGTTTCCCTGACGCTGCCGGCTGGGTGAGAATTTCCGGCTTGAGATTCAGCCCGATATTTCTAGTACTTGCTACGTTTTTGATAATCTTTGCATTTTTTGCGTTTGTAAACGGATTTTTATCCAACAAAAAAATTCAGGGCTCAAACGTATTAAAAAACGACGGTTTCAGCAATTATATGCAGCACGGTACCGATATATTCGGTTTGCAGGGTGCTAAAAAACTGGATACAGATATGAGACGTTCTTTTATCATAGGTTTGTGTATAATTTTTATTGAATTTTCAATGAATGTATCTTATTTTATGCAGGAAATAGGCGCAGATTTAGGCGGAATTATGTTAAGTGCTGTAGCGGCGCTTGTTCCTACTGCTCTTTTAATTGCTGAAACTTATATGCTAAGCCAGACAAAGTTTGAAGTATATGCATGTGAAGAAGTTTTATCAAAATACGACAGAGAATAGGTGATAACTTGTATAAAACATTTTTTACAATTTTGATAGTGTTGCTCTTAATTTCAACAGTCTGTATAGGGGTGTTGATTCCTAAAATGCACAAAAGTATTTTTTTATACAGTTCAGATTTAAAAATTGTGCTTGAAGAAAACGATTCCGCACAAACAGAAGTTGCACCGGTAAAAATTAATACAATAAAACAACAGCAAGATAATAAAAAAATTGCGCTAACTAATCAGGATAATGTTTTTGACAGAGATAGTAATACAGAAAAAAAGCCTGTAATTTCCAAATCGTCTGAAAATATCACTGCAAAAACACAGCCTAAAACCACTGAAAAACAGAGCGCTATATCAATAAAACCAGTATCAAAGCCTGTTACAAAGAGCTCAACCTCAAACTCTAAAGAAAAAGAACAAAGTGAAAAACCGGCTCAACAGACTGCTGAACAACAAGAACAGGCTCAGCTTGTATTGTGGAACAAGTGGCGTTCTGACTTGCAAAACAGGATTATGACAGATGTAAAATTGCCGATAGTCAAACAGGGGACTGTTTTTCAGTTTTCGTTTGACGTTGATAAGTACGGAAAAATAACCAATATTACCACTTGGTCATCTGATCCGGCCTATACGCCTTATGCAATACAGTATATTGCCCCTGTAATAAGAAGTTATCAGGGCAGAGATTTTATGAATTTTCCCTCAGGTTCCAACCGTGTAACAACGAAAGTCAGCGGGGCATGGAAAATCTCTGACAAAACGACTTACAGTACTCCCTCTGATTACAAAGATATTGAAAAAATAAGGAATTAATAATGTATAAATACAAATGCAGCGAATGCGGACAGGAATACGACGAGTTGCCTCAATATTGTGATTGCGGAAATGACTCTTTTGACGTAATAGAAGAAGAAAATCAACCGCAATATCAAAATATTAATCCCCTGTATTCCGACGAGGATTATACAACGTGCCAAACAGCTAAAAATAAAGTTGATGCTGCATCTGTTGGCATTTTTGTAATTTGTATAATACTCTCAATCTTTGTGCTGTTTTTTGCGGGTAACTCGTTAACAACTAAAGATAGCAGCACATCAAAAAAAGAAAATAAACAAAAGGAAAAAACAGCCTCAAAACCAGTCGAAAATCTTCCGTCTATAGACGAAATCTGGATTGATAACAAAACAACAACGGCGGCTAAAGACAGTAAAACTGCACCACAAAATACTGTACCCGCTATTTCAAAGGAGGAAAGCACAAAATCTAAACCCCAAAATAAAATTACAGTTCAAAAGCCTGTATCAAAACCGGCTAATGTTTCACCCAAACAACAGGTTAAGACCGTTAAAAATACCATACAAACTAAACCTTCTAAAACAGCGCAAACTTCTGTACAAAAGCCTAAAACAACAGCTAATAAACAAACCTCCGCAAAAAATCCCTCACAGAACACAACAAAACCTAAACAAAAACCAAATCCGGCAGCACAAAAGCAAGCTTTATTAAATTATAAAATAGCTTTGCGTAATAAAATTGCCTCAAATATTAATTTTGGTGCAATAATCGGAGACGGAGACTGTGTAATTTCCTTTAAAATATCACCGTCAGGAAAACTTATAGACAGAACTTTTGTAAAGCAATCAACAAACTACAGCCTCAATGATGCTGTTTATAACGGAGTTATGCAAACACCTGCATACAACCCGCCGCCGTCAGGTTATAAAAACGAAACTATGAAACTCTCAGTAAAAATGTACGGCGGAAATTTCGAAGTAGACTTAAATTAATTATCAACATATTCGTATTTTTGTTCCGGCACAGCTTGTTGGATTGTTGGTTGTTGTTTCGTGTTTGTAATTGATTGATAAATTGATGACGAAAAACTAGATACATCAGCAGGGGTATAAAAATTTCCGCCTGTTTTGTCAGCAAGACATTTCAATTCCTGCGAAAAAGCTGATACAAGAACAACATCAATCGTTATATCTTTTCTCTTTTTTATTAAGTCTTCAGCAAACGCACACGGATTACCGCCGCAGTTTTCAACCCCGTCAGTGATTAATATAATTTTTTTGGGGTAATTTTTAGCAAGACCGTTAAAATCCTGATTTACAGCCTGAGATAAGGCATATGTCAGCGGTGTAGAACCGCCTATATCAACAGAATTCATTCCTTTAAGCAGTGTTGCTGCGGAATTTGGGGCTACAGGTACAACCTGCTTTGTCGCCGCGCAATAACCGGAAATGTGCCCCAAAAAAGAAGGTGTTGAACTCGTTGTTGTAACTTTATAACTTCCGTTTTCTTTTTTTGTTATGCTTTTTACTTTTGCAATTATTGGTGAAGACGATGAGGCAGTGCTGTTATGCCCGAAAACCCTGAACCCTACGGAAACAGTTGCAGGAAGCTGCGCAATAATAGAGGACATTGTTTTTTTGGACTCATTTATCCAGTATGCCATACTGCCGGAATAGTCCATAACAATATCAATTGTCCCGATTGGCTGCATCAGTACCTGCTGTGAATTCACATAATTTTGTGAATTGTAATTGTTATAAATATTTCCTGATGTGTTTAAAACACTGCTGTATTGAGTTTTTCCGGAGGAAGAGGTTACTTTGCCGCCCGTGTTGACTTTATACTTTGCAGCAAATGCACCTAAAGAAAAGGTTGACGCCAGAACAAACAGTGTTAAAAAAATTTTTGTATTAGTTTTTATATTCAACTTACTCACCCATAACCTTAACAATAACACGTTTTCTTCGTTGTCCGTCAAATTCCGCATAATAAATCTGCTGCCACGGACCAAAATCAAGTTTTCCGTTTGTCACCGGAACAATAATTTCATGCCCTATTAACAAACTTTTTAAATGGCTGTCACCGTTGGTCTCACCTGTCGCATGGTGGTGATAGTTTATATTAAAAGGGGCAATTTCCTCAAGCCACCTGTCTATGTCTGATATAAGACCGCTTTCTGCGTCGTTAACATAAATTCCCGCTGTGATGTGCATTGCGGACACAAGCACCATGCCCTCTTTTATTCCGCTTTTAGCTACAATTTCTTCAACCTCATCCGTGATATTTATGTACTCTCTGTGTTTTTGCGTGTTAAACCACAAATATTCTGTTGCAAATTTCATATAAGCTCCTGTAAAATTTATTTGTATTCAAATTATAGAACAGATATATGCTACAGTCACCTATTACTCAGTGTTTTTTAGCTATGCGTGTTGTATAGGGAACATCAGACTATTGGAAATATTTATAGATATATTAATGTTATAAATATATTTTTTGCTACCTCTTTTTTATTTGTTACAATAATATAAAATCAATAAACAGAGGATAAATGTAAATGGAAGCACAATTTCAATTAAAAGAAGAATTTATAAAACAGGCGCAGGAAATTTCAAGAGGTGCAGAACTCTTGCCCGGCGGCGTAAAAGAGCTTGCCATAAAACTGCAAAAGTCTAAAGAATCCGGCAAACCCATAAGAGTAAAACTAGGGATGGATCCTACCCGTCCTGATTTGCACCTTGGGCATACGGTTGTTATGAAAAAACTCAAAAAATTTCAACAACTCGGACATCAGATTGTGCTTCTCGTAGGTGGTGCTACTGCAATGGTAGGCGACCCGTCCGGCAAATCAGAAACACGTCCCGCATTAACAAAAGAACAGGTTGAGGAAAACGCAAAAACCTACTTTGAACAGATGTCAAAGGTTCTTGACACCTCAAAAGCAGAAGTTGTAAACAACGCTGACTGGCTGCATAAGATGAACCTTATAGACCTTTTAAAACTTGCGTCAAACGTCACAGTTGCACAGATGATGACGCGTGATGACTTTGCAAAAAGGTACGCAGAAGGCAAGCCAATTGCAATACACGAATTTTTCTATCCGCTTATGCAGGCTTATGACTCTGTTGCAATAGATGCGGATATAGAGCTCGGCGGCACAGACCAGAGATTTAACGTTCTTTTAGGAAGAGAAATTCAAACAGCTTACGGAAAACCAAACCCTCAAATGGTTATGCTGCTTCCGTTGATTGAAGGGACAGACGGGCTTGTTAAGATGTCAAAAACTTATCCAGAACATTGTATTTCCTTAACAGACAGTGCAAAAGACATGTACGGAAAATTGATGTCTATCCCTGACACATTGATTATCAAATACTTTACGCTTTTAACTGATATATCTGATGAAGAATTAAAACAGATAGAAGAAAGATTAAAAACTGAAAACCCCCGTGATATAAAAATGCAGCTTGCATACACTATCACTAACGAATACCACAGCGATGAAGAAACGAAAAAAGCACAGGACGAATTCATTAACGTTGTGCAAAACAAAGGTATTCCCGAAGATATTCCCTCATTTAAAATGACGGAAGAAAAAAATATACTTGATTTGCTTTTGGAACTCGGTTTTGTTGCAAGCAAAGGCGAGGCAAAAAGACTTATCGCCGGCGGCGGAGTAAAACTTGATAACGAAAAAGTTACCGATATAGCTCTTATGGTGCCTGTTCCATCCGAGCCTGTAGTGTTACAATCAGGTAAAAGAAAATTTATGAGGCTTGTTTAATGTCAAAAATCTATAACAATGTTCTTGAGCTTATCGGCAATACCCCGCTTGTTAAGCTCAATAAAATCAATGATGGATTCTCAGATATTGCGGTTAAACTCGAGTTTTACAATCCTGCAAATTCCGTAAAAGACAGACCTGCTTTGTATATGATAGAACAGGCTGAAAAACAGGGGCTTATTAATAACGATACTGTTATCGTCGAGCCTACAAGCGGCAATACCGGAATAGGGCTGGCTCTGGTCTGTGCAATAAAAGGCTATAAACTCATTTTAACAATGCCGGAAAATATGAGCGCAGAACGCCGAAAAATGCTGGCAGCCTACGGCGCTGATATAGTCTTAACGCCGGCAGAAGCAGGCATGAAAGGTGCTGTAAATGCGGCGATTAAAATCGCCGACGATATAGGCAACTGCTTTATCCCCTCCCAGTTTTCAAACCCGGCTAACCCTGAAATCCACACAAAAACAACAGCGCAGGAAATCTGGAACGACACTGACGGCAAAGTTGATATATTTGTCACATCGTTTGGCACGGGCGGAACTTTAACCGGTGTTGGCAGAGGATTAAAAGAACATAATAAAAATATTAAAATAATAGGTGTAGAACCTGCTGAAAGTCCTCTTGTTTCTAAAAATGCATCTGGACAACACGGTATTCAAGGTATAGGTACAAATTTTGTTCCTAAAAACCTTGATACAAACCTTCTTGATGAAGTAATGACAGTGACAACAAAAGATTCTATAGAAACAGCTAAACTGCTTGCCAAAAAAGAAGGCATTTGCTGCGGGATATCATCCGGGGCTAATGTCAAAGCAGCATTAGAGCTTTCTAAAAGAGAAGAAAACAAAGGTAAATTAATTGTAACGGTCATTTGTGATTACGGAGAAAGATACATCTCAACACCGTTATTTAACTAAAAAGAAAGATGATATATGCTTTTAAAACGTGCTTTAAGCCAGATTAAAGAAGATATTAAAACAATTTACGACAAAGACCCGGCCGCAAATAACATCGTAGAAGTGTTTTTGTGCTATCCGGGGCTGCATGCTCTTATTCTGCACAGAATCGCACACAAGCTAAGATACTGGGGCATACCTATTATCCCAAGACTCATTTCTTACTGGAGCAGGATATTTACCGGCATAGAAATCCACCCCGGCGCAAGAATCGGCAGAAGGTTCTTTATTGACCACGGTATGGGCGTTGTAATAGGCGAAACCACTTATATTGGCGACGATGTTCTTTTATATCAGGGTGTAACACTGGGTGGTACAGGCAAAGAACACGGCAAACGCCACCCGACTCTGGAGGATAATGTCATTGTTGGCGCAGGGGCAAAAGTACTTGGCAACCTTACAATAGGAGAAAATTCAAGAATCGGTGCCGGCTCGGTTGTTATAGATGATGTTCCTCCTGACTCTACTGTTGTCGGGGTTCCCGGAAGGGTAGTTCATCAGCGGGTTATGGTAGACGGTCAATTGCAGCATAACAGGCTGCCTGACCCTGTAAAATGCCAGCTTAACAGACTTACTTATGAAGTTGCAGAGATTAAAGAACATCTGAATATAAAAGCCACTGCAAAAACGACTGATGAAGATAAATGCAATTGAGGCTGTATTCAGCCACAGCGGCAAATCTGCGCATAGCTAACGCAGTAAAGATATCCGAATCGTAGGGTAGGCAAAGCTTAAATCCCCCCTCGCCACCTCGGGGGAGCGGAATCGGACTGGCACGCCGTGTGAGTGAAACGAACCCAGTGCCACCGTGAAGGGCTACGTTCAGGAGCCCGAAACGTCCGATTTCAAGACAGAGGGCCTGGGTGAGGGGGTCAAAAGCTCTGCGTGCACGCCGTTACAAAACATTCATATTTTCCTGCCGTAGCTTAAATACCCCCTCTCCTTGGGGAGAGGGGGAATAATTAAGGTGAATTCTGTAGCCTCACCCCGGCCATTGGGGGACACGCAGAGCCTGTGCCCCCTCACCCTAAACCGCTCCCCCAAGGGGTGTGGGAGAATATTTAGACTCAATCGTTTTGAACAGAGTTCTTGCGCCCCGAGGTGTGGAGGAAGAATATTCGGAATTATGATTTTACTCGTTTTTTGTTGGAAGCAGGTATGACAAACAAAAATTACCAACTCATAATTTTTATAAAGTCGGCACAGTTATAATTTTATATATGCTTTACATTTGTAAAATATTTGTCCTGACTTTAAATATAATATATTCTTATATTGAGAAAGGGATAAGCAGTTTATTTTGCTATATCTTTATATTTTGAGTATCTAATATCAGCTAAACAGGGCAAACAAACGGTATGGACAATTACAGGTCAAAAAGAATAATTGTTGTTGATGATGAATCAATGATGCTTTCAACTCTAAAAATGCTTTTAAACCTAGAAGGTTTTGACAATGCTCATTTTTTTGATTCCCCAAAGCTTGCTTTGTCTGATATAAAAGAAAATACGCCTGATTTGATACTGTCTGATTTTATGATGCCTGAGATGAACGGTATTGAATTTTTAACCGAAGCAAAAAAGTTTTGCCCTGATGTCAGCATGATTCTTTTAACAGGTTACGCTGATAAAGAAAACGCAATAAAAGCAATTAACGAGGTCGGTATTTACAAATATATTGAAAAACCCTGGGATAATGAGGATTTACTGCTCAATATAAGAAACGGGCTTGAAAGAAGCGGACTGATATCAGCGCTTAATCAAAAGATATCCGAGCTTTCCGAGGCAAAAGCACAGCTGGAAAAATACTCGCATTCGCTTGAAGATTTAGTACTTCAAAAAACCGCTGATTTAGTGGAATCTAACACAAAATTGAGCGCTATTATAAACTATTGCGCGGACGGTATTGTGATAAGCGGCAAAGACGGGGAAATTGTTCAGGTAAATCCGGCTTTTGAAAATATTACAGGGCTTGATAAAAATCTGCTTGCTGATAAAAATCTCAAAGATTTAATAGTAGCACAGCAAAACAGCATCCAAAAAGTCACAAATGAACAAAAAGAAGTACTTTTAAGAGATGCAGCCATAAAAAATTGTATTGATGACAGAAATGTGCCCGTTGAAATCAATTTTGCGCCGATACTCTCGGATAATGACAACAACAATATACGCTATGTCGGTGTTGTCAGAAACGTAAGTCTGCAAAAGGAAATGGAACGTTTAAGAGACGATTTTATCGCTACTTTAACTCATGATTTAAGAACACCTTTACTGGCTGCTATTCAAACATTGCAATTCTTTTTAGACGGCTCTCTCGGGGATATTTCCGACAGGCAGAAAACGCTGCTTGATACTATGAAAAAAAGCAACGAGGATATGCTGGGGCTTGTGAATGCGCTGCTTGAAGTTTACAAGTATGAATCCGGAAAACTTAATTTATGCAAGACAAAGTTTTCGTTAAAAGATTTTATAGAAGAATGTGTGCAACAAGTTAAACCTCTTTCTGACAAAAAAGAAATTGCCGTTGAAACTACGTATAACGATACCGAAAATGCAGAGATAACTGCTGACAGAAACGAGTTAAGACGCGTTCTTTTAAATCTTTGCGGGAATGCGCTTAATCACACACCCAAAGGCGGGCACATTGAGATAACAACCTCAGACAAAGAAGGGGATTTGATTTTAAGCGTAAAAGACAACGGAACCGGTATTCCGCGCAATGACATCTCGAAACTGTTCAAAAGGTTTTCGCAGGGAACAAGCCAGAAACGCTCTGCCGGTACCGGGCTCGGGCTTTATCTATCCAGACAGATTGTAGAAGCACACGAAGGCAAAATATGGGTTGAAAGTGAATTAAACAAAGGCAGTGTATTCTCGCTTTTAATACCAAAATCATTAAACATTAAGGAAAAAGTATAACAACTATGGATAAAAATACTGATATAAAAGTTCTTTTAATAGAAGACCACACAATGATAAGAATGGGCACGGCGCTTGTTATAGAAAAGACTGACGGTATAACGCTGGCAGCTGAGGCAGAGAACGGACTTGACGGTGTAGAAAAGGCAAAAGAAATCATGCCGGATGTCATTCTTATGGATATAGGTTTGCCTGATATTGACGGGGTTGAGGCAACAAGGAGAATAAAAGCGCTCAATTTAAAATCCAAAATTCTGATATTTACCTCACGTGACAGCGAGGATGACGTATTTGCAGCGCTTGCCGCAGGTGCTGACGGATATATTATGAAAGGTGCAACTGCTGCACAGCTTACTTCTGCTATTGTTGCCGTAAATGAAGGTACAGCGTGGTTAGACCCTGCTATTGCAAGACTTGTACTGTCAAATGTCCAGCGCCGCAATACAGAAAACAACGCAACAAACGATATAAATTACAAAGCAGGAAAAAATTCCTTCGGGTTGACAGAAAGAGAGATGGAGGTGCTTGCACTTATTGTTGACGGACTTTCTAACCCCGAGATAGCAGAAAAACTTTTTATTACACGTGCAACAGCAAAAGCCCATGTACACAGCATATTGCAAAAATTATACGTCGATGACAGAACTCAGGCTGCTGTAACGGCAATGAGAGAAGGGCTTGTTTAAAATGAGCAGGAATCTCTTGCGGCTTATGCTGCTGCTTATTTGTGCAGGATTTTGCTGTTTTGTCCCTTGCTGTGAAACAGCGTATTCGTTTGATTTTAAAAGAGATGTTGCTTCAAAATTTTTTTGGACAAAATCTTATAAAGAAAAACATCCGAAACCCGTAAATAACATGCCTAAAACAATGCAGGAATACTACCGCGAGGTTAACAAAAATGCTGACAAAGCAAAAAATATACCCTCCCCAAAATTTGTAAAAGATGAAAAGCTTGTTGATTTGCCTGACCCGTCAATACTGGTTGTCAAATACAACGAACCTCCCGGGAAGGTGGAAATAAATCTGAATGATTTGAAAAAAAAACGTAAAATCAATTCAATAGGCGTGGCGTCTCCGCAGTTTGACAGCCTGGCATATTCGACAGTTTATTATTATCCCTCCACAAAAACAGCCGGCAGCGAATTATATTTAATTAAACTTGATAAAGGAAAAAGTGTGCAAACAAGACTTGAAGATGCACACGTAAACCACGGACGCACTGTTCTTTATAAGACAGAAATGGATTCCCTTGATTTAGATATCCAAAAAACGTTGACAATAGTAGACTGGTCAGCTGACGGAAAAAAACTTGCTTTTAAAGAAAAAATTTCTTATACGCCTGAAGGTCTGTGGAAAACCAATCTTTTTGTGTATGACTTTAACACAAATACAGTAAAAGAACTCAGCGAGGTAAGAGACGCAATTTTATACTACTGGCGTACAAACTATGACCTCAGGCTAAAAGATTTACGCTGGGATATCTACCCGATTGGCTGGGATGCACTTAATCCGGACAGGATAATAGTTTTTGCATATGCCGCAACCGGTGAAAATCCTAAATACCTCGGGGCATGGTCTATAGATTACAAAGGAAACAGAGCAATGCTGTTATCACCTTTAACCACAAAATTTGATGTGACACAAAACGGTTCTTGTTTAAAAACTGAATATCAAAACTAAGGAGAAAAATGTATAAGTATTACAAAAAATATGTACCGTATCTTTTTTTATTGCCGGCGGCAGTGATACTGGTTTTATTCTTTTTTATTCCTTTTTTTGAAACTATTTTGTTGAGTTTTTTTGATTACAACTCAAATATTTATCATCCGGCTTTTGTGTCTGTTGCAAATTATACAGCGTTATTAAAAAGCCCTGTTTTTTATAAAGTAATGTGGAATACTTTTTTATACCTCATAGTGGCCGTGCCTTTTCTTGTTGTATTTCCGCTTATTATTGCAATAATGATTAACCAGAAAATAAGAGGAATTACTTTATATAAGATACTCATATATTTGCCTGTAATAGTTTCTATAGTTGTGGCTGCAATTGCTTTTAAATGGCTGTATGCACAGCAGGGAATATTAAATTACGTTACGGGCTTGTTTAATATCCCGCCCGTAGGGTGGCTGACAGACCCGAATGTGGCATTGTATTCCGTTATACTTGTTACTGTATGGAAGGGTATAGGATATTATATGATGATATACCTTTCAGCGTTGATGGGGGTTCCAAAAGATTTATACGAGGCTTGTGATGTTGACGGAGCAAACCCTGTTACAAAGCATTTGACAGTTACTCTGCCTCATTTAATGCCTACGGTCGGGCTTGTTACTATGATATCTTCAATATCAGCAATGAAAGTTTTTGTCGAAATTTACGTTATGACAAAAGGCGGGCCTCTGGATTCAAGCAAAACAATTGTTTATTACATTTACGAGCGCGCGTTTGAAAATCTTGATTTAGGCATAGCCTCGGCCGCCTCTGTTATTTTGCTTGTTGTGGTGCTTGTATTATCAATTTTGAACTTTACGCTGTTTGAGAATAAGCAGTATCAGCTTTAGGAGAGAAAAAATGAAATATTTAAAAAACTTTAATAAATTATCAGGCCGGGGTGTTTTTATACATCTTACTTTGATAACCGTATCTGTTTTATCAATATTTCCTTTTATCTGGTTGTTATCAACAGCTTTAAAAGGAAGCAATGAAAACATTTTTCAATATCCGCCCGTGTTTTTTCCTCAAAGTCCGACATTAGAAAACTTTAAAGGGGTTTGGCATCAGATACCTTTTATGCTGTATTTTTTAAACAGTATGATAGTTGCAGGTGCTACTGTTGTTCTTAACCTTATATTAAGTGCACTTGCTGCATATCCTCTTGCGAGAATGGAGTTTAAAGGAAAAAAAACAATTTTTTATGCAACGCTTGCCACAATTATGATACCGTTTCAGGCTATTATGCTGCCCGTATATTTGATAGTATTAAAATTGCATATGGTTGACAGCGTAAACACTTTTATGGGATATCTCGGACTAATTTTACCGTTTGCCGTAAATGCGTTCGGAATATTTCTTATGCGTCAGGCTTTTCTTGCTATCCCGCGAGAAATGGAAGAAGCTGCTTTTGTTGACGGATGCAGTGTTTTTCAAATATGGTGGAAAATACTTCTTCCAATGGTAAAACCGACACTTGCAGTGCTTGCTATATTTACATTCATAGGCTCATGGGGCGAATTTTTATGGCCGAGCATTGTTTTAACCAACAAAGCTTTGTATACCCTGCCTGTCGGGGTTAATGACTTACAGGGCATGTTTAGCGCAAACTGGAGATATATTGCGGCCGGTTCTATAATTGCAACAATTCCTATACTCGTTTTCTTTATTGCAATGCAAAGATATTTTATCTCCGGCGAAAATGACGGAGCTGTAAAAGGGTGAGCCTGAGTATAATAAAGTGTCCCCTAAAAACATAACCAACGATTAGGGCAGTATCAAAAAACTGTTAGTTATCAAAACTCGATTATAGCTTTATGTTCCACCCATTCTTTGACGCAAAGAAGCGAATTTTCGGACGGGTGCAACCTGGGGAGCGAGGTATGAAGTGAGCACTTGCGCAAGCAATGTGAACGACAATACCGAGCGTGAAGAAAATTCAAGAGACGGGTGGAGCCCAAGAAACTTTCCGACCTACTGTTTCGTTCATACAGAAAGTAACACAAACCTGTGCTCGGCAACTCGGCACGTAAAAATTGCTAAAGTATAAAGATTAATTTGGTTCAAATAATTCCCCGTGCCTCAAACAAACCTCGCTTGTTGTTGTTTGTGTAGCGGAATCGGACTGGCACGCCGTGTGAGTGAAACGAACCCAGTGCCACTGTGAAGGGCTACGTTCAGGAGCCCGTAACGTCCGATTCCAAGACACTTTCTGTAATCTCTATACGGCACGCAGATACTGCGTATCTGACTTAGCCTGCCTCTATGTAAAACGTGCCACAGGCACCTTTTACACAGAGTTCTTACAAAGGTCAATTTTTTTGTGAACATACAGACCGTAAGGTGGGCAAAACGAATGCGTGCCCACCGGATATTGACTCAAAGTTAGTTGTTTGGAGTAAATTTTAATTTACACCAAGAAAAATATTTATTTGTTATGGCTTTATAGAGACACTTTACCGGCATGCTGTCATTATGAAACGTCAGATATTGGATTCTTATACCAAACGTGTGTGTTCATAATCTGTCCAATGTTCTTTGTTATCATTTTTCACCGGTAAGATACTGGGCCCGCTGCGCTCCTCAGTATGACAGCCATTTTGTAGTATAAATATTTTCCATCAGAGGACAGGGTGCGGGGCGACACTGACAAAAGCCGTCGCCAAATAATAAGATGCTGTAAATCTATGATTTACAGCATCTTCCATTCTGCCTGCATAGTTTTTAGTAGGTTTTGGTAATCTCTGATTACCGAAACATTTCTGTTGCGCTAAATTAAAATTTACCACAACCTACGGGCTTGTCTAACTATATTTAAACCTGACTTCTACGATATTTTATTTTTATGCCCAAAAGCGTTATTATCTTATGTTTTCGGTTATAAGAATTTTTAACTGAAAATATAGTTTGAATAAAGTTTTTCAATGTATATTTTTTAGTCATTTCACAATACCATTTGTACCAAATTTTATTTCTATATGAGTCTAACGCATTTGGAAATTTTATATTTTTTAAAAATAATTTAAGTTTTGGTTTAATCTTTTTTTGATCATTTTTAGATGCTTTATTATAAAAATGAAAAATGTCTCTTAGCGTTAAATCAATTATTATATTTTGAATTTCTGTATTTTTATTGTTGTATAAACTTGTTACATATTCATAGCTTTTATACATACATTCAAAATGTTTAGATCTTTTTTGAATTAAAGAGTTTTTAACATTAATTCTGTGGTTTATCAAATATTCTTCCAATAAAATTAGCTTTTGCGCCTTAAATACAGTTTGAAAATAAAAATATCTATCATTTGCACACTTTAAATCGTCAAACATTATGTTATTTTCAGTTAAAAAATTTCTTCTGTATACTTTTGTCCAGGCAGGAACCTCACACCTTAAAATGTCATTGATTTTTGTATTAATACATATTTTAGATATTTTGCCCGAATTAATTAGCTTTTTGGAAAATGTTTTTATTTTTGTTGTTTCATTCGTTGATTGATCATGAAGTACTTTACAAAATATACAAAAAGCTGCATCAGTATTCATGTCTAAAATCCTCACAACTGTCTCCAATGCATTTAATTCAAGGTAATCATCAGAATCCATAAAAAAAACATATTCACCCGATGATAAAGATAACCCCTTATTTCTTGATTGGCCGGCATGTATGTTTTTTTCATTATTTATTATTTTTATACGGTTGTCATGTGAAGCATATTCTTCAAGAATTTTAGGTGAATTATCTGTCGAATAGTCGTTTACACAGATTATTTCTATATCCTTTAGTGTTTGATTCACAACACTGTCCAGACATTCTCTCAAATATTTTTCAACGTTATATACCGGTATTATTACTGATACCTTTGGCATAATTATTCTTTCCTCTATTTTTGAATTATTGCAATAAATCCATTTTTTAACAGGCTATATTTCTTAATTTGTTTAGGGTTCATTAATGAAGAAACAAAAATAACTTTGGCATTATATTTCTTCTTGAGTTTGTCAAAAATATCCCTGCCGTATTTTCTTACGTGATCGCTTTGCCCGTAATATTTTTCTCTGTCCTCTGGTGATGTTATTGAATCGTCTTGAAATGTTTTTTCTAAATCCATAAAAACGGGAAAATTTAACAATAAATAACCACCTGGTTTTAAAACTCTCAACAATTCTGATAAAAATTTATTTTCATCTAAAATATGTTCCATGACCTGATTACTTATTACAAAGTCAAACGTATTGTCTTTAAAAGAAAGATTAGTGACATCTTCTTTTAGACATTGACAAAACTTATACCCTTCGGGAAACAAGTCTATAGGAGTATAATCTATCTTAGGATTTTTCTTTATTAAGTCATAAATACATTTCTCCGGTGCAGTATGCAAAAGCTTTATTTGTTTTTTCGTATTTAAAAAGTATTTTTTATAGATAAAATATAAAAATCTGTGTCTTTCCAACGACCCGCAGTGAGGGCAATTGGCAGCCGGTCTGGGAATAACCCCAAACGGCAGAAACTGTCCATATTGGTTACAAATAGGACAATAATGTAAATCATTGGTTTTGGGTTGGAATAATTTTATTTTTACTCCAAGTATTGTAATTATTTTATGATGTTCTTTTCTTTTTACAGAAAAAACATTTTGCAGGATCTTTTTTAGCATATTATCTCCTCTTTTAATTTTTATCCTTAATCCCAGAACAGTTATTATCTTGTGGCGTCGGTCATACGAATTTTTTATAGAAAAAATTTTATGTAAAGGAGAAAAACATTCGCGCTTTTCCAATTGAGTTGCTGCTTCAAATATTTTTCCCTTTTTTATTAGTAGAAAAATTGTGTTATTGGCTGGAATATAGTCCACATTTTTTAATATATTATGTAACATTTTTAGTAGTTTCATTTTATGTTTTATCTTAATTAAGTGACTATAATCATAGAAAAAAAAATTAAACATCTTATCGGCAATAAATTTTTTGTTTAAAATTAAATCACAATTTTTATTAAAGACTTTATCAAGCAGGCTTATGCAATTGATACTAGGATAATAAAGCTCTTTAGCTATATTATTAAATGCATTATAAACAAGAGAATTTTTTCTGTATGCGTAATTATATAGTTTTTCGTCTAACCCATAGTAAGTTTTTGTCAGCAATAAATACTGGAATATAAAAGTGCTGTCATCATGCATTTTTGCATCTGGAAATTCAATATTGTATTTTTTTATAATATCAAATTTTAATATTTTATTAAAAAGTAACGTGGAAATCTTACAAATGTTAGTTTCATCAATACTTTGATATCCGATTAATTTTATTTTTCTGTTGTTGATACAGCCGTTAAGTCGACTTTGATTGTTATCATTTTCTATAATATGCACTGTGGTATCACACATCACAATATCTACATTTTGCTGTTCAATTGCGTTGTACATTTTTTCACACATATCTGGCTCATACCAGTCATCGCTGTCGCAAAACATAAGATATTTGCTGTCAAGGTCAACGTTATTAACTCCGCACTGTCTTGATAAACCAGGGCCTTGATTTTTATTGTTAATAACTTTTATACGAGAATCTTTATTTTTGTATTCTTCAAGAATTTTTAAAGAATTATCTGTTGAACCGTCATTTATACAAATAACTTCAATATCTTTAAACGTCTGATTTATCATAGATTCAAGACATTTTTCCAGATATTTTTCTGAGTTATATACAGGGATGATTATTGATATTTCTGACATCTTATACTCCTAATCCAAATTTTTATGTCCACTCTTCAATACTTTTTTCAGAAACTTTCCAGGTATTATGCCAAGTCATATGCTTTACATCACAATACCGGCAAAATGGTGCTGGCTTTGATAAAAAGTTAAGTATTTCCATAATATTTTCCGCTTTGTATATATCTATAAAATCCAACGGTTCAACTTCAAGATTTTTGTTGAAGTACTTATTGAAGTTACAAATATTAGGAATAATCGGGCAAGTATACAGCTTACCATTTTTAAGAAATATACATTTATTAGCGTGATAACAGTATTTAAAGCTATCCGTGGGATTTTGCTTACCTTCTAAATCCATAATCCAGTGCCAAAACTCTGCTTTTGAATTTTAGGTATAGTCAAATGCACATTATTTTCTTTGGCTTTATTTTTTATAAAGTCATAATCAAGCTTTATCGGATATCCGCTTATTGTTATCAAAATATCGTTTTCTCTACAGCAATCCCAAAACTTCTGACTTTGCTTGTTTAACAATATTCCGTTTGTTACCACTGAAATTTTTGTATTTGGAAAAAATCCCCTTGCTTTTTCCATAAATTTATTTAATTCAGGATGCAGTAGCGGTTCTCCTCCCATTAATCGAATTTTCCCTACCTGCCTGTTTGTCAAATCAGCAAGCCTGTTTAAATCTTTTGAAAAAGTTTCTATATCAAGATAAGCTTCCTCTGCCAAAGGACAAAAATGTGTGCAGCCTGCACAGTTCAAGTTGCAATGTTCAACCAGATGGATCTCTACATAGTCTAAAAATGATTTAGGTACAAATTTTTTTAATAATTGATTTTCTTGCTCTTTCTTTTTTATTTCTCTTAAAAAATTTTCATTGGCTCTGGCTATGAGTTTTTTACTTTTTATTTTTATTTTTATCTTTATGCCAAAGATTGTTATTACTTTATGCCGTCTGTCATATGAATTTTTTATGGAAAAAATTTGTTGTAAAAATTTTTGCTGTTTTTTATGTATTCGTTTTTTGGCGTTTTCACAAGAACAACAATTAGTAATTCTTTCATATTCGTCACTATTGTTATAATTTAATAATATTTTTTCTATAAAAATTGGAGCATTGTTTTTGGTATATCTGATAATTAAATCCCAATCAACAAGGCGCTTTAATTTTGTATCAAATTTACCGTATTTTTTCACAAGTGATTTATTATGGACAAAAACTCCCATATCTATATAATTTCCCTGCAATAAGGATGTATAATTAAATGCTCTGCCACAAATGGATCCATCTGATCTTAAAATTTTTGCGTAAAAAATTTTATTTTGCGGATTTTTAAGTATCTCAGTTTGGAAGGTTTCTAAAAATTCCGGAAGCATTTCATTGTCACTGTCAAGATAGCCTATCCAATCATATTTAGCTAACTTTAAGCCTGTATTTCTTGCTTTACAAACACCTTGATTTTTATTTAATTTTTTATAAACTATTTTTTTATTTTGTAATTCTTTTTGATATTTTTGATTTATTAATTCTTCTGTATTATCTTTTGAGCCATCATCAATAATTATCAGTTCAAAATTTTGGTATGTTTGATTTAACAAAGAATCAATTGCTTTTTCTATACAAAAATCCCTGTTGTATGTCGGCATAATTATTGAAAAATTAATTTTATTTTTTATCATTTACTTTATCCTTTTCTACGATTAATTTTTATGTTTTTTTAATTTAATTTTTATACCTAAAAACGATATAACCTTATGCCTCTGGTCATAAGAATTTCTTATTGAAAAGATTCTTTCAGCAAAATGTACTCTTTTTCTGTAAAAAGCATGTCCTTTAAAATCTTTATCAATGTGTGCATAATTGTATACATCTGCCTCTTTTATCTTTGAAAATACAGGTTCACATGAGGACAAAGAACGCAGGTGTTTTATTGTTCCGCCAACTACTTCATAATTTATTTTTTTATCATCTTTGTTCATTTTCATTAAATAGTTATCACCGCACCAGATTTTTATATTTTCCGGAATATTGT
The DNA here is from genome assembly GCA_944322975.1 of Candidatus Gastranaerophilales bacterium. Classification (GTDB taxonomy): domain Bacteria; phylum Cyanobacteriota; class Vampirovibrionia; order Gastranaerophilales; family Gastranaerophilaceae; genus Limenecus. The sequence continues at coordinate 26,842 of CALUQS010000070.1, forward strand.
AATAACTTCCTTTTTTGCCAAATATCGCTGAACCCCAATATTTTGTATACAACCTGTATTCACAAGGCTGGAATCTTAACTCTTCATTTTCCGGATATGTATCAAATTCTTGAGCCGGTGTATTATGAATAACTGTGGAATCTAAACCGACAAGCCCTGTATTATCCGTATTTTTTAAAAACTCATACACCTGCGAACAAAAGTTTTTAGGGAGCAAAATATCATCATTCAATATTCCAAAATATTCATTTTTTATATTTTTTATCCCAAGATTCCAAGCAGGGTTTACATACAAATTTTTTTTAGGAACTATTACTTTTACCTTTGAGGAATCAAATTTATAACCTTTCAAAGAATTATCAATAATAACAATCTCGTCTATTATTGCGTCTTCAACAAGTTCTTTAACAAGTTTATTTAATACATCTGTATTTTTTTGCATAGTTGGAATTACTATTGATAACATTTATTTATATCTCCTTGCAATATTTTTTTCGCTCAAAGACCAACTTTTTCCCAAAAAGTACAAAAGTTTTATCTGTCTTTGTCGTACGGATATCAAAAAAGTCAAAAAATTTTTTATATTTGTATTTGAACAACAGCAGCTTTAGTTTTCTGAAATTGCACATTTTTATACAATCTGTGAGAGAAAATGTTTCTTTTATGTAATTTAAAAAAGCGCTTATATCTTCTTTGTATTTTCTTTTGATTTCCTCATCTTTATTTCTGCGCCAGTAATATATACATCCGCCTATAAAATGGTTTGTGCTTGCTATTTTTATTGTTCTGTTCTGTTTTTTGTATATTTCTGAATTTACAAGTGCCTTGTACGCTTCAAAATCATTTTTAATACAGTTTGCATATTTTTTTGTTGCTGCATCTTCTCGGTCTGAGCTGTAGTTATATAACGATTCTTTTATGTAGCTGTATTTTGGATTTGTATAGTAGGTTTGCAAACAAAATATCAAATCCTCAGCGTTTTTTATTCCTTTTGCAAATTCTATTTTATTTTTTTCTATCAGTTTTCTTCTGAAAGCTTTATTCCATATATACACCTGCGGTTTTATTGTTTCGGTGACATTTTTCGGATTAGACAAAGAAGTTATAATCTCTTTTAACGAACAGTTTTCATTTATGATTTTTCCGTCTTCCACAGTATTGTGCAGCCACATTACAATATCAGGATTTTCTTTATTTATTTTTTCAATTACCTTGGCACACAGGGATAAATCATATGTGTCATCAGGGTCGATAAACATTATGTATTCACCGGCTGCAGAGGCTAAGCCCGCATTGCGTGCGCAAGAAACTCCCTGATTATTCTGGTCTATTATTTTTATCCTGTTATCTTTTTGCGCATAGTCTTGCAGAATTTTTAAAGAGTCATCAGTTGAGCCGTCGTTTATGCAGATAATTTCTATATCCGAAAATGTTTGATTAATCACGCTTTCGAGGGCGGCTGCGACATATTTTTCCACGTTATACACGGGCATGATTACCGATATTTTAGGCATTTGCCCCCCTTTTTATCAACAGCTCCAGCATCTTTCTGCTCAACACTAATTCTTCCGGTTTCATCTTTTTCAAAAGGTTTAAAATTTTTGTTTCTTCTGTTGTTTTTGCATGTTGAGAAAGCTTTACCACATCAGAAACATCAAACTTTAACACTTCAGCCAGTTTCAAATATGTAATGAATTTGGGTAAATAAGTTCCGTCCTCTAACTTGCCTATGTGTCTGACGCTGAGCCCGACTTTTTGCGCTAACTGCTGTTGAGTCATCTTCATAACTTTTCTTTGTTTTTTTATGAGAAAAGATAATGCCTCAACTATGTTTGCTTCTTCTATCACTTATTGACCTCAAATATCAATGAAATTCATTACCTTATTAATAGCCATGAGGATAGCAGAAAAAAATATAAAAGTATACGTTTTTTGTTCCCTTAAGTTAATAAAAAGTAACGAAAAACATTGTTTGAATACCAAATAATACAAATTAACATAATAAAAAGGTAATAAAAATCATTAAGGATTTTTTATGAACAAAAAAGACATTGGACAAAAAATAAAAGAATTCCGCAACAGAAAGGGGTTAACTCAGGCAGAATTGGCGGAAGCAGTCCACATGCATGAAAAGCAAATTTCAAGAATCGAAGCAGGAGTTCACTTTCCCACTTTTGATAACTTTGTGAAAATACTGGAAATTCTTGATGTCGGGTTAAAAGATTTTGATATCCCCAAACCTCAAGAGGATTTAAGACAAAAAGCGCTGCGCATAATCACACAGGCAGACAACCGCGACTTGATTTTTTATACTCCGGTACTTGAAGCGTTACAAAAATGTATCAAAAAGACTAATAAACACTGATGGTTCTAACTTAATAAATATTTATATTTAAGTAAATATTTTTTGTGTTTGTTATACAATCTCATGTATTGTTTACATACATTATTTGTATTTTATGATGTATACAAACATAACGGAGATGAACACTGAATTATAATTGTTGGGAGTATTATTTTGAACAAAAAAGACAAGATAAAAATCTTTGTAGCTTATCATAAAGACGCACAAAGAGTTAAATCTGATATTTTAACCCCCATTCATGTCGGAAGAGCCGTAGCGTCAGAAAAAACAAAGGCAGAACTCTCTGATATGATAGGTGATGATACCGGCGACAATATTTCCGTAAAAAATCCTAACTATTGCGAACTCACCGCACTTTATTGGGCTTGGAAAAACTGCGATGCTGATTATGTAGGACTATGTCATTACAGAAGATTCTTTAACTTAAATTTTTATAATTCAATTGACACAACATATAATTTTACTCCTGACTTTTTAAAAACAATAAAAATGGATGACAAAAGTATTGAAGACACAATGAAAAATCTTGATATAGTTTTGCCTTCAATATACAACACTCATCCGTTCGGGCTGCCTAAATATACAATGACAAACTATGATTTTTACTGTCAGGAACACACAAAAGAACATCTTGATACAGTTATTGATATTATACACAATGATTTTCCTCAGTACTCTGATTCTGTAAAAGAGTATATGCAAAGCAAAAAAAGCTTTTTCTTCAATATGTTTATTATGAAACGTAAATACTTTGATGATTATATGGAATGGTTGTTTCATATACTAAACAAAGTTGAAAAAGAGTTACCTATTCCAGAAGATGCTTATCAATCACGCATATACGGTTTTCTTGCAGAACGGCTTTTGAATATATTTATAATTCAGCTAAAAAAACAAAATCCGTCAATAAAAATATATCACACAAATAGTGTGGTATATTCTGCTGACTGTTACAAACCCGTTCATCTGAACAAAACAAAAATATCACTGGGGCAGCAAAAATATTTAAATAGCGAAGAAACCGCACAAAATGAGATAAATATTGTTTTTTCTGTCGATGACAAATATATTCAGCACTGTAGTGCAACAATAGCATCTATTTTATTAAACAGTGCCAAAGGAAATCATTTTAATTTCTATATTCTTGATGGTGGAATAAGTTTAAAGAATAAAGAAAAACTCAACAAACTAAAAAAACTCAGAGATTTTAATGTTACTTATATAAAAATCAACAATGATGATTTTAAAGATTTACCATTAAACAGATCATATATTTCAATAGCAACATACTACAGATTGTTATTGCCACAAATTTTACCATCAAATGTAAACAAAGTTATATATTTAGACGCAGATATAATCGTTGAAAGCGATATATCCGAATTTTGGAATACAGATATATCTGATTATGCCTGCGCTGCTGTAGAGGATGAAGGCAGCTTATATCAGATAAAAAGATTAAAACTTCCTATTAAAAATTTATACTTCAATGCAGGGGTAATGCTGTTTAACATTGATTATTTACGCAAAAACGATTTTATTAAAAACTGGCAAAAATATTTTAACGAAAACAAAAACATAATTCTCTTACAAGATCAAGATATTCTTAACGGTACATTGAACGGTAAATGTAAATTTTTACCTTTAAAGTGGAATGCAAACGGTCGTATATACAGTAACGACCATATTATAGAACATGAATATACTTGGGAAGAAGCAACAGAAGCGGCTCATCATCCTGCAATTATTCATTATACAGACAAAAACAAACCCTGGATGAAAAGCTGCTCTCATCCGTTAAAAGATGAATATCTAAAATACCTTGAATGTACTCCATGGAGACATAAAATACCTTTATACAAATCCTGTTATGTAGTGTCTAAATTTATAAAACCGGTGCAAATTAACCGGAGAAAATTTATAAGTCTCAGGTGGAATAAACACGAAAAATCTCTGCGTATATTTGGAAGGATAATATACAATGCCTAAAATCTCCGTAATCATTCCCGTATACAACGTAGAACAGTATTTGAGGCAGTGTCTTGACAGCGTCGTAAACCAGACGCTAAAAGATATCGAAATAATACTTGTTGACGACGGTTCAACAGATTCAAGCCTGTCTATCTGCAATGAATATGCGCAAAAAGACAGCAGAATAAAAGTTCTTAAACAAAATCACAAAGGCGCCGGCGCTGCAAGGAATAAAGGTCTCAAGATAGCTAAAGGTAAATATCTTTCGATTTTAGACAGCGATGACTATTTTGAACTGGATATGCTGCAGAAACTATACGCTAAAGCTACAGAAAATAATGCTGATATAACAA
>CALUQS010000071.1 GCA_944322975.1 Candidatus Gastranaerophilales bacterium
TGAATACGCCGTCCGAATAGATTGTGTGAATGTGTAAATCGACTTTCACCTTTCTATCCTTTCTTCATGTCTGTACCTCACTAATATCTTTTATATAATTAATTCTTTCTATGCTTTGAGCTTGCCCTGAAACGGCGTCAAAGCCTATACTTACAGCGTTAAGTTCAAGCAGAGGAGTTTGCGCTACATCAAACCTTTCCGGTATGCTTGTGATAAGTCTTTTTAAAGAGGGTTCGTAAGCCATACCTATTACGGAATCATGCGCACCGCAAAATCCCGCATCGGAAATGTATGCAGTATAATCATTTATAATTTTTTCGTCGGCTGTCTGTACATGAGTGTGGGTGCCTATAACAGCGCTCACTTTATGGTCGGAGCAGTATTTTGCAAAACATATTTTTTCAGCGGTCGCCTCGGCATGGAAATCAACAATGACAACAGGCGCCTGTTGTTTAATTTGTTCAATTTCTTTTTCAAGAATTTCCCACGGAGAATCAACCGGTGTCATAAAAGTACGTCCGAGAAAATTCATCACGGCTATTTTTGTTTCTTTAACGTCAAAAATTCTGTATCCGACTCCATAAGTGCCTTTGGGATAATTCATAGGTCTTATGAGTCTGTCGGAATTGTTTATGTAAGAGTAAATGTCTTTTTTATCCCAGATATGGTTGCCGGAGGTAAAACAGTCTATGCCGAAGGCGGCAAGGTCATTGTGATTTTTCTCCGTAAGCCCGAAACCATGGGAGGCGTTTTCGACATTTGCTATGATAAAATCATATTCTTTCTTATCACAGGCGTTTAAGCCGTCCAGATAATACTTTACGGCATTACGCCCCGGACGGCCTACAATATCGCCAATAAATAATACTTTTATTTGTTCATTTTCTGTTGTCATATTTGCCTGCGCGTACAGGTCAAATCTCACTTAGCAATTTCAGTTGTTCTGATTTCGCGTACGACTGTGACTCTGATTTGACCCGGATAATCGAGTTCTTCTTCAATACGCTTAGCAATATCACGGGCTAACTTTGCGCTTGCTAAATCATCGAACATATCCGGCTGGACTATAATTCTAACCTCGCGGCCCGCCTGTACTGCAAAAGACTGTTTTATGCCTTCATAGCTTGAGGCAATTTCTTCGATTTTTTTAAGTCTTTTGATGTAAATTTCAAGAGTATCACGTCTTGAACCGGGGCGTCCGGCTGATATAGCATCCGCAAGTTTTACCAAAACTGCTTCAATCGTATTTGCTGTAACATCGTCATGGTGAGCTTCGATAGCGTGAACGATATTTTCTTTTTCACCATAACGTCGGGCAAGCTCAACACCAAGCTCAATATGTGTTCCGTCTTGAGTCTGGTCAACGGCTTTGCCTATATCATGCAGAAGTCCGGCACGTTTTGCGACCTGAACGTTTGCGCCGAGTTCGGCGGCCAGCATCCCCGCAATATGTCCGACTTCCAGAGAGTGCTTCAACACATTTTGTCCGTAACTTGTTCTGTAATACAAACGGCCTAATGTTTTGATTAACTCTTTATGAAGGTTTAAAACACCCATATCAACAGCGGCATTTTCACCTTCTTTTTTTATTTTTTCTTCTATTTCTTCCTGAGCTTTTTCCACCATTTCTTCAATTCTTACAGGGTGAATACGCCCGTCAGAGATGAGTTTTTCGAGTGCTACTTTGGCTATCTCTCTTCTGACAGGGTCAAAGCTGGAAAGCACAACTGCCTCGGGTGTATCGTCTATGATTAAGTCAACACCTGTAAGGGTTTCCAATGTTCTGATGTTGCGGCCTTCACGTCCGATTATACGTCCTTTCATTTCATCAGACGGAAGATTTACAACAGAAACAGTAGATTCTACCACCTGATCAATTGCGCATCTTTGCATTGTGGTAGAGAGAATATCCTGCGCTGTTTGTTTAGCTGTTTCACGAATTTTAGCTTCGTTTTCTCTGATTAATTGCATCTGTTCCTGTTGAAGGTCTTGTTTCAGTTGTTCTAACAACATGTTTCTCGCCTCTTCACGGGACATGCCTGCAATTTTTTCGGTTTCTTCAATTTGTTTTGCGATTAAATCTGCAAGATAGTCTTCTTTTTCTAGTAATTCGTCCATTTTTTTCTGGGCGGCATATTCTTTATCTGTTGCTTCTTGCAGTTTGTCCTCGAGCATATCTTCTTTTTTAAGAAGTTTATCCTCAGCTCTTTGCAAATCCTGACGGCGTTCTCTGACTTCGTCGTCGAATTTTTCTCTTTCAATATGCAATGCTTCTTTTGCCTGAATCATTGCTTCTTTTTTCAAAAGACTTTCTTTTTCAGAGGTTTCTTTTGAAAGCTGGTCATAAAGTGCCTGCACTGTTTTTTTCTTCTGCATAGCGGCAAAAGCTAATGCGCCTAAGCCGGCAGCTGCGAGAAGGGCAATTATTAAGAGCGCGGGTAATAAAGTCATTGTGTGGATTGTCCTGTACCTCTTATTCTATATATACACATGCTCAAATGCGCCTTTTTATTATGGTGCATTCGGGCTAAATATTTATGCATAAAATTAATGATTTATAAATTCATATTAATTATTAATTCTTTTATATATAAGCTAAGATAATAGTAACATAATTTTGGTGATTTTAAAAGAAAAAATTTGTCCCTGATAAACCCTTGCCGTACGCGGACGGGTACAAATTATTTGTTTACACAAAATTAAACTGTTAATATACACGGCTTACAAAGTCAGCCGGCAGGGTGAAATTTATTGCACCAAATCTTGACATTTAGTCAACCCGAAACTGAGTCCTTGCAACACAAAAGAAATGACACAAAATCTCTATATGAAATAATTAAATTTGTTCTGCCGGTGTCACAACGGTGTCTTTGATATCCGAATTCTGATTGATGTCAGTTGTTTCAGTGTTGTTCAAGTCTGTAATATCAGCGGCCTGACCTGTTATTGACCCGTCGTCTTGCTGTTCTTCAGAAGGAGTGACAACTTCAACCCCGAGTTTTTTCAAAGCCTGTGATGCTTTTGGGGCAAGCGCCGTATCGGGAAAGTTTTCCAAAATTGTTTGATAACATTCTATGGCTTCTTTTTTGTATTCTCTTGCAAGGTATAAATTGCCGGCCTTGTAATACAACGGTGCCAACGACAAATCCGGTGAAACCAGCATTTGATTATCCAGTTTTATTTTTACTTCTATCATTTTTGAGTTATCTTCGGGAGAAAAAAGCGAATTTGAATAAACCTTGCGCGTAAGGTTATCTATTGTTTCGGTCATTGCGTTGATGTCATCCTGCGTAACTACAGCAGCTGATTTCTTTGATTTTTTTGCTGCCTGAGAGTCTTTTGCCGCCATTGAAAATACAATCATTCCGATTATCAATAATATTAAAGTCTTTTTCATGTTTAATATACTCCCCTGATTATATTTTATTATAAAAAAATTTTTTTTACTCGACCATATGGTTAGTTTGTCTTTGTCTTTCGGTTTTTTGGGGAATTGACGTTTTGACGCAGGGGGTTAAATGATGTTAGCGAAAATATGTCTGATTGCGGCCTTGATTGTACAAGGATATCCTGATATGTATGGCTCGTAAATACGCCAATATCTCCGGCCGGTCAGATTTGATGCAATAAATTTCACCCTGCCGGCTAGTTTACGGAAATATTAAATCCTTTTTCCATTCTTCTGTGGAGTCTGGCGTTTGCCTGCGCTTTTTTGGCAATTTTAAACAGGTTTAAATAATATCCCGCAGCCATAATTGTGGAGGCCGAAATCCAAGCAATAGGACCTGCGTAAAATATTCCGTAGTAACCAAACTTTACTGCAAGATAAATTGCTGCAAACGAGCGCATAACAAGTTCCGCAATGCTTGCTGCAAGCGGCAGCACTGTTTCTCCCATACCTTGAAGGGCGTTTCTGAATACAAATATCTGCCCGAGAAAGAAATAAA
>CALUQS010000072.1 GCA_944322975.1 Candidatus Gastranaerophilales bacterium
GTTTATCTCTTGTATCTATATAAAGTATATAAAAAGAAAATAATTGCCTCTGTTAATTAAGCACATTTTTTAAAATTTTAAGAAATATTACAAAATAATGAAAATAGTATATACTTTTTTTGTTTCTGAGCTTAATTTTTTTAATTAGTATATACTAATTACATAAAAATTTAATTGTAACAAAATGTAAACAAGCAGTTATTTTTAAAAAAATCTGCAATTTATCAGGTTTTCTAATATACTTAAAATATTACATATTATTTTTAATGAGGAGAAATTTTGAACCCGAATGTTTCAGTTATTGTTCCGGTTTACAACACTGAAAAATATCTTGAAAAATGTTTGGACAGTCTTGTTAACCAAACTTTGACTGATATTGAAATTATTTGTGTAAATGACGGCTCAACTGACGGGTCTTTGGCGATATTAAATAAATTTGCAGCAGACGATTTTAGAATCAAAGTAATAAATCAGAATAATAAAGGGCAGTCTGCTGCACGAAATGCAGGATTGTCCGCTGCTAAAGGTGAATACATCGGTTTTTTAGATTCTGATGATTTTGCTGACAATAGCATGTTCGAAAAACTTTATTATTCGGCAAAGAAAAATGACTCTGATTTAATAATGTGCGCTGTTAACTTGTATAACGACAAAACCTCTCAAGTTTCATCTGATGACCCTTATTTCGGATTAAAAATTTTTGAACAACAAACAAATAGTGATATGTTTTTTGACAATGTTTTTTCTTATGAACAGTGCAAAGATTTTTTATTCAGAATTTGCGTAGTACCGTGGAATAAGCTTATAAAATCAAATTTTTTAAAAGAGAATAATATCAAATTTGTTGAGGGATTAAGTTTTGAAGACAATATTTTTTGCCTCGAGCTATTACTAAAAGCAAAACGGATATCTCTTTTTAAAGATGCGTTACCTTTTTACAGAATTTCTACACAACATTCATTAACATACGGTGTAAACGATGAAGTAAAACTTGATGTTTTTAAAATATTTGATTATATGCAGTCTGTATTGGAGCAAAACAACGCATATACAGCTTTTAAAGATTATTTTCTTCTTCATAAAAAAAATACTCTTTTGTACTGGTACAAAAAAATAAACAATGAAAAGGTTAAAGATTTGTATAAAAAAAGACTAAAGAATTTATATTCTGATATAATATTATAGCTTGAAATAGAGGGTTACAATTATGCCAATAGAAACAAATAATGATACAGAAAAACTTTTATCGAAAATACCTGAAAATGCTAAAATAATCATTTATGGTACCGCAGAGGCAGCGGTGTATTTAAAAAAGGTTCTTGAAGAAAAGAGAAAAGATGTTGAACTTTTATCCTTTGTAAATACATACGAGACAGGCGAACTTGAAGGTATCCCTGTAGTAAAACCCTGTAGTCTTCCTAAAATGGCTAAAAATATAGATGTTGCAATTATAGCCTCAGTCTATTTTGCCGAAACTATTAAATTTATTTTATTAATTAACGGTATAAAAAAACATCTGAAAATAACACCTAAAATCCTTGATATAAGTTTTAAAACTAAACCCTCTAATATGCCTGATGAACTTGTCAAAAAAGCGTTAAAAGTATTTGATATTTTAGACGCTGACAAGGATAAACAATTATACAAAATGGCGCTGGATTATCGTACTCACAAAGATATGATTTCTCTGACAAATTATCATAAGCAAACAAATAAACATTATGTACTTGATTATCCTAAAAAGCATTATTTTGAATTTATAAAAAAATCTAAAATCAAAACAGTTTTAGATATCGGGGCTTACGACTGTACTCACAGCCTTTTATTTCTTGCGAGTTTTCCAAATGTAAATAAAATATATGCCTTTGAACCTATGTATGACACTTTTAAAAAAGATTTTTTAGAAGAACTGGTACAGGCAAATAAAGACAAAATTGAAATAGTAAAAAAAGCTGTTTGGGATAAAGAAGAAACACTGGAATTTCAGCAGCACAAATTTCAAACTTGCTCAAAACTTGTAAAAATAGCTGCTCCGGACAAAAATACAGTTGATGTGGTAAAGGTACAGACAATTTCTATAGACAAATTTTCACAACTCCATCCGGATTTAAAAGTCGATTATATAAAAATGGATGTAGAAGGTGCTGAACAAAATGCATTAAAAGGAGCTATAAAAACAATACAGCGAGACAGACCGCAGCTTGCAATATCTATATACCATACTCCGCAGGACTTTGTCGAAATACCTTTGTATTTACACAAAAATTTAAAGAACTATGTTTTTAAATTGGGGCATTACTGTCCTAATGCTGCAGAAACTGTTTTATATGCTATTCCTAAAGAGTTGTTGTAATGAAATTTTAATTTACAATTTTTATTCTTTTCAATTAAAAAAAATATGATTTGTCAATTTATATAAGCTTTTGTGGCCATGCTCTTTTTGTTACAAAAGATAAATCCGTCTTTATTTATTCGGCATAAATCTCTAAAAGGCAATCTGTGTCAGATTTTGAGACCATGCCAATTTTCAAAATTTTTTAACAGGCATGCCTGAATGTTTTGTTACAGTTTTGTAAAACCGCTTAGCACAAGCTTTTTGGGTGTATATCAAAATGCGCAATTTCTTAAATAAAAAAGTTTTTATTATAGTATAAGAGCAATGTGTGCAAGACAGAAAGGTAGTTATTATGACAGTTTACGGTGTCGGCAATGCAGCAGGCGCTCCTGTTGCTGTTGCAACTCAAAATTTAAAAAATCAACAGCAATCGGTTGCTTCCATGCCCTTAAATAAGGCTTCAGCAGCCGGCAGTGAAGAAAATTTACAATCTTTAAAAAGAACAAAAGCTTTTTTAACTCTGGCTGTGCTCGGGACAATAACCTACGGGCTTATTCGCTATAAAAATGCACAGGCACTAAAACCCTTTATAGAAAATTTAGAAAAAACAACAAAAGACGGCGGAAAATTAACAACTAAACTAACAAAAATTAAAGTAAAAAATCCTGACGGAACGGCCACTGAACGCGTATTGAAATCAGTAAAAACGCATTTTGATACAGATGGCAGAAAACATGCTGAAATTATACACGACTTTGAAAAACATGAGCGCTACAGTGTTTTTTATGACAAAGACGGTAATGTTACTAAAAATGTTATAAACAGAATGTCTTTGCCGGCAAAAAATGCTAAATCAAAAGTCGAGCAAACACTTACGCATGTATTTACAAGAAATGACAATCAGGTAACAACAAATACAAGTCTTATTGACTATTCAGGTAAAAATCCAAAACAAATCCATTCCTTTTCTAAAACAGAACCCATTTTGGTTTCTGACACCACTACCTAAACCTATAACATAGTAACTCTCTGATTATACGGAGAAAACCGGCTATCTGCTAAGCCGGTTTTTTTTACATTAAATTTCTATAAGCTGTGGTGTTTCATCGATTTCCAAAAACATTTTTGCATTGCTCCTGAAACTATCAGGGTTAGAGCTTGCATAGTAATGTACACTTCCTGTTTGAGAGGTGTTAATCAGATTATTCTGTTTTAAATCTTCAATAATATATCTGGCAAAAATCTGGGCAGGGTTAATAAAAAGTTCTGCAGGTGCATATTTGGAAATTTTATCCATAAGATACGGGTAATGTGTGCAGCCAAGAATAATTTTTTGCGGATTAAAAGCAAGAACATTTTTTAAATAATCGCCTATAGCATGTTCTTCATCATAATTTGTAATATGTTTTTCCACAATAGGAACCCACATAGGACATGCCTGCTCATGCACCTCTATATCCGGGTTGTATTTTTTAAATTCTTTTGTATATGTTTGGGTTTTTACCGTCGCTTCTGTTGCCATTACGCCGAGTTTTAAAAGCCCTTTGTCTGCTGACATGTATCTGGCAACACTTTGTATAAGCGGATAAATCTTAAACGGATATTTTTCTTTTAATTCTTCATAAGCAGTGGCGGAAGTTGTGTTGCAGGCAAGCACAACCGCTTTAACTTTTTTTTGTTCAAAAAATTCAAAAATTTCTTTGACAATTTCTATTAACTGTTCTTTTGTTTTCTCTCCGTATGGTAAATTTTTTGTATCGCCAAAATATATGTAGTTTTCCTGAGGGCAGCAGCTTAAAAGCTGTTTTAGAACAGTTAAACCGCCAACGCCGGAGTCCATTACTCCTATTGCTGCATTATTAATTGTGCAATTTTTGTTATCAAATGTTTCCATTACTCTTTACCCAGATATTTTTGTATTCCTTTTGCAATGGCTTCCGCTGTTTTTTGTTTTCTTTCTGTAGTCATCAACTCTTTGCGTTCCTCAGGGTTTGAGATAAAGCCTGTTTCAACAAGTATAGACGGGCAGGTTGTATTTTTTATAACATAAAATCTGGACTTAAACAATCCTCTGTCTTTTGATTTTATTGCGTTTGCAAACTCTTTGTGGACAATTTGAGCAAAATCATAAGACTGGTCAGTAAAGTAATGAGTCTCTAGCCCGACGCCTTCAGGTGTAACGCTTGAATTTACGTGGATACTTACAAAAAGGTCGCCGTTATTTTCTTCAGTGTACTTTACTCTGTCCTGTAAAGATACATATGTGTCGTTATCACGGATTAATAAGACATTGTAGCCTTTTTTATCAAGAATTTTTGCCAGTCGTTTAGATATATCCAGAGTTATATCTTTTTCGTAAATACCGTCTCTTGTCGCCCCTACATCGCTGCCGCCGTGACCCGGGTCTATAACAATTGTTCTCACGTTAGGGTTGCGTTTAATGAACAACGGTCCTGTTTTATTAATCTCTGTGTCTTTTGGTGTGGTTAGCTGCAGGCTCAGCTGTTTATTGTCAAAACTCTGTTTAAAATCGACAAGAGTTGTGTTTTTTATCGGAATCAGAAGTTTTATTCCGTATGTTGGCAATGCTTCTGTTCTGAGTTTTGCAAACACTTCAGAATTAAGGTTTTTCTGAAACGCAGCGTGGTTAAAACCTGAACAGTTGTATAAATTAATTTCCAGAACATTGTTTATTTTTTTTATTGAATGAATAATCGGCTCTGTAAAAGTAAATTGAAGAGTATCTGTTGTATCACTGTTCTTTTTTGCACTGTATGTGTATATAGCAGAGGTTTTGTCATATAGTTTTAAACCGAGTATTCTTGCGTCATGTGCAAGAAAAATACTCTGTGAATCATAAGAATAAATCGGTCTGTATTTATCGGGTTCGGTAGTTGTTACTACAATTCTTGCTTTAGTTGGTTCAAACTGTCCTATTTTAATGGTTTCTTTATCAGATAAAACAAACTCTTTGTTTCTGATATCCTGTGCAACATAAGTATTTGGCAGGTCAAAGACCAGTCTGTCAGGTTCTTTTACAACAAATGGTTTTTCAATCCCGATGGAACCGATACCTCGTATTAGTGCATTGCCTCGTTTTATGTCTATTTTGTTGACATAAAATACAGATTTTAACTTTGAAACCGGTGCAGGATTAATTACAATTTTGGAGGCATCAGGTTTTATAAGCTCTCCTTTAGAGTTAAAAGCTTTTTGCACTGCAACAACTTCCGGCGGCTGTTGTGTTTTATTTTCTGCTACTGGTTGATTTTTCTTTTCTTCTTCGCTAAAAGTTGTGTATTCGTAATAATTTTCGGCTGCTTTTTCATCGTTATACACACTTCTTAAATCACTCTGCGGAAAAATATTTTTGTTGTACGAGATAACAAGATTGTTGTCGACTTTGTGTATTCTTACTTTATCTGCTTTAAAATCCTTGTTGTAAGTTATTACAATCCTTACAACATTAGGATTTGTTGTAAACTGTGATACCTTAACCTGAGATATGTCGCTGTTTTTAAACTCCCAGCCCGAGTTTGGACGCGTTAGTATTGCATTTTCCACATCAAATAAAATTCTGTCAGGTTCGGATAGTTTCATTGATTTGATGTTGATATACTGAACTTTTGATGCAGATGCAAGAAATATGACATTGTCAGAGTTGTCAAAATGCACTGAATTGATTTTGTAAACTTCCTCTGCTGCCACCCAATTAAATAGATTGATTATGAATATAAAAATTATTATTAGAAATTTTTTCAGCATACTAATATTTTACAATAAATCCTTATTATGACTAATCTTTTAACATTAGTTAATTCATTTTTTATCTGTCTGTGTAAGCACTACGTGTAAAAAGTTCAGCAGGTTAAGTAATATATGTTTCATTTTAAAAAATTTGAACTATAATAGTTTTAGTTATTTATTATGGCTGAGGATTTAGTATATGGCGAGAATTAGAGTTTTAACGGTATTCGGTACACGACCCGAGGCTATAAAAATGGCTCCTCTGGTAAAAGAACTTGAAAAAAGAGAAGATACTTTTAAAAGCATAGTGTGTGTAACAGCCCAGCACAGGCAAATGTTGGATCAGGTGTTAAAACTTTTTAGAATTTATCCTGATTATGACCTGAATATAATGAAACCTAATCAAGACTTGTGGAGTATTACCGCCGAGGTCTTGATGTTAATGAAAGAGGTTTTTGAAAAAAGCAAACCGGATATAGTTCTTGTTCATGGAGATACAACAACTTCTATGGCTGCTGCTTTGTCAGCTTTTTATGCAAAAATTCCGGTTGGTCATGTAGAGGCGGGGTTAAGAACTTTCAATAAATTTTATCCTTTTCCGGAGGAAATCAACAGAGTTTTTGCTGATGAATTAAGCTCCTATCACTTTGCTCCTACAGAGACAAGTGTCCAGAACCTTATTAACTCCTCTGTTGATAAAAAACATATTTATAAAACAGGCAACACTGTTATTGATGCCCTATTGCATACTATAGAAAATAACAAGGCGGATTTAAGCTATATTGGGCTTAATCCCGGGTTAAAAACAATACTTTTAACCTCTCATCGAAGAGAAAACTTTGGTGAACCGATAAGAAATATATGCAAAGCAGTTCTTGAGCTTGTTAAAAGAAACGAGAACATACAATTCGTTTATCCTGTCCACCTTAATCCGAATGTTCAGCAGCCTGTCAGAGAGTTATTAGATGGTGTAGAACGTGTGCATTTGATTGATCCGATGCAGTATGCTCCGTTTTGTACATTAATGAAAGAATCCCATATAATAATGACAGATTCAGGCGGAGTACAGGAGGAGGCTCCTTCTTTGGGCAAGCCTGTTCTTGTTTTAAGAACAACAACAGAACGTCCCGAGGCTGTGGAATACGGAACTGTTAAACTTGTTGGTACTGACACGCAAAAAATTGTGGATGAGGTACAAACTCTTTTAGACAACCCTGATGAATATAAAAAGATGTCTGAATCAATAAACCCTTACGGTGATGGTTTGGCCAGTAAACGTATTGTTGAAATCATTGAAAAAGAATTTAAAAAACAAGAATAAAATAATATTGGCTTTAATATCTTTTCAGTGTGATTTTCTTTTTTGCACAAATAAATAAAAGCTCCAAAAATCCGTGTTCACCGTACTTTTGGAGCTTATTAACAATTTAATAGAATTTATGGTAACAATTATACTTCTTCAGAATCTTCGGATTCAGAATCAGCAACCTCTTCAACCATATCTTCTGCATCAATGCCGTATTCTTCTTCAACAATCGGTTCTTCTTCTGTATCATCAGCAGGAACATCTGCAAAATCATCTTCATCAGAACCGTGTTCTTCTTCGTATTGAGCCTGATAAGCAGCCTCTGCCTGAGCAGCTTGAGATTCGTTTTTAATATCGATTTTCCATCCGGTAAGTTTGTGGGCCAGTCTTACATTTTGACCTTCTCTTCCGATTGCAAGGCTCAGCTGATCATCCGGTACGATTACCAGTGCTTCATGAGCATTTTCGTCATCAGCAAGGATATCAACCGAAAGGATTCTTGCCGGTGACAGTGCGTTGACAATATATTCAACCGGATCTTCAGACCATCTTACTATATCAATTTTTTCATTTTTAAGTTCGCCGACAATAGTTTGAATTCTTGAACCTCTTGGTCCTATGCAAGCGCCTACCGAGTCAATTTCAGGGTCATTTGAGTGTACTGCCAGTTTTGTTCTAAAGCCTGCTTCTCTGGCTATTGATTTTATTTCAACAATACCGTCTTCAATTTCCGGAACCTCGAGTTCAAAAAGTTCTCTTACTATTTCAGCGTGAGCGTGTGAAACAATTACCTGGGGAAGTCTGTTTGTTTCTTTTACGTTAAGAACAAAAACTCTGATTCTGTTTCCAGGTTTGTAGTATTCTCCGGGAATTTGTTCTCTAAATGGTAATATAGCATCTGTTTTGCCTATGTTTACGTAAACATTTCTGTTTTCAACACGCTGTATTATACCTGTTGTAAGAGTCCCTTTTTTCTCCATGAATTCATCAAGAACAAGTTTTCTTTCTGCCTCTCTGATTCTTTGGGTGATAACCTGTTTCGCAGATTGAGCTGCTATACGTCCAAAGTTTTCAGGCGTAACTTCAATTTTAACTTCGTCTTCGAGTTCTACTTCATCATCAATTTCTTTTGCGTCTTCTAAAGAAATTTCAAGATTTTCGTCTTCTACATTTTCAACTACGAGTTTTGTTCTAAATACACCTATTTCACCTGTTGTTTCGTCTAAAATTGCTTCAACATTAGGGGCTTCTTTTGCACGTATATGCTTTTTGTATGCTGCAACAAGTGCGTCTTTTAATGATTCTATGATTACTTCTTTTGAGATTCCTTTTTCTCTTTCAAGTTCTTCTGTTGCTTCAAAAAGAGCTGTTCCGATTTTAATCATCTTATTCTCCTATATTTATCTATATATATCTTCCATGTGTAATTGTGCTTTTAAAATTTTATCTTTTGGTATTGTGTATTCTTTATTGTCGTCCAATTTTTGTACTGTTAAACCGCGTTCAATATCAAAATCTATAATTTTACACAAAAAATGTTTTTCATCGGTACCTTCTATCAGGCTTTTTAACTTAAGGTCAATTATTTTTCCGTTGAAAATGATAAATTCTTTATCCGACTTTAATTTCCGTTCTAAACCCGGGGAGCTGACCTCAAGATAAAATTTAACTGGTATAAGGTCATCTAAAAACGGGTTTAAACTGCGTGAAAAATTTTCACAATCATCCAGCGTTACACCGCTGTCTTTGTATAAAAATATTCTTAAAAACCATTTGCCGGATTCTTTGGTAAAGTCAATTTCAAGTGGTATGACATTATATCTCATTGCGGTATTTTCAATGAGCGGCGTGAGTTTTTCAAGAATTTCGGTTTTATTATAGCCTGAGGGCTGCATATTTTACCCCTTCAATACGTTTATAATCCGATAAATAAAAAAGAAACGGTAGTGCCGTTTCTTTTCCTAACATATATATCATAACATTAATTTGAGTTTTTTCAATACAATTGTGAATTTTTCTTTATCTTTTCTTAATTTTAAATTATAGACTCACAAATTTGTTGAGTTATAATTTAATTTGTAGAGCTAGATTTTGGAGTTAAATTTTTAAATTAATGGAAAATTCAATTAACAAATATATGGATTTTAATATTAATCTTGCAACCTGTTTTAAAGACAATATTGATATAGGGCTTGAATTTATTGATTATGCAAGTTCTGTTAATATTGCCTGTTCTGCTGTCAATGGTTTGTATTTGTCAATCAAAGACGCGGTTGAACATTGTAAATTTAAAAGTAAAGAAATCGGTGCGCTGATATCATTGCCTGATTCTGTTTCAGAACCTTTATCTTTAAGTGCTGATGAGGTCGAGGCAATAGTATTATATCAGTTAGGCGCTATTTCATCGTTTACAAAGGCTGCAAGTTTAAATATTGAGCACGTCAGACCATACGGTTTAATGTACAAAACTGCTTCTGAAAATCTTGAATTTTCACTGGCTATTGCAAAAGCTGTAAAAAAATACAGTGAATGGCTCATATTATACGGTGCATCAGGGAATATCATAAAAGAAACAGGGGCTGAGGCTAATATAGTTATTGCTCAGGAGATTCAGATAAACAAAAAATACAATCAGAATGGTTCAATTGACTATTCATCTGAAAATATAACCGATTCAGACGTTTTATTAGGCAGATTGAAACATTTGTTTTCCTTTAATGAAATTGATTACAGCCAAAATAATTACATTAAAACAGAGTGTGATTCTATCTATTTTGATGTAGAAAATGCTGCTGCCTTAGAAGTTATTAAACAGGCAAATAATTTTATAGAGCCGAGACCTGTAAATTACAACAAAGTTGTGTCATCAGGCTGGGTAGAATAGTTTAAAAAATATCGGGAGAAGTATGTTGAAGAATATATTTAGCAAAATCAGGATACCAAAAGACGCAGGCTGGTTGTTACCGGGGTTGCAAATAAAAAGATGGTTCGGGCTTATCATTCTCGGGACTGTTATAAGTTTGCTGGGGCTATGTGTGTTGTTTGACATGCGTCCTGTGTATTTTGCAGTTGGTATTTTGAAATATATTGCTACAACTGTTAATCAGGAGTTTTTAGGAATTGTGCTTGTTTTTGCCGGTGCTTATGTGTTTTTAAAAGGCTGGAAAAATACAAATTACTCAATTCTTGATTTAACAGAAGACAGAGACAGACACGCTCTTTTAGAATCTTTATATAAAAGAAGAAAACTTAATTATGGCCCTAAAATTGTTGCTGTTGGCGGCGGTACCGGTCTATCGACAATGCTTAAAGGTATAAAAAAATTAACCAATAATATTACCGCTGTTGTTACCGTTGGTGATGACGGCGGCAGTTCAGGGCGTTTAAGACATGAAATGGGGGTATTGCCTCCAGGGGATATCAGAAACTGTATTGCAGCTCTTGCTGATGATGAGGATCTGGTTACGAAACTGTTTCAATACCGCTTTAAAACCGGTGAGGGGCTTGAGGGTCACAGCTTTGGGAATCTGTTTTTAACCGCATTGTGTTCTATTACCGGAAATATGGTTAGAGCAGTGCAGGAATCCTCTAAGGTTCTTTCTATCCGCGGCAGGGTTTTGCCGTCTACTCTTGATGATATGAAACTTGCGGCCGAACTTGAAGACGGCACAATAGTAAGAGGCGAGTCCAGTATCCCTGAAACAGGTAAAAGAATAAAAAGGTTATTTACAGAGCCGGCTAACTGTAAAGCATTGCCGGATGTTATTCAGGCGATAAAAGATGCTGATTTAATTATTCTCGGTCCGGGCAGTTTGTACACAAGTGTTATCCCGAATTTATTAATTAAAGAAATTTCGCAGGCTATTTCCAAATCCACTGCTAAAAAAATATATGTTTGTAATATTATGACACAACCGGGCGAGACAACAGGCTACACTGCTTCGGAACATATTCAGGCTATACTCGACCATGCCGGTTATCCGGAAATGATTGAATCTGTTCTTGTTAACAACTCATTGCCAGAGGATTTGTCTCCTGATTATGCAAAGGCAAATTCGTACCCTGTTGTAGTTGACATTGATAAAATTAAAGCAATGAATATAAATGTTGTCGCAACAAGATTGTATGAAGAAAATGAGGCTAAATATGTTCGTCACAGTCCTTCGAGACTTGCGCGGGCAATCAGCTACTGGTACAAAAAACAGGTAAAAAATAAAACTCCGAACAAAAAAGTAAGTAAGGTGTAAAATGTCAGTCGAAACAAAATTTAAAGACATAACAACAGCCACTTTTGCCAGAAAAAAAAGAAATAATGAAAAACTGACAATGTTGACTGCTTATGATTTTTCTACAGCAAAATATTTTGACGAGGCAGGTGTTGATTCAATCCTTGTCGGCGATTCACTTGGTATGGTAGTTTTAGGCTATGATTCAACTGTTCATGTAACAATGAATGATATGTTGACTTTTACGGCTGCTGTTGCGAGAGGGGCAAAAAGATGTCTGGTTGTAGCAGATATGCCGTTTATGAGTTATCATCTGTCTGTTGAAGAGGCTGTTAAAAATGCCGGTAATCTTATAAAAGCAGGTGCTTCTGCCGTAAAACTCGAAGGAGCAAGCGAACATATTTTAAATGTTGTAAAGCGCTGTGTAGAAAGCGGTATACCTGTTGTGGGGCATTTAGGATTTACACCGCAGTATTTAAATGTACTTGGCGGATATAAGGTTCAGGGTAAATCAGCTCAAAATACAATGTTTATCATGAATCAAGCTAAAAAGTTACAAAATGCAGGTGCGTTTTGTGTTGTTTTGGAAATGGTGCCCGAGGAGTCTGCTAAATTTATTACTGAACATTTGGACATCCCTACAATCGGCATTGGCGCGGGTCGTTACACAACCGGACAGGTTCTTGTTGCTGATGATATTTTAGGCAAATTCTCAGAATTTAAGCCTAAATTTGCAAGAAAATATGCTGACTTACATTCAATAATAAGCGATGCAGCTGCAAAATACATTTCAGATGTAACAAACGGCAATTTCCCGTCTGTATCAGAAGTTTTTCACCTTGATGATGAATCAATATCAGAGTTGAAGGAGTTATTGGAGAATAATAACAATGAGTGTAGTTGTAGTAAATGAAATTATTGCTTTAAGAAAAATTATAAAAGAATATAAAATGCAGGGAAAAACTGTTGCTCTTGTGCCGACAATGGGGTGTTTGCATGACGGTCACAAATCTTTAATGCAAAAAGCACATTCTATTGCCGATATTACTGTTGCATCGGTTTTTGTAAATCCTATACAGTTTTGTCCCGGTGAGGATTATGACAAATACCCGAGAACATTAGAGGCAGATAAAATTGTGGCAGAATCAGCAGGAGTTGATATCATTTTTGCACCCTCTGTTAACGAAATGTATCCGGGTTTGGAAAAATTTTCGGATTTAACAATGGTTGCTCCGCCGTATGAGTTAACGGATATTATGTGCGGCAAGTCGAGGGTAGGTCATTTTGACGGAGTGGAAACTGTTGTAACAAAACTTTTCAACATTGTGCAGCCTGATTTTGCATGTTTCGGGATGAAAGACATACAGCAGTTGTTTTTAATCAAAAAAATGGTTAAAGATTTAAATATACCTGTTGAAATTGTCCCCTGCCCTCTTGTAAGAGAATCCGGCGGTCTGGCATTGAGTTCAAGAAATAAATATTTAACTGACGAACAGCGCAAAATAGCTTTATCTTTGAGCAAGGCTCTTTTTGCTATACGTGATTTATGTAATGCAGGGGTCAGGGAAACTAAAAAACTATTCGATACAGGATTGACAAATCTTGATAAAAATGTTGAACTAGAGTATCTGGAGTTTGTAAACTATGATACTTTTAAACCTGTTGATACTGTTGAACAACCGACAATATGTGCACTGGCGGCAAGAGTAGGCGGGGTAAGATTGATTGATAATGTTGTGCTAGAGGTATAAATGTTATACAAATTAATCAAATATATTGATAATTTCTTTGAAGAAATTAAATATTCCATAACACTTGTTGTGTTTTTTAATATTGCAATGGCTGTGCTGTTTTTTATATATTGGCTTGTATTCAGCGCAAGACTAACAATGCCGTACTGGCTTGAGTTATTTATCTGGAATATTATTGACTTCTGGGCTCAGGGCATTAAGGGTACACCGTTGTATCAGGAAATTATACCGATTCTTCCTGTATTAGTTTCCGGAATTTTTGTTGTTATTACGTATTTTTTGAATTGTTTTATTGTGTTTTTAGAAAGCAACCATGAAAAGCTAAACGAAAAAGTTGAAGATTATAAACACGATTTGGCAAAGAAAATTAATGATGAGCTGCATAGAGATTTTATTAAAGAAATTAAAAAAAATACACATTTAATGCTAAAAATAAAAATTGCGGCGACTATGCATTCGTCATATCTTACGTCATTAACAGATGTTCAACTGGATACTGCCAAATTGGAGGAAAAACTCCAAAAGGCAATTCTTGCTTCAATGAACGAACCTTATATAGAAAGCAAAGGCATTTCTCACGGGGCTTTGTATTTTGTTTTGAATGATATACCAAGTTCAAGAGATTTTATTGTTAATCTTGTTACAAACTCATCAAAATTAATCAAGCCTGAAATTGTCCCAAAACTTGAAATTGCTTTTTATTGTGCGGTTGAGTTGCTTGATAAATCTACTGACATTGCTGCACGCGAGGAATATTTAGACAGAGTGCTTAATATTAAAATAAAAAACAAAATTATAGCAACACCTAAATTCAAACTGTATTTTGATACACTTTATCCAAGCGCATACCATTTTGATGTACTCGGTCAATACAACATCGGAACCTCTCCTGACGGCAAGCCGGCATCTGTAATGATATATGCATTAAGAAGAAAACACTAAATTATTTGTATTTTACTTTTATCAATATAAGGTATATGTGCTTGCTGAATCATTTCACCGGGCAGCATCAGAGGTATACCAGGAGGATATTCCAGAATGCATTCCCCGCATATTTGAGAAACACATTTATTTTTATCAATAAGCTTTTTCTCTTTTTGATATGCCTCTGCCGGTGTATATTTTACGATTGGTTCAATTCTTGATAAGGCTGTGTCAGTTTTATGCCCATCCTGTGGCAGTGTTTTTATAATGTTTTTTAATGCTTTTAATAATTTTTTTAGTTTATCCTTGTCTGTGCCTATGCCGGTTATAAACAGCATTGCATTATTTGTCGTGTATTCTTCTTCAATTTTATACTGTTTATTGAGTATTGAGGCTATTTTTTGAGGATTGTATCCATTGAATTTTAACAAGATTTTAGTCATATCATTGTTGCCGTCATATGCTGTTATATCTTTTGGCAGATGTTCTTTAAAATCTTTTATCATTTTTAAAAGGTTTTTTATCTGTTTTTTACCATTATATGTGTTTAAATAACTAGTTGTTGCTTCTATATCTGCCATAAGCGGGTATGACGGCGACGTGGTATTGATTAGGTTTAAGGCATTTTGTATGCTTTGCGGCAAAACTTTTGAGCTTTTAGAAATGTGCAGTAAAGCCGCAGGATTAATTGCTCCTGCTGTTTTATGAAGTGATTGTATGCTTATATCTGCACCAGAGAGAACAGCCGGTTTAGCTTTAAAATCTGCAAAATTTAAAAGTGCTCCGTGTGCCTCGTCAACAATAAATATTACATTGTGTTTTTTGCAGATTCTTGCAATTTCTTCAACCTCGCTAAATAGCCCCTCGTATGTCGGGCTAGTAATAATTAGAGCTTTTATGTCTTTATATTTGTTTAAATATTCTTCTATCTCACCGGCTTTTATTCCTTTATATATGCCCCATTGCTCATCTATATCAGGAAGAAACCATACAGGAACAGCGCCTGTTAACACAAGTCCGTTATACACTGATATATGGCAGTTTCTGGCAATAAGAACTTTATCATTTCTTTTTAAAACGGCAAGCATTGCCGCAAGTATACCTGAGGTTGAGCCGTTTATCAGCATAAATGAAGATTTTGCTTTGTAAATATTTGCTATATGAGTTTGAACTTTCTTTATTATTCCATCAGGGCATCTTAAATTGTCAAAACCTTCTATTTCGGAAAAATCTGACTTGAAATATTTATCACCCAGTATATTTTTTGCGTTTGGAATAATAAATTTTCCCTGAGAGTGAGAAGGTGTGGTGAAGAGAATATTATTATTTTGTTTTTTATAATAATCCTTAATTTTTTTTATTATACTCATCGTTAATCTTATTTTTTGTTGTAAAATGTACTTGTTAGATTATACAGGAAATATATTATCAATAATACTGAAATTAAAACAAGGATAGAGGATTTATCAAGGCTAATTAACAGGTACAGCAAAGAGTATTATGAATTAGATGCTCCAAGCGTGTCTGATGTCGAGTATGACAGATTATTTAAAGAGCTTCAGGAGCTTGAACTTAAGTATCCCGAGTTTAAATCTCCTGATTCTCCGACAAATAAAGTCGGCGGAGCAGCAGAAAAGAAGTTTTCACAGCATAAGCATAAAGAACGCTTATACAGTCTTGATAATACTTATTCATACTATGATTTAGAACAGTGGTACGACAGACTTCAAAAAAATTATGCTCTGACAAAACCGCCTGAACTTGTCTGTGAGTTAAAAATAGATGGCCTTGCTATCTCTCTTAACTATGAAAATTCTAATTTTGTCCTAGGTGCTACAAGAGGAGACGGGGTCGTCGGAGAAAATATTACAAATAATTTAAAAACAATTAAGGCAATACCTCATAAAATACCTGCTGAAATTATGTCTTTGGAAGTCAGAGGCGAAGTATTTATGCCGGTTGACGTATTTGAACAACTTAATGAAAGCCAAAAAGTTAATAACGCCAAAGTTTTTGCTAATCCCAGAAATGCTGCAGCCGGTTCTTTAAGGCAGTTGGATTCAGAAATTACAAGAGAACGTAAGCTCTCAATGTTTGCATATTACGGACGTATTGACAGCAATGAACTTGATATAAAATCTCACTTTGAAATGCTTGAGTTTTTGAAGACACAAGGATTTAACGTTAATCCACATTTTAAGGTCTGTAAAAACGTTGATGAAGCCATAAAATACTGTAAAATCTGGGATAATAAAAGAAAAACTTTAAATTATGCAACAGACGGGGTTGTGATTAAAGTTAACAGTTTTGATTTGCAAAAGGAAATGGGCTTTACGGCGCGCGCTCCCCGCTGGGCAACAGCATATAAATTTCCGCCTGAGGAGGTATCAACAATAGTTGAAGATATAGAGGTTAATGTTGGACGAACAGGTGCCGTTACTCCTGTTGCGGTATTGCAGCCTGTTAGTGTTTCCGGTTCAACCGTTCAAAGAGCAACATTGCATAATTTTGATGAAATTAAACGCCTGAAAATTAATATAGGCGACAGAGTATTAATAAAAAAAGCAGCAGAGATTATACCTAAAGTCATCTGTGTTACGGAACATGCAAACGAAGTTGCAATCCCTTACAGTCCCCCAGAATTTTGTCCCTCCTGCGGAGCCAAACTTATACCTGTTGAGGGAGAAGTGAATTTATACTGTCCGAATAAATACTCTTGTCCCGAGCAGTTAAAAGCCAAAATAGAGTATTGGACATCTAAAGACTGCATGGATATTGACGGTCTTGGCGGAAATATTGTATCACAGCTTGTAGATTCTGGTTTGGTTAATACAGTAGCTGATTTATATAAACTAACTGTCGACGATTTAAAAAAATTAAACCTTGTTGCTGAAAAATCTTCACAGAATTTGTTTGGTTCAATTCAGGCATCAAAAAATCCTACTCTGTCAAGATTTATTAATGCACTTGGTATTAAGCACGTCGGCAAAGAAATGTCAGAGGCTCTTGCTAATAAATTTTTAACGTTAGATTCACTAAAACAAGCCGATCTTGAAGATTTAGTAGATATTGACGGCTGCGGAGAAAAAATAGCCTTAAGCATTCTTGATTTTTTCTCAGATTCATACAATAATGATATTCTTAACGATTTAAAAAGCCATGGCGTTATACCCCAAACCGTTGAAAATAACAAAGTCTCACAGCTGTTAGACGGTATGACTTTTGTTATTACCGGTACCTTATCGGATACAAGGGACAAATTTAGTGCTATTATCAAGGCAAACGGCGGTAAAACCTCTTCGGCCGTAAGCAAAAATACATCATATGTACTTGCCGGAGAAAATCCTGGTTCAAAATATGATAAAGCACAGGCTTTAGGTGTTAAAATTATAAGTGAAAACGATTTTAGACAAATGATTGGCAGCTAATATGAACAAAAGATTCAATATTATTAAAATTAACGGATTTAAAGGGCTTGTCTTTGCATTTTTTTGCATTGGCTGTCTTGCGGCCGGATTCCTTATTTTTCCCGGATGGGTTTGTATGCATATATGGAATTACTTTGCCGGCTTCTTTATACAAGCCCCATTAATGTCTCTTGTTCATGGTGTGTTGTTGTGGTGTATTATTGCACTTTCTGTTTATGCCTTGAATAAAGGCGATATAGCTATTTCTTTCGGCAGTGCTTCGACTGTTTCTCCTAATGAAGAAAGATTAAGAGAAATTTTCAACAAAATTAACGAACATAACACCAAAAATATTATGCTCGTCAAAAAACATCTTGAAGAATCTGTGCAAAAAGATAATTCAGATGTCGAAAAAGACGATAAAATTGCTAAATAGTACGGGAACAATTACAAATTGCTGCCGTCATATTTTGTACGTTGAAACCCCTGAATGCAATTTACAAACAAGGGTTTCTAAAACCTTTTGGCAATTACTATTGCTTAACTTCTCTCTTTTCCATAATTTCCGGAATTGTGATTAAGCATAAGTACATTAAACCGCCAAATGCCACTAATGTTAAAATTTCCATGATGCCACCTACTCATTCTATTTAACTACAAAATTTAGCCTACATGTATATAATTCCCAATTTTCAGAATTTATAACGCTTTTTTTTTTAATTGTTACAAAAATTTACATTGTTTATTGTATTATGAGGATTGTATGAATAAGAAACTAATAAATATGCTGTTTTCGGACATGTGTTGTTCGGAATGTAAAAGTGATTTTACCGAGGATTCTGTTTTCGTGTTGCGAAAAGAGAAAAACCTCAATGTTTTACAGATTGTCTGTCAGAATTGCGGAAAATCTTTTGGTATAGCTATACTCGGAGATTGTGACGAAAAAGAGGTGCTAAAACATTCACAACAAGAGGCAGCGTTGCAAATTCAGGATGGACCTGATGCAATTTGTTATGATGACGTAATTGATGCACATAACTTCTTTAAAAATCTAGATGAAAGCTGGCAAAAATACATACCGGATAATTTAAAAAAGAACTTATAAGAGTGTATTTTCAATGTAATTTAAAATCTTTTCGTTATATCTTTTGTCATTTATTGAAAAAGGTAATACTTCCCTTTTAGTCACTTTTTTCAGGTTATTTATGGTTGGCAGCAGCTTTGATTTCGGGGTTAAGTCTATTTTGGTCGCAATAACTATTGAGTTAAGTCCGTTATACTCCAGCCATTCCTGCATTTGAAGATCGTTTTTTTGTATTTCGTGTCTGGAATCAATAAACTGTATTAATAACTTTAGCGTATCTCTTTTTAAAAGGTATTCTTCGAGATTTTTCTGCCATTGATTCTGCATTTCTTTAGATACTTTAGCGTAGCCGTAACCGGGTAAATCCGAAATAATAAACTGTTCATTTATTCCAAACAGGTTTATCAGTCGTGTTTTGCCCGGTTTGTTACTTGTTTTGGCAAGTTTGGAATTGTTGGTAAGTGCGTTAATAAAAGATGATTTGCCAACATTAGAACGTCCGAGAAGAGCAATTTCCGGTAGGTTATAGTTTGGACACTGTGAGAGATTTTGTGCGCTCGTTAGAAATTTTGCCTGTTTGATTATCATTTTTACTGTTTAATATCTTTTTTTTGTATAATACCGCCGAAAGAAGATTATAAGCTCCGGGGCTGTTGTATACGTTGATTTGCGCTGATTCGTCAGAAAGATTGAATTGAATTTTATTTTGTATATCCACACCGTCTGCTTCAACATGACAAATTTGTATTATCCGGTCACGAATAATACTCAAAGGTTCTGCCATAAAAGTTTCAAAAGTTTGAAAAATATTAATCTTCTTCATCACGCTTATATTAACAAACAAGCGTGCGAAATTCAAATTTAAAAGTCATTTTATAAAGGATTGGTAAACATTTTAAGGTATTTATTTACATTTGCGTAACAAGAACGGCATTCCCTGTTATTATGCGTTCAAGTTCAAAGTAAAGTCTTTCTTAACGTTGGTATCCAATATTTTCTGCATACTTTCTAATTCAGATGTAGCAGCTTTCTGCTGTGTTTCCAAATTCTTTTGCTGCAATTCAAGATATGAATCCATCGCTTGCAATTGTTGTATTCTGGGATCAGATTCCCAGTCTGCATCTGATAATTGCATTGTTTGATAAGCAATTTGTTGTCTTTGGTTGCTGATTGAAGTAATGCTGAATTCCAAGTTGCTTTTGTACAACGTCAAAGATAATAATCTTGTGTTAATAGCCCCTATAGTCATTTTGCTCTCCTTAAAACTTAGTCTAGGTACGTGGAAATAGTTTTTAATTAGTCTGTTAGGTATTTAGTTTGTGATAAACTATCTCGTTTATCTTTTTTCTCTCTTGTATATATATAAAAAAATTCTGATATAGAAAATTGCTATATTTGTTATATATCACGTTACAATTCTTAATATTTTATAAAATCGCACTAAAATAATGGTTAAAAGCATTTTTAACCATTATTTTACATAAAATTGTATATACTTTTTATCTATTTGTTATTTAATGCATTATCTAAAGCAGTTTCTAAAGTTGCTATCTTTGCTTCGAGTGCAGCTATTTTAGCTTTATCACTGTCTTTTTCAATGGATATATTTTCATGTCTTTTTTGGTATGCGTCAACAAGTGCGCTTACTTTAGTCTTAAAAAATGCACAGAGAGCAAAACCTGCTGTATGCGACAAAACAAATATGAGTAATGTCAGATATATAAGCTTTGTTACGTACATTTTTTGCATAATCGGACAGAAAAACGCAACCGTTGCATTCTTATTGAAATATATAAAGACAGCAAGAGTGGCTACAATTAATATTTCAACCAGTAAATACATATATTTTTCTATACTTTTATTCATTTTATACTCCTTAAATAGTTTAATGTTTTTATTATATCATCATCAAAATCAATCTTTATATAGTGCTCACTTCTATCACAGGGCGAAATAAATTTTAGCGAATAAGCTTGAAGCACCTGTTCACTTGTTTTAACGGGTAATTTGCAGGCTCCATACAATGTATCATTAACAATAGGATGTTTTATATAAGACATGTGGACTCTTATTTGGTGGGTTCTGCCTGTTTCAAGATTTATGTCAAGAAATGTGTGTGAGCCAAATCTTTCTAAAACTGTGTAGTGTGTAACAGACAGCTTGCCGTCGGGGGTGACAGCCATTTTTTCAGGTCTGGTTTTATGTCTGCCTATTGATTCATTAATTGTCCCCGTATCTGATTCAATATTTCCGCACACAATTGCGTAATACCTTTTTTCTATAGTATGTTTTTGGATTTGCTCTTTTAAAAAATCATAAGCTGCATTATTTTTAGCTATCATTAAAAGACCCGAGGTATTTCTGTCAAGCCTGTGGACAATACCGGGGCGTAAAGCTCCGTTGCAATCGGATAATTTACCATTTGTGTAATAAAGTAGAGCATTTACAAGTGTATTTGTTTTTTCCATAGAGGTCGGGTGGGTTAACATACCTGAAGGTTTGTTAACAACCAACATACAATCATCCTCGAAGACAATGTTAAGAGCTATGTTTTGCGGCTCTATTATGTCAGGTTTTTCAATATCAAAGGTAAGTCGTATTATATCTTCAGCTTTCAAGCTGTAAGATGGTTTTACAGCAATATCGTTTACCGTGATTTTAGATGATTTAATTTGTTTTTGTATAAAGGAGCGCGAACAGTCAGGATAAATATTACTTAAAAAGCTATCCAGACGTATATTTGCATCAGCATTATCTATTATAAATGTTTCATACACTTGATTGTTCATTATTAAAAAGTATATTACAAATAAGCACAAATGCGCCAATACTAATGTATATATCCGCTAAATTAAAGATAGGAAAACTTATAAAGGTCAGCCTTATATAATCTGTCACAAAACCGTCAATCAATCTTTCTAAGAGGTTACAAATAATACCGGACGACAGCATAGCCGAAAAAAACAGGTCACAGTTAGAAAAATTCTTAATGTTTTTAAAAATATAAAAAAGCGTTGCAATGAGTATTGCCAGTGATACAAATATCAAAAATAATGTTTTAGTGTGAAACAGGCTGAATGCTGCGCCGTAATTCTTTACAAAATCAATTTTAAACAGCACCATATCAAGAGCATTAAAATGTCTGACAAGAACTTCTTTTAAGGTAAATGCGACGGACGACAGTACAACTACAATCAAAATAAAACAAAAAGATTTTTGATTTTCATTTAACTGCTGCATTTATTTTTGACCTTCAGGTGTCTTGTTTTTTGCATCATTTTGCGTGTCAATATTAAAGTTATCGGATTTTGGTTCTAAAACATTTACTCTGCTTGAAAGAAAACCTAATCCAACTATATTAACATTGATATTATCTTCTTTTATATCTGCTTTTACAATACCAATTGATGCTATGGCATTTTCATTCTTATTCTCTTTATTGCTGTATAGAATTCTTTCCTGAATTCCGGAGGGTTTTAGACCTCTGAAGGTTTCAGGCAACTGTTCTTCAGGATAAGAAATAGGTTCGTTATCTATAGATATCAATGCCTTGTATTTGTCAGGAAGATTCATCTTTAACACAGCTGTGTACTCCTGACCCGGTGACACAAGAGAAGGCGCATCAATAAGCATTGGTACGTATTTTGCAAGACCGTACCTTACTGCTGTTTTTTCACTGATTATAAAATCAGAAACAATGCGCCACTCGTTTGAAAAACGTTTTAAATAGTATATATTTGTTGATTCCGCATCTATGTAACCTTTGCCTTTTATATATTGAATATTTGAATCAACACTGGCTGACAGTTTTTCTTTAGTAATTACAGTTGCATTATCAACATCAATGTCAACGGATATGATTTTTATATCATATTTCATATCAGGGTAGTTTTTTACAACTGTATCAGCCAGAATTTTTAATTTGTCTTTGGCGTAGCCGTCTGAGCTTTTGTATGTTTCATCATACATACTTAAAAATTTATCGACATCTTTGGAATTGAGATATTTTTGATAGTTTTTAAACATATCACGCATTTGCAGCTGCGGGTCTATATCAATTCTTTTATGAAAACCGATTTTTGTTATATCAAAGTTTGTGCTGCCGTCGCCTGCGTATGCCGGTGAAAGTGCTATAAATGCCAGTAAAAGTGTTATTAATATTTTTTTCATTGTGACCTCGTGGTGATATACTCTTGCAATATTATAGCAAAAATTCAACGTTTGTATAAAGTTACTTAACAGTTTTTTTTTGTTAAAATTATATTGAGGTAAAACTATGCTACTAACATTAGATATTGGAAATACTTCTACAACAATCGGGCTTTTTGACGGCAATTTGCTGGTTGAAACCTGGACAATAGCTTCTGAAAAACATCGTTCAGAGGACGAAATCGGTATTTTACTTTTAAATCTTTTAAGGATACATAACTATGAACATTGCGTTGATTCTGCATGCCTGTGCAGTGTAGTTGTGTGTCTTACGGAAAGGTTTAAAAATGCAATAAAACGCTATCTTGGCATTGAACCTTTTGTTGTATCAAATAAAACTACAAACTTGCTTAAATATTCTGTTGATTATCCTGAAGAACTCGGTGCCGACAGGATTGTGAATGCATTTGCAGCTTATACACTGTATCATAAGACCTGCATAGTTGTTGATATGGGTACAGCTACATCTTTTGATATAGTTAAAGGCAATGGAGAATTTATCGGAGGTATTATCTGTGCCGGAATGAAAATACAGGCAGAAAGCTTAAAAAAATTTACCTCAAAATTACCCTTGATTAAAATTGAAGCGCCTAAAAAGGCTATAGGCCCAAATACCATTGATGCTATGTTGTCAGGAATTGTCCGGGGGCATGCCTGCATGATAGACGGTTTAATAAAAGAATGTGAGTCTGAATTAGGCGAAAGAGCCATAGTAATTGCAACAGGCGGATACAGCGATATTGTTGCCGATTATATGGAGAGAAAATTCGATTATATAAGCCCTAATATTACTCTTGAGGGGCTTAAAATGGTTTACGACGCCCACGTTGTAAAAGCATAAAATTCCTCCATTAAACCGAGTAAATTGTTTTAAAAAAGGTTTATATTGTTATTGTAGGGTTATCTTTTGTGCATCGAAAAACGAACGGAGTAGTTTTATGCTTTCACCTGTAACAGCAATATCTGATTTGTTTGTACCTCAGACTAACGGTGAGATATCTAAGTCTATTATGCAAAATTGGACACAACAGGCAATAGAATGCTATGAAATAAACTCTGATTGCAAGAAATGTTCTATTCACGCAAGCGGTTATAGTTATTCATTTGTATGCCAAATGCCCAAGATTGTCAGAGCACTTTTAAAAACCTATGGCGAACCTGATTGTGAATTAAAGAAAATATCTAATTTTTAAAATTTTTCGATAAATAATTTTGTTGCGCTATCTATTGTTTCAGGTGTTGCCAAATCCTTGCTTACATCTATGTGACAGGTTTCAACAGTCTCTTCTTTTTCTTTAAAACGCTTGTATGTCTTAAGAGCAAAATAAAGTATAATACAGCACCCGCCGACAAGTGACATTGAAACAGCAAATTTTTTCAATACGTGTTTTATTTCGCTTTTAGGTTTGCCGTTATTAAGTGCATCAATCGTATCAACTGTATCAACAGCACATATGGCCGGCATTATACCTGCGATTGATATTATTATAAAGCTGATTGCTGCTATAATATTTTTTTTAATCATATTAGCCCCTTTATGCAGTGACATTTTGTGTTTCACTGTTTTCAACTGTTTTCTTTCTTGCTCTTGACGCTTTTCTTGTTTTTGTTGGTTTTTTAGCAGGTTTAACCTGTTCAGATTCATTAGTTTGCTGTACCGGTTCAACTGCCGGAGTTACAGGAGTTTCTGCGGCTGTCTCTTGTTTAGCAGCCTCTTCCGCCTTTTTAGATTTTCTTGGAGTTCTTTTTCTGGTTGATTTAGCAGGTTTTTCCTGGGGTTCAAAAGTATTCTCCACAGATATTTCAGGATGTTGTTCGCCTTTAGCTAACGTATCAATGCTTACATCCGGCTCTTGTTGAATCAGTTCTTCTGTCGCTGATTCCTGTATATTTTGTTCTTTATAATTGTCTTTTTTGTTTCTGTTTCTTCTGTTGTTTTTATTAAAACGCTGTTTTTTATCTGTTTTCTGTTCAGAAACATTTTCGTTTACGTCAGTATCTGTAACAGACTCATCTGCCTTATGATTTCTTCTGTCGTAGTCATTTTTTTGTTGACTATTTGAGCCGGGTGTTTGGTAGTTGAACACTTTGTTATTATTGTGCTTGTTTTTGTTGCCGTTCATCGGCAGTTTGAGTTTTGCTGCTTTTGAGCGTTGTTCGCCCTCTGAAACAGATGATGCAAAGCCAAAATCTTCTAAAATATGTCCTGTTCCGTGGCAATGAGGACATTTTTTAGTAAAAATCTCTGCAAGACTTTGCCCCTGTCTGTGTCTGGTCATTTCCACCAAGCCTAAGTCTGAAAGCTGACCAACCTGAGGTTTGGCTTTATCATCTTCAACAGCAAGTTCAAGTTCTTCAAGAATTGCAATTTTATCAGCACGGCTTAGCATGTCTATAAAATCTATTATAATCATTCCGCCTATGTTGCGTAATTTAAGCTGTCTAGCTATTTCTTTGACAGCCTCTTTGTTTGTTTTAAGTATAGTTTCATCCTGTGTAGCAGAACTTATAAATTTACCGCTGTTAACATCTATTACAGTCATTGCCTCTGTAGCCTGAATAAACAGGTAGCCGCCTGATGGTAAATTAACTTTATCCTGCAGAGCAAGTTCTATCTCTTTTTTTACTCCTGATGCAACAAGAAGGGGCTCACTGCCTTTGTAAACAGATATGTCAATGTTTCTGTTTAAATTCCAGTTCTGAATAAGCTGCTGCGTTCTGTGCATTGCGTAAGGCGTATCAACAACGATTTCTTTTACGTCTTCAGTGCATGCCTCTCTAATAACCCTGTATAGCAAGTCCTGATCTCTGTATAGTAAATTAGGTGCATCTACAAGCTCAGCCTGAGTAACAATTGTATTCCATTTTTCAAGAAGTATTTCCAGGTCTTCCTGAATTTCTGCCTCAGTTTGTCCTTCAGCCTCTGTTCTGATTATTACGCCTAAACCTACAGGCTTTATCAGGCTGACAATAGATTTCAATCTTGCGCGCTCTTTTGAGGACATGATTTTTTTACTTACACTAATTCCGGCTTCCTGCGGCATTAATACACAAAAACGTCCGGGTAAGCTTATTGAGGTCGTAACCCGAGGGCCTTTATGACCTGTAGGTTCTTTTACTACCTGAACAACAAGTTTCTGTTTAGGTGACAATTTGTCCTGCAAACCGCCTTTACCTATTACGTCAGCTGCATGTAAAAAGCCCATCTTATCTGACCCTACATTAACAAATGCGGCCTCAATACTGGGCAGTATATTTTCAACTTTACTTAAATAAACATCACCAAGAAGTATTTCTCCTCTGTGAATAAAAAATTCTGTTATCTGGTTATCTTCGAACACAGCTGCGATGTTGTCGCGCTCTGCAATAACAATTGATTTAGCCATAAAATTATTCCTTTTAAACTTAATAAACCTTTATAAAATCACCAAAATTCTATAAGACATTAAAATCCTTGTCGTACAGCGTTATTCTGGTAATATTAAACTTATCTTCCGGATAGAAAATTTTCATTAAATCATCAGCTCTAAGCGCAGGAATCTCCTGATTTTGTCCTGTTTTTAGCGTTACATATAATTTGTTGTCTGTAAATTCAACATCTTTAACTGAATGTTTAATGTTTATTAATTTGTCTATACCTTTTTTAGTCTTCTTCTTTAAGAATATTTCATCTTCTGAAGTAAGCTTATCTTTAATATACCCTAAAAGTTCAATTTTGAAAATACCTTCATCTACAGGCGCTATCTCATATCGTGCCCATTGTGTTGTTATATCAAGTGATTCGGCATTTTTAGGTATTTCATAAATATTAATAATTTGAGCATTTTTGTCAAAAGCAGCGCACAAGGATTCTTTAATTTGCGAGAGCGGGTGCTCACCATACAATTCAAAATCTATAAATTCCGTTAAGCTTTCAATGAATATTGGCAAAGCTGCACCGAGCGAGATTTTAGGTATCGGGTTAAAACCTTCTGTAAATACAACGGGCAAGCCTGAACGAAACAGTCCTTTCACCAGTGTATTCTGCCAGTCAAGGCGAGAAAGATATTTTAAATAGCCTTTTTTAGTAATTTTAGCCCTGTATTTGTGAATATTATCTTTTGAGTGTTCAATTTTTTGTGTTAAATGAGGTTCATAAGGATTATCTGTACGTTTGGCTACCCTATATTCCTGACATATGCCGCAATTTGAGCATTTTGTTTCACAAGGCACACTTGTTTTGCTTTGCAAGGCTTTTTTATACTCGTTAACAAACCAATCTTTTTTTATACCGACATTGATAAAATCCCATGGCAGTTTTTCATCTAATCCGTATTCTTTTTGGGAAAGTTCACCTAACGAAAATCCGCATTCCTGCGCAATGGAATACCATTTATCTCTGTCAAAATTTTCATCCCAAGCATCAAGATAACATCCGTTTTCGTACAGTTTTTCTATATAATCACATAAAGAAGAGTCGCCTCGTGTAAGCACTGCTTCAATTTCCGAGATATATTTTTCGTGAATTTTTATTCTGACACCCTTAAGTGATTTTGATTTTTCTCTTATATATGCTATTTTCTGTGTGATAGTTTCTAAAGAATCCTGACCTACCCATTGAAAAGGAGTGAATGGCTTGGGTACAAAAATAGAAAGTGTGCAATTAAGTTTTAAATCCTGCTTTAACCCTGACTCGTTTTTAATTTGTTTTGCTCTGTATTTTATACCCGCCAGCAGCTCTATCATTTCGTCTATATCTTCGTATGTTTCTGTTGGAAGACCGAGTATAAAGTAGTATTTAACAGCATCATAGCCGTTTTTATAACAGTCAAGGGTCGTGTTTATAATTTGTTCTCTTGTAATGTTTTTATTGATTACATCCCTTAATCTTTGTGAACCGGCCTCAGGAGCAAGGGTAATTGTTGTTTTTCTGACGTCTTTAACAAGATTAGACAGCCTTATGTTAAAACGGTCAATTCTCTGGCTGGGTAAAGATGCAGAGACCTTTTTATCACTAAAATAGCAGGTTAATTCCTCAAGTACAGGCTCAATATTTGTATAGTCGTTAGAAGATAGAGATAGCATTGAGAACTCATCATAGCCCGTATTTTTTACAAGTTCTTTTGTGACATTTATAATGTCCTGCGCTTTTCTTTCTCTTATCGGCAAATTAACGTGCCCGGGCTGGCAAAATCTGCACATTCTTCCGCACCCGCGTCGTATTTCAACAACTGCTCTGTCATGAATAGATGTAGAAAAAGGTACCGGCGGTTTTAGCGGCACAGAATCCATTGCAAAATTGTATATTCTTTTGTTTACAATATGTTCTTTGTGCAAAGCCGGAACATAAATACCGTTAATTTTAGCGAGCTCTTCTATAATTTGTTTGCGGTTTTTACCAGAAATCTTGGCTTTTTTATAGGTTTCTACGGTTTCTTTTAATATATCCTCGCCATCCCCTATTAAAAAACCGTCTATAAAGTCTCTTATAGGTTCAGGATTGTACGTACATGGCCCGCCTGACAGAACTATAGGATGGCTGTCATTTCTTTCAACTGAACGTACAGGAATACCTGATAATTTGAGCATAGCTAATACAGTAGGATAGGCAAGCTCATATTGAAGGGAAAAACCGAGTAAATCAAAATTATTCAAAGAAATCTTAGATTCTACTCCGTATAAATAAAGTCCTTGTCTTTCAATTTCAGACTTACAGTCAATGTCAGGCGCATACGCTCTGTCACACATACATCCGTCAATTGAATTAAGTGTTTCATAGATTATTCGGTGGCCGAGATTGCTCGCCCCGACTTCATATTTGTCAGGGAAAGCAATTGCAAAACGTACTTCATTAGCTTCAAAATCTTTATTATACGAGTAAAGTTCATTACCCATATATTGATAAGGCTTATTTACATTGAATAAGAGCTTATCAAGCGTTTTTTCATCAAGTTTATTCATTATATTATACTTTTCGGCAAAAATTTATCTATTTCAATAATACTTCCGTTAAGTTCATTATTTCTGAACATTAAAAGAAAATCAAGCAGCTTTTCACTTGGCACGTTATAACTATACAAAGACGGAGAACCGTTTTTATCCCTCATTACTTTAACGATATAGTGGCATTCTTTTGCATATTCAAGAAGGTTCTCTTCTTTAAACGGATAACCGTTAACGTCTTTATCCATTCTAACATAGCTAAAACCAGCAAAAGTTTTAACCTTTTCTGAACTTTTTTCCGGTTTGTTTTTTATGTGCTTACTGAATATATTGATAACTTTTTTGTTAATTTCATCGGACATATTTTTATTAAAGCTTATTTTTTTTATTTAGTCCAAATGTTACAGATTGTAAAATAAATTAGTCGAAAAAAGGCTGTACTTAGAACTTAGCGTACAGCCTTTTTTATATAAAATTTGTTATTGAATTATG
This sequence comes from Candidatus Gastranaerophilales bacterium, assembly GCA_944322975.1. Lineage (GTDB taxonomy): Bacteria > Cyanobacteriota > Vampirovibrionia > Gastranaerophilales > Gastranaerophilaceae > Limenecus. Next base: position 29,404 of record CALUQS010000072.1, read on the forward strand.
CTGCCTGAACAGGTGCTGCCGGTTGTTGAGCAGCCGGAGCGTCCATAACGGTTGCTAATTTTGCAAGCCCTTCTGCTGCGACTTTTTGTACATTTTCATCAGCATCCTGTTGTGACAATTCAAAGATTTCCTGCATTACGGGTTTGTATTCAGGTCTGGCGTTATAAGCTAAAGCTGCAAGCCCGCTTGCTCTCAACATCGGGTTAGGATTGTCTTTAATTGTTGTTACAATCTGTTCCATACCCGGCAAATCTTTGATGTCAGGAGTCATGTTGTTAGTCTTTTTGAATTCGTCAATCAACTGGTTTTGTAAAATTGCAGTTGTAAACAGTGCGTATTGTTTGTTTCTTTCAGCCATTTCTAACGGGGTAATTTTATTAGCTTCAGCCATATCAGCATCAGAAAGTTGTTTGCCTTCAAGAACCTGCTGTCTCAGTTCTTTTTGTTTTTCGCTGGGGCCTTCAAGTGTGCTGCTGTCTTTACCGATAACACCTAATAAGGCTTCCATTAAATCAGTATCTAACAGTTCAGGAGCCGGTCTTGTTTGTGCAATGTCAGCAATTTCTTCTATTGCTTTTCCTGCATCTTCAAGGTCATCAGATTTAACTCTCTGAGTAAAAGCAGGGACATTTACTGCCGGAGCAGCTGCCGGTGGAGTTTGTGTCTGTTGTACAGGAGCCTGCGGCTGTTGTACAGGTTGTGGTGCCGGTTCTTGTATTACAGAAGGAGGTGTTTGATTAACATTTTGTGTATTTATAACTTGCGGGGCAGGAACTGATACAGTTTGAGCTGTTGTTACGGGCTGCGGGATAATGACTTGTCCCTGCTGTTGAACAGGCGGTATTGCATATGTAGTTGGGGCATAAACTTGTTGCTGCGCCTGCGGGTAACTGTAAATTTGTGATTGAGGATAAGAATACATTGATTGAGGCTGGGCAACTCCCGGTACATTTACTTTTGGATCAACAATATTGATTTTAATTGCATTATATTCCGGAGCCGGTTGCTGCACTACAGGCATGGGCTGTGTCGGCATTGTGTAATTTGGTAAAGGTGACTGTATCATTTTATTCCCCTTATATAACTTAAAGTATTTACTATCTATTTAATAAAGCTAAAGATTTAAAATTGCTATTTAACAGTGAGCGGATTAATAATTTGTAACAAAATAATTTAATTTTAGTTAAAAAAGCAACCGAAGTGTCCGGTTGCTTTAATATCTACGCTGTATAATTAATATTCTGTCCAACATTTTCCGGTTGCTGTACTTCTGGCGGTATAGGCATAGCCGGTGCGGAAGTTCCGACAGTAGCGCCTTGTATATCAATTTTTATCGCATTGAACTGTGGAGCTTGCGGCATAACAGGTACCTGTTGTACTGGTGCATAATTAGTAGGTTGATTTATCATTTTCCCTCCGTTAAACAGATGTACGTGGTTTACAATTGTTTAATAACCAAATATAAAAAAATTTGTTAGCTGGATATCGGATAATTAACAAAAGTTAACAAATAATTCAGATACGCATAAATATTATTATAACAATTAGTATAGACTAGAATATCGCTAAAAATTAATAATTGCAAATTAAATTACCCTATGACTATAAGAGGGATATGTATACAAGTTTACCCTAAACAGAAAAAACATTAATTCTTCTTAATAAAAGGCTAGTTTTTATCCTTATAATTTAGCATTCTATCAATAGCTTTTGCGAAATCAGAGAGTTCGTCATCTCTGTCAATATTAATTTCTTTATCAAAACTTC
>CALUQS010000073.1 GCA_944322975.1 Candidatus Gastranaerophilales bacterium
ACATCTTTTTGAACAAAACAGCCTGCGAGACCTTAACAGGGATTATGAGCCAGCTTAACGCAAAACTCTGGACTGTGGATTTTCCGACATACCTTGCACAGATTGAGTCTTGCGAAACAGCAGACGATGTCAACGCCATTGAGATTGTGTATCAAAATCCGCAGGATGTGGTGGATATCTCAATGACACAGAGTGACCAGCAAGAAGAGCCCGAAACAGGTGAAAATACAGAGCAGCAAGAAACCATTGACCCGAACGGCGACAATCCGTCACCGGTTGAAAGCACTTTGACACAAGAATAGACACAACAAAGCAGGTTATAGTAATATATACCTGCAGGGTAAAAATACTCTTTTTGAAAAGGAACAACCTACAATTATACTCTGACTTCGGGTTGGTTCCCGACTAGAAAGGGGGTCAATATGGAAAACATCAATTTAACTCTAATATTAGTGTTATTGATTCTATTCATATTAAGAAACGGCTCTCATCAAAATAGATAAGAACCGTCTGACTTCTTAAGAGTATTGGCACTTTCTCAAGGTGCCACCCTGTATTTACATTATTTACTACAACCTTATACTTGTCAAGTCCGTGACATTTCGTTTTTGAGGTGGAATTCGTATACAAATATTCAACCGGTGATGATTTATTACCGGTTAAAACTTATGACAAAACAAAAAGAAAGTGAGGATACAAATGAATAAAATAATAGAAACCATATTAAAATATCTTAATCAACCCAGTACTTACAAAGGCTTGTTTTCTGTACTTGCTGCTTTTGGTGTTGTATTAAAACCGGAGCTTTCCGATGCAATAATTGCCTGTGCGCTCGGAATAATAGGATTAATTAACGTTATTGTTGATGAACACGAGGTTAGCAAAAACTCAAATGTAAAGGCGGAGTCGTAATGTACTCCGCTTTAATAACGGCTATTGGCAACATGCTGGCTAAATTTTTTGAATTCAAAAAAGCCGGCATTGAAAATCAAGCACAAACAGAAGTCATTGAAGATAAAAAAGATTATAAAAAAGCTGTTGAAATAGCGGAAAAGATAATAGATATAGCACAAAATTACAAATCGGATATGACTTTTGCCCACAGGCTCAAATTTGTGCATCTGGTAAATAATTTTAAAAAATACAATTAAAGGAGATGCCATGGAAATTCTTATAGAATACGCTCCTCTTGTGATTGTGATTATTATGTTTTTTTTACAGTACAAATTATTTGTTACCCCAGATCAAATCTCAGAAGTAAAATCAGATCTTATCGAATATATGGCAGACCACTATGTATCCGACAAAACTTACAGAGATAACCACACGAGTCTTGAAAACCGGATGGATAGTATTGATAAAAACGTTAACGATGTCAAGACACTGTTGATTAGTATTGTCCAGTGGCACGGGAGCACAAATAATTAAAAATTAAAATCGGAGAAACTTATGGAAAATTTATTCAAATCCGCCCTTCAATTTGTTCTCAAATGGGAGGGCGGTTATGTTAACAATGAAAATGACAAAGGCGGAGCAACAAATTATGGAATTACTCAAAACACATACAATAACTGGCTCAAATCAAAGGGTTTGGCGTACAAAGATGTGCGTGACATTACAAGAGCAGAAATCGAAAACATATACTACAAAAACTACTGGCTTAAAGCGGGATGCGACAAAATGTCCCCGAAATTTGCGCTACTGGCTTTTGACACAGCTGTCAACATGGGTTTAAGCCGTGTAAAACAGTTTATGAAAGCAGCACAGTATAAATATCCCGAAAAATTTATTGCGGCACGCCGTGCAAAATATGAGGAATTTTCTCAGTACGGAAACCAGAAAATTTTTCTTAAAGGCTGGCTTAACCGGCTTAATGCACTGGAAAAAGAAATAAATAATCTCGGATGAAGTATATATCTATTTAGCCCCGTTTTCTTTGTTTTTATTCAACGGGGCTTTTTTTTGCCCAAAATTTATTAAATACTTTAATTGAATGGTTTACTTTTTGAAAAAAAACATTAAACTAAACATGCATCAAAGTATCAAAAGGAGATGTCTTATGTCTTTAACAAATGGTCAGGCTTTATTTACCAACGCATTAACAGGTTTATCAACAACATATTCAATACTTGCAAAAAATAGTTCTACCTCAGGCGGTTTGACTATTGATGAAATCAATAACCCATCAAGTACTGTATTACAACAGCTGGGGTACAACACAACTTTTGCACAATTTTTGTCCTCAAACTTTGCCGCAATAGACAAAGACGGGGATGGAAAAATAAGCGCCGATGATATGAGCAATTTAACAAGCAAATTATCACAAAGCGGTCTTAGCTATCAGGAACTCTGCCAGCTTTGCTCCAGCGGTTTAGGCGGAAGTGATGTACTGACCAATGTTTTGACTTATTTTAACCAGATTGATACAAACAAAGACGGAAGGGTAACCAACGCCGAAATTCAGGCTTTCAATTTAAAAGCTGATGAGGAAAAACTTAAAACAGAATATAAATCATTCAAACCAAGCTCTATGAGCGTGTTTTACTCAGACAGCGATTCTGACAGCGAACCCTCAAGCCTTGTAGACAACTTATATCCGCAAGACAAATCATAATAAAATTTTATTTTATAACGCATTATTTTTTATTACAGAAGTTATGTTATTAATAAGTGGCTTCTGTTTTTTTTATGCCTATTTTTTAATACTGTCTTTGATTACAATCAGATTGTTCATAATTTTCATTTGAGTAGTAGGCAAAACAACATCGTTTAAACCGTTAGCAATACTTAATACCGAGCCTGCTTTTAGAACAACTTCTTCACCTCTGTAAGTAAAAGTGTAGTCATCCTGTCTGTCTGATCTGATAGTAATTTTATCCATTCCTGTCACCTGATAGATTAAATAAATTTGTTACTTGTTTATTATAACAAAAAAGTATAAAATATTAATACTCTATACAGGTATTAATTTTGTTCCTACATTATTTATTATCGGGAGAGGCGACTCGAAAACTTTGAAGTATACCTACCGTAAGAATTTACGCCAGTAGGAAACGGATTAGTCAAGGCACTCACCCACCTGCGAGCCACGCAGGTAACAAAATCATATCTGTATAGAGTTTTTTAATTATAGTAATAATTAAAAAATATGCGCATTATATATGCGCATATTTTCAAAAATTAATATCTAGTCCAACTCTGTTATTTATCCAGCGGACGCATTGTCGGGAATGCTATTACATCCCTTATTGTCTGAGAATCCGTTAACAGCATTACCAGCCTGTCAATTCCCATTCCCATACCACCTGTCGGAGGCATACCGTATTCCAAAGAAGTAATAAAGTCTTCATCAAGCTCCATTGCCTCTTCATCGCCGTTTGCTTTAGCAAGAGCCTGTGCTTCAAATCTGCTTCTCTGGTCAATCGGGTCTGTTAATTCAGAAAAAGCATTAGCAAGCTCCCAGCCGTTAATACGGGTTTCAAAACGCTCCGTCAATCGCGGATTATCCCTGTGAACTTTGGCAAGCGGGGAAATTTCCCGCGGATAATCAATAATATGACATGGTTGAATTAAAGAAGGTTCTATTTTTTCTTCAAAAACAGCTTCCACAACCTGACCCCAGTTCATTTCATCATCAACAGGCACGTTAAGTTTTTTAGCAGCTTCAACAGCCTGTTTAGCATCATAAATTTCCATAAAATCAACACCGGTGGCTTCTTTAATAGCACCGAGCATTGTTTTTCTATCCCATGGCGGAGTCAAATCAATTTCGTTTTCGCCGTATTTAATTTTCATCGTGCCAAGAACTTCCTGAGCTACATAGGCAACCATATTTTCAGTCAACGTCATCATATCGTTGTAATCAGCATATGCCTGATACAGCTCAATCATAGTAAATTCAGGGTTATGGCGTGTATCTATACCTTCGTTTCTGAAACATCTGCCTATTTCATATACTCTTTCAGACACCCCGCCTACGATAAGTCTTTTTAAATATAACTCAAGCGCAATTCTCAGGTTAAATCCATATCAAGTGCATTATGGTGGGTTGTAAAAGGTCTTGCGTTTGCACCTGAAGCGGTTGTTTGCAAAATAGGCGTTTCAACTTCTAAAAAGCCGTGTTTTGCGAGATATTCTCTGATTTTTTGTATAATTAAACTTCTTTTTCTGAAAGTATCTCTGACGTCTTCATTCATAATCAAATCAACGTAGCGTTGTCTGTATCGAGTTTCCACATCAGTCAGCCCATGGAATTTTTCCGGCAGAGGCAACAAGGATTTTGAGAGAATTTTAAAATCTGTTGCTTTTATACTTAACTCGCCTCTGGGGGTTCTTCTTATAGTACCTTGAAAACCGACAATATCACCGATATCAACAAGTTTAAGTGTTTTAATTTTTTCAATATCCATATTTTCCTTATGAGAAAATATTTGAATTTTGCCCGAAGCATCCATAAGGTCTATAAACATGCCTGTGTTTCTTATTGCCATAACACGACCGGCAACAAGATATTCATCATTAGTTTCTTCGCCTGCGGGCAGGTCTTTGTATTTTTCCTGCAAACTTTTAGCGGAGGCATTTTTGTCATATGAATAAGGATAAGGGTTTATCCCTTTATCAGCAAGTTCTGTCAATTTTTGGATTCTTGTATTTCTTATTGCATTAAGCGTAGGTGCATTAAGGGTATTGTTTTCCGACATTTTCAATTCCTTTTTTGTTTATCACTTAATTATAATCTTATCATCAAAAAATTTAATATGAAATATCTTATCATTTCAAGTCAATATATAGTTAAGTTCGCAATAAACAGGCACAACAATTAATCATATAGTCAACAGCCCCGGATATAATAACTACACAGCTCTCGCAGCCAAACAAGGTTCCGCTCATGATAATTAGCGAATAAATTTAAGCGTGATACAATATAATTATGCTGTATTTTTATCACGGACAGGAAGACTTTTTAATAGAATCAGAGCTGAATAAACTCAAAGACAAACTTGTGGACAAAGCTTTTTTAGCCACAAATTTCAGGGTATATGACAATCCTAAATTCCCTGAATTAATGGATATATTACGTACACCCTCTTTGATGTTCGGCAGCATTCTGGCTGTTATAAACTGTGAAAAATACTTTTTTGACACAAAAGGCAAAATAAGCTTTGACGACAAAGAAATCAAGCAGATAGAAGAAACCATTCAAACCATACCGGAGACATTAAACATAGTTTTTGTCTGCAAAATCGAGCGGGAATCAACAAAAAAAATTGACACAAGAAGAAAACTTTACAAAATTCTGGCTAAAAACACAACAATGACAGAATTCCCCGAATGGAAAACCTATAGCAAGGAGCTTCCCTCCTGGATTCAAAAACAGGCAAAACAAAAAGATTTAATTATAGCGTCGGATGTTGTGCAGTTTTTGATAGACAGACTCGGAACAAATTTACGTATAATAAATTCCGAACTCGACAAACTTAAACTGGCAATATATCCCACAAAAGCTGTCACCAAAGAGCATATTCAAAATATTTGCACCTCAAGTGAGGATATTTTTGTTCTGACCGATTATATTTTAAAGGGGGAAAAAGATAAAGCGCTGCTTGAGTTTCAAAAGCTATGCACAAACAAACATTACCTTGAAATACTTGCTGTATTACAAACAAATTTTTCAAAAATGGCAAGTATAAAAGTTGATTCCGGGAATAAAAGCCCCATGGAAATTGCCGCAAAAAACCATTTACCCGAGTTCATTGTAAAAAAACATCTCGAAAAATTACGCAAAGTGCCAATGGACAGGATTATAAAAATAAGGAAAAATCTGCTTGAGGCTGAATACAGAGTAAAAACAGGCGAAATGTCTTTTTATGAACTTCCTGTTGAACTTGCATTACTAAATTAAGAGGATATATGTTCCACCCGATTTTTAAAAGGAAATTTGAATATTTTACAAACTATTTTGAAACTGCTTTAAAAAACAAAAATCGCAGCTTTGCACAGTCGCTTGTTCTTTACGGACAGGATATAGTTGCCCAGTACTATCTTGCAACAGAGATAGCAAGACTCTTAAACTGCCAAAAAGACGGCGAATACAATTGCGACTGTTTAAATTGCAACTGGATAAGAAACAACCAGCACCCTGCTGTTTTAACAATCTCAAAAAATGACAACAAACCGTCTGATGACACCTCGAGCAAAGTTATTTCCATAAAACAGACGCTTATGATAAACAACAGTCTTGTTAATTCATCAGATTATTACAGGGTGTTTATTTTTTGTGATTCAGAACTAACCGAACCTACAGAGTTTGAACAAAAACATCTAAAAGAGTTCGGGGATTTAAAATTCAAATTCCCTCAGGATAACTGGATGCCACGTCCGCTAAATCGCAAAGTGCTTGACGGAGAAGCCCCTAACTCGCTTTTAAAATCAATTGAAGAACCGCCTGAAAGAACGTTATTTTTGTTTTTAACCGAAGACAAGGAGGATATTATAGAGACAATTATTTCACGTTCTCAGTGTTTTTACGTTCCGTCTTACAATGCACAAAATTATGACACAGAATTTTTAAAAGATATTATGTCAGCTTATCCTAACATAAAAAAAATTGATGTTTTAGAGGTTGTTCAAAGGCTGGAAGATTCGATGAATACAAAAGGGTATAATACTGAATATGTCCTTGACTGCATAGAATATTATTTTGCACAGATGATAAAAAACAATCTTGAAAACAAACTTCTTGTGCAAAAAATCAGAAAAGATATTCTAAAAATACAACACGCGAAAAAAGAATCACAAGCATATATCAAACAACGTTTAATTTTTGAGGATTTGTTTTTTTCTTTATGCTGAACTAAAGATAAAACACAGGCGCCAAAAATTAAAAACCTACAAACTCGCACGGACAACTCTGCACAATGTCTGTAATGGTGTAAATAATTTAGATTTAATTAAACAAAACAGTTGAAAATAACATAGAGATTAAATAAGATAATGGTATGCAAATTTTTAATAAACTAGATTACAATCCTGATTTGTCTATTTGTCTCGGATTTTTTGACGGGGTACATCAAGGACATAAAGTTGTTCTTAAAAACGCGGTCAATCTGGCAAAACAAAACAACATAAAATCAGCGGTAATTACTTTTAAAGAACACCCTTTGTGTTATCTGCAAAACAGAATACCGCAATATATTATACCACCTGCCGACAGGATAGAACTTATTGCCGCGCAGGGTATTGATTATATATATCTGCTTGATTTTGATGAAGATATAGCAGATTTGATTGCGTATGATTATTTAAAAGAAGTTCTTGTAAAATATTTTAAACCTAAATTTATAACAACAGGATTCAATCATTTTTTTGGTGCCGGCAAAAAAGGTGATGCCTCACTGCTGCGCTCTTATCAAAACGAGTACGGGTATAAATATTTTGAAATTCCGCCGATTACCTACGATAATATTTTGATTAGCAGTTCTAAAATAAGACAGTTTATCACGGAAGGCTCTATGGAGAATATAAAAAATCTCCTCGGTTCGCACTTTTATATAAAAGGAAGAGTTATTACAGGAAACAGGATAGGCAGAACTATATCATTCCCGACAGCTAATTTAAAATATCCGGAAAATATTATAAAAGCCTCCCGGGGGGTCTATATAGGAGTTGTTGAATTTGACAATTGTAAATATCCTTCTGTTGTGAATCTTGGCAAAAGACCGACTTTAAAAGAAGATGCGCACAATTTACTTTTAGAAGCACATATCCTCAACTTTGAAGGCAACATTTACGATAAAGATATTAAAGTGTATTTTCTAAAAAAAATAAGAAACGAACAAAAATTTTTATGTTTGACAGATTTAAAATCACAGATTGTAAAAGATGAAAACATTGCAAAAAAATTTTTTGAACAAAATAAAACGGTTTTAAACTAATAAAACCGTTTTATTCTTCAAAATACATTATTTTATAGCTTCTCTCGCCTGAGGCATAAACACATCTGTTAAATCTTTAAGAAATTCTTCTGCAGTCATGCCTGTATGATTATCCATTTGCTTTATGTCATCCAAAAATTTGTTTATTCTGATATTTGCTTCTGCCTCGGGCATTTGAACATACATTTGAGCAAGAGCTGTTTTTCCGCCCTTCATATATTCGTGTATATAGTTAAACATATTTTTTCCATCCGAAAGCTGTGCTTTTGAAAAAGCTGTTTTGTAAGCTTCTTCAAGCCATGTGGCAGCTTGATGGAATCTTTCCGTTTTGTTTATATCAGCAGATCTTCTGCCTGCTGCTTCGTCTATTCCCGGAAGGTTAATCATGCCTCCGTGAGTATTTTCATTAATGACCTGTTTGGCTTTATTCATATATTGGTTTATCAACTTGTTTACTTTTTTGGTCAGGCGCTGAGTTCTGGTACTGAAAATGTCCCCGAGTTTGCCTGTTTTGTGGGCATATATACCTGTTCCCAGAGCAGCTAAAGCTATTGCCCCGACAACAATAGGTGTTGTATTGTCTTTTTTGGGCGGAAGTGAAGTGTGCTGGCTTTGTGTTGAAATTGATTTTTTATCCGACCGGGCTGTTCCTGTTGCCTGATGGAAATTAACCGCGTTTGAAAAATTGTGGAATGCATTAATACCTTCTACTGCCATAGTTTACCCCTTCTCGTTTATTTAATTTTTTTAATAACACACAAAAGACCTAATTATATTAAATTGAAAAATTTGTTTTTTTGCTATTTTGTAAACAAATTGTAATATACACATATTATAATATTAACGCAATACAGCAAACTATAAACATATAAATGAATGAAATATAACAAAGACTGTATATCAGTCTGATATTATGTTTTATATAATACATTTATATCTCTCCCTTATTTGTCAGTAAAAAAATTTTTACGCATAAATAAAAATTTTTATATTCCCCCGTTTTGTTAATAAAAGGATTAATCCAAAATTTGTACGATTTATCATATTAGCTGAATTCTGCAAAAGTGCCGGACACCTAAAAAGATAAAATAAAAAAACCGCAAGTTTGTCTTGCGGTTTTTCGTTAAATTCGGGTTGCATCATCTTTTTTTATTTTTTTATTTATCTTTATTCTCTATGAAAATACTTTAAATGTTCTTTCTATGTTTTTGTCCATTATCTTTTTAACTGAATCAATCTCTGTGTCGCACGCTGATTGTTGGGTTTGTACCTGGTTTAAATCGTTTTGCAATCTCTTTTCTTTTACCTGGATTGATGCTGTCTTGGTATTGTATTCTGCTTCTGCTGCCTTGTCATCATCTGTGTAGTATGTTGTTACAAATCCGTTGTTTCCGTTTAAGTCTACTACTTCACCTTTGGCATTTTTTATTACCAGTGTACCATTGTTGTATC
>CALUQS010000074.1 GCA_944322975.1 Candidatus Gastranaerophilales bacterium
TATGACTATTCTATCATAAAAATTGTTAATTAGTTTGCTTATCTTTAAACAAACTATAGATATATAATTTGTTTGTAAATTTTGATAATATCTCTTCAACAAAAGTTCGAACCTGTGAGCGTAGTTCACTCCATTATTTATAACGTATAATTTTTAATGCAGCTAATACTCTTGTATATCTGCATAAATGCACAAATTTTTCGATAAAATATTTATTACAACAGTTTGGTATGGTTCACTGCAGTTATGATTTAGAAATCTTTATAAAACTCTTACATAATAGTTTTGAGTTAAGGTATTTTTGGTGATAAAATATAAGACGCGGAAAATATTTTATTTTTCACTATACTTGCATAGCAAAACAGACAGAGGATAAAAAAATGTTGTTGGGCGTAAATATTGATCATATTGCTACATTAAGAAACGCAAGAGGCGGTCTTGAGCCAAATCTGATACAAGCGGCAATTGTGTGTGAAAAAGCCGGTGCCGACGGAATAACTGTTCACCTTAGAGAAGACCGGCGTCATACAAGAGACAATGATGTTTATGAGCTTAAAAAAATACTAAAAACAAGACTCAACCTCGAAATGGCCTTGACTGAAGAAATGCAAAAAATCGCGCTTGATGTTTTGCCTCAAAATGTTTGTCTTGTTCCTGAGAAAAGAGAAGAGGTTACTACGGAAGGGGGGCTTGATGTTGCTTCAAGGGTTGAGTTTGTTACTGATTTTGTAAAACCGCTTGTTGCTGCAGGAATAACAGTAAGTCTGTTTATTGATGCTGACAAACATCAGGTTCAGGCCGCTGCCAAAACCGGTGCACAGTTTATAGAACTTCATACGGGGCGGTACTCTCAGGCATTCGGGCTTGAAAATGAAGAGTTGGAATTTGACAACCTTAAAGAATCTGCTGCTCTTGCAGGAAGTTTAGGGCTTAAAGTCAATGCCGGGCATGGTTTAACTTACGAAAATGTTTATAGGATGAAACAAATTCCTCAATTGATAGAACTTAACATAGGTCACAATATAATAGCGCGAGCTGTCTTTGACGGGTTGGAAAAAGCTGTTAAAGATATGAAAGATTTAATTTCTTGATTGGGTCAATAGAAATTATTTTCGAGTGCAGCCGGCTGTAAAAAATTATTTATTTGACTATAACTATAGGAATATTATTTTCCTGTGCGTATTTTATTAAATCCTCAGGCAGTGCGTTGATATCTTTTGTGAATATGCCTTTAACTTTTGGGTTTGTCACAAGGATTTCATTGTGGTGGGTGCTTCTCATCAGAGAGTTTGGAGAATTTGCTGCACGGTTTAAGAAGGTTTCATAAGCTTGACCGAATTGAGGGTCGATTTCTTTAATTTTTTCAAGTGTTAAAGGTTCCCCGTTAGCTTTTTCTTTGATATTATCAAGCCGTTTTATGTATTCTTCATCGCTTATCTTCAAAATCTTTTTCAATTCGGAAGAGATAAACTCGCGTTCTTGAATTTTTTTAGGAGAATCAGTGTTAAAATACTCGTAAAGCATCTGGTTGACTGTCTTTGATTGAGACCAGATATCCTTGTTCCCTCCGACATGCTGGTTGTTCGGGTCAACATCAAATATTAGCCCGTATTTTGCATCACCGATTGTGCCGGCTTTGCCGTTGCCTACATAAGACGCACAAATAACGGAGCTGTCACCGACAAGGCCGAATATATCAAAGTTTGCGATATTTGTCATTTCTGTGCCGCCTGTTGCAGCTCCTGACAATGCGTGTATATACACGTAAAAATTCGGGATATCTGCGGCATTAACAACTTTAACATCGTAACCTTTTACATTTTGTACAGTTGCGTGTGCGTCAAGCTCTGCTGAAGAGGTTTGAGGCAGCAGAAAATCATGAGATTTCATTTCATTTATTTTGTTTTGCAGTAATTTATCAAGGTGTCTTGTCAAACCGTCGGCTTCTTTAGTTGAATACAGCATCTGCGCAAGCTCAAAGTTGTTGGAGTCTTTGAGCATAAACGCAAGGTAGTTAAATACCTGTTCTCTTTCAGGCAGTGTTGAAAACGGGGTTGCATTTTTTGTTGTATTCATAAACTTTTTAATCAGGTCTGAGGCTTCAACAATTTTGTATAATTTTGCAAGCTCCTGTTTATTCAAGCCCATTTTTTCTCCGATAAAGTAGGCATCAAAAGCCGATTCTGTTGTTGAATCCGACGCTTTATCCGTATTGTGAAGTAACGTAGCCGTGATTAAGACTTTTTTATCGCTGTCGGATAATTTGTCAAACTCGGGTTTTTGAACAATTTTTTGCAGTGCTTTAATCGTTTCTACCGGAACTTTCGAACCGTCAATCTGGTTAAATATTTCCGGCACAAGTCTTGAAATTTCTTTTAAAACAGCGTTGAGTTCGGGGTGGTCTTTTACTGTTATAAAGTTGTTATCAGTGTAACTGTCAACAAGCCCTTTCATTTTATTGACAACTTCTATTGTTTTAGGGTCTGAAATATCGGCAAGCGAAAGGTCTTTGCCGTCGCCGTTCGGATACCCTGAAAGCTTTCCGTCTTTAATATTAAAGCCGAAGTATTCCATAACTTTTGCTTTTTCTTCGTCAGAAAGCCCCTGCATAAGTTCTTGTGCTTTTGCAATAAATTCGGTATGCGGCATTGTTAGGTTGATTTCTTCTAAATCTGATAAATCTGCATTTTTTAGTATCTCTGCAAGCTGTTTAAGGTCGTTTTCTATTTTTGCTTTATCTTCTGCTGACACGGGTTTTGTTGAGATGTTCAGGCTTTGTGAGATTTTTCGCATCATTTGTGCATATTCTGCTTCGTTACAGGGTAAAATACCTATAATATCTTTCAAATTAATATTGTTTTTTGCAAACAAGGTTTTATTCATCATTAATTTAGCCATAAACTCCCGTTTTTCGGCTTTGGATAAATCACTTACAGAATTTTTGCCTGCAAATTTTTGGAATGCAATAATTGTATATATTTCTTCTGAATTTATATCACTTAATTTGCCGGAGTTTTTTATCTGGTTAAGCAACTCGTCAGGAATCTGTGAAAAAGCCCTTAAAGCATATGAATCAATGTCAAGATGTTCTCCTTCTATGGCGTTCAATAATTTTTTTACTTTTTCAAGGCTTTCGTCATCCAGCGAGGTAAGAGTTACATACTCATACGGTGTCATTTGTATTTTGTCTTTAAAAGCAAGCAGCTCGCTCACCTTTTTCCAATCTTCGTCAGACAAATTAAGAAACGGGGTCAGTGCAGTTCCGTCAAATTTTCCGTCTTCGCAGAAAGATTGGGCAATTCCTATGAGGTTTCTGTCAAGTGTTTTTTGATATTGTTCATCTGATAAATTTAATAACGCTTTTATTGCGGTACTGTCCAGCGAAACCCCTTGAATATCTTTTAAAAGATTTCTTTCTTCTATAATTTTCCATTGCTCATCTGTTATTTGAGAAAGAGAAATCATATCTGATATGGAAAGATTATTAGACCTTCCTTCAATATTTCCAAGCATACCTCTGTCTTTTAAATTTTTGAATTGGCTGTTGTCTGCAATCATTATAAAAGAAATCATATCTTTGATACTGATTGGTTCATCTCTTTGAACTTTTGCCAGATATTTAAGATTTTCAATCTCATCATCCGTAATGTTCTTTATATTATATATTTCAGCATTTTGCAGATTTCCTTTATTTATCAAATCTATAAACTCTCTGTCGTTTATATGTTTTTTGATAAAACTCATTATAGCTTTGCTGCCTTTATATTTAGCTTTTAATTCTTTAAGGTTTTGTTTGTGCTGCTGCTCGGAAATACCGCCGGCGTCGGTATTTTGTGTTTTGTGGAGATTTATGTCAGAATTGCTGCTGTTTGTTTTGCCGAATTTCACTTTTCTCACGTGGCCTGCGAGCACTGATATTAACTGAGAAAGTCCTTCACCTGCAATATCAATTTCGCCTGTTATAACCATATCGCCTAAAAGACTTATGGTTGCGTCGGCGCCTATATCTGCAATGCAAGCCATAAGGGTCGGGCATTTTTGCGCAAGCAGAGCTGCTTTAGCTGTTGTTCCGATTTTGCCGGCAGCGCCGCCGACTGCGAATAAAGCAGCATTTGTCATCAATTCTTCGGCAATTTTTTTCTTGGCTTCTTCGCTTAACCCTTTGCTTCGGGTTGCCTCGTTCAGCGCTTCGACCCCTATACCGCCGAAAGACGCTGTTAAAGCCCCTGCAAGTGCTGCAGGAGGAGCTATAAACATCCCGCCGACCATAATACCAATGCCGGCTATTTCAACACCGGTACGGACTTTACCGACAATTTCCTCCTGGTCGTTAGCGAACGCCTGAGCCATATGTGTTGCGTTTTTACGTCCGTAGGCGAGTTCATAAGAAGACGCCATTTTTTCTTTATAATCTTCAAGTGAATAGTCGCCCTGTACTTTTTTTACGTTTTCATCAACTCCGTCAAGCAATTTTTGGGCGCTGCTTAAAAGCAGATACCCTTTGTTGTTTTTGGAATATTCGTTGTAAACAAACTGTCCGTCTTTATAAGTTATTGCTCCGTCTGAAATTTCCTGCAGTTTTTGATTGATTTTTTCTTCGTTGTCTCCGTAGAGTTTTTTCAAAGCGCTGACAAGGTTTGATTCAAGCTGTTTTTCACCCGCCTCTCTTGCCTGCTGGGAAACTGCATTTTCATTATTTCCTTTGACAAGAGTCATAGAGTCCTTAAGCAGCTCATGCAATTCATTAGCCTTGCTGTTAACCATTGCAACCATTGCATATTCGGCTGCGGCCTGTTCGTATTCTTCGATTGCCTGCGGGTCAAATTCAACACCCCGTTCAGCTTTCCAGACCTCGTTAAAGGACATGAGTTCTTTTCCTTCGCCTGCTTTCATCAGTGATTTAATAGAATTCGGATTTTCATTTATAGTTACATTGTTAGAATCGCTCATGCCTGCGGAAATTAACTTCCGGCCTTCTTCGATAAGCCTGTCAAGCTGACCTGTTAAGGAGGTATAGTCTTCTTGATTTGAGCATTTAATTTTATCTGTTAATTGGTTAAGTTCTTCCGGAGTATATTGTGCAAACCTTTCTTCAAGGCAGGCTCTTTCTTCTGCGGAAAGCTCACGGTCTGAGGCGAGCATATCAATTGCTGTTGAGATTTTTGTTTTCCAGTATTCTTCTTTTGTAAGATTGCCGTCTTGTGCCCTTTGCAATAAATCAGCGGTAGCTTTTTCCGCAAACAGCGTACGGCAGATACTGCTCATTGACATTTGAGAGTCAAAATATTCTTTTAAAGAGTTGTATGCTTTACTGATAATTCCCTGTTCTTCCATCTGCTGCATAATAATTTCAATAGAGGTGTTTACGTTTTCCCTTATTGACGCAATGGCATTGTCCTGCGCCTGTTGCACCGCGTCTTGTGATTCTGCCGCATAATTTGTTGAGCTTGTTTGTGCAGACGTATACCGGGATGTTGAAGAAGTTGTTGAAGAGGTTTTCTCTGTTTTATTTGTTGCTGAGTTTTTTGGGACAGCTGTCTTTGAACTTGAATACAGGGCACCCTGCGATGATGAATCATAACCTGATTTAGCACTCATAGTTTTATCAGGGTCTTTGGACAAAGTTCTGTCTATACTTAACCCCCAGCTGGCATCATCAGTGTCGACCAGTGAATCTTTTGCAAAAACAAAATTAGAGTTGCCGGAGATGATGTTAGAATTATTGGAAAAAATCCGGATTTCTTTTACCAGATTCGTTTTTACAGAGCTTGAAAACGGGTTAAATGACGGTCTTTCTTCTGTTTTTGTGTCTTTATTGTTTTCTTCAAGCCACATAGAAACATCAGCAAGCGTTTTAGGATTAGACGCCAGAAGTTTTGCCTTTGTTTCTTTAGGCAAATTCAAATTCTCTATATAAACTTTTACTAAATCACTGAAACCGCCTGACATTTGTAACCGAATCCTTTCCTATTTTATTTATCGGCATTTGCTCGCAGGACTTAAGGATTTTAGGTTAAAATTTGTTGTTTTTTTTACAAAACTTAATGATTATACCGGTTTTGATTAATTGTTTTGCTGAATGATATAAATTCTGCAGAGGCATAATTCCCTTTTAGAAATATAAAAAGCTTAAAAATCAACCATATGATGTATATTCCCCAAAGGCAAAATGTGAAAAAATTAAATTAATTAATAAAAAATTAGGGATAGTATTGCTTATACACAGGCACTACGGGAAGAGGTAAGATTTGAATTATCCGGCAATTATAGCCATATTTGCAGCTGTTATATTGATACTGTTTTCTCACAGAACAGAAGGGGCTTCAATTGTTTCATTATTGCAGCCTTCGGCAATTATGATAGTTCTTGGCGGAACTTTTTGTGCTGCTGTTGTTAATTTTAAGCCATCAACACTGGTTAATGCATTTAAAGCGTCTCTTGATGTCTTTAGAGAAAAAGAAAAACCTCACATGAAAGTTATTGATGAAATAATTTATCTTGCCCAACATGCGAGAGTGAAAGGGCTTTTTAGCTTGAATAACTTAATCGATAATATCGAAGACCCGTTTTTAAAAAGAGGTGTCCAGCTTTCCGTTGATTTTAATAACCCTCAGATGATTTACGATATCTTAAAGGCGGAAATATCTTATGATGAGGAGGAAGAACTTATTAATTCACGTGTATTTGAGGCTTTGGGCGGGTATGCTCCGACATTCGGGATTGTAGGTGCCGTTTTTGGCTTAATTCAGATTATGGGGTATATTCAACAACCCGATATTCTTGCGCAGGGTATTGCGGTGGCTTTTGTTTCCACCCTTTATGGGGTGGGCTTTGCAAACCTTTTGTTTCTTCCGATTGCGGGTAAATTAAAAATGAATACAAGAGAAAAAATACTCTTTAAAGAAGTTGTGCTGCAGGGTATTGTATCAATACAAATGGAGGAATCTCCAATGGTTATTGAAGAAAAATTAATTGCTTATCTAAAGTATCACAACGGTTATCAAAAAAATGAAAACATAAGCCATGATAGAGCTTACGGGATAAGGTAATGAAAAACGAGTATTATACAAATTCCAATGACTATATAAACCGCTGGGTAATATCATACGCAGATTTTGTAACAATGCTTCTTGCTTTGTTTATGGTGATGTTTGCTACAAATTCCATGGGCGAGATGAAAGTTAAAGATGTTAACAGGTCTATACAAAAAGTTTTTGCCTCAAAAACTGTTGAACAGGAGAAAAATATACAGGAAACTTCTCAGATAGAACCTGTAAAACAGCCGACAGATGGTGTAATGGAAAACTCCGGAAAATCAATTCTGGAAGGCGGCGACGGGATACTTGATACAAAGCAGCTTATGGAACAAATCCAAAAAGATACGGCTGTAGACGCATCCGTAAAAGTAATAACTTCGGATAGAGGTGTGGTAATAAGACTTAATGACACTATGCTTTTTGACCCCGGATCTGCTATAATAAAACCGCAGGCAAAAATTACGCTTGATAAAATTGCACAAACCTTAGATAAATTTAAAAATCCTGTATTAATTGAAGGGCATACAGATTCTATGCCTATTCAAAATGAAAGATATCCTTCAAACTGGGAGCTTTCTACAGCCAGAGCCACAAATATTATCAAATACCTTACACAGGCTCATGGTTTGCCGCCTGGCAGGTTGTCGGCGGTCGGATACGGAGAATATATGCCCGTAGAAAAAAATACTACACCTCAAGGACGCGCAAAAAACAGAAGAGTGGATATAATAGTATTAAGTTCTGATAAAAAATAAGTTTTACTTGGAGATATGAAATGGCAAAACCAACACAGGAAAGAACACCTGAAAAAGAAAAAGATGTAAAACAAGAAGGCGGGAATAATTCGTCAATATTGATAAATATTGTTACAACAACGATTGTTTGTATCATATTTATAGGTGTAAATTACTTTTTGCAGTCAAACCTTTTGACCGCTCAGCTTAAGTCTGTTTCTTCACAGGAATCTGTTGAAGATGAATCAGAACAGCTGGACAAACCCGAAAGAGGGATTGTTCTTGATTTAGGCGATTTTACTATGAACTTAAGCGATGTACAGCCAAGAAGGTATTTAAAGGCTAACGTAGCAGTAGAAGTTACAAACCCGATGCCTATACCTGCAGAAGAAGAACAAAAATCAAGCGGTCATGGCGGACACGGTTCAACCCCGCCGAATCCGAAAAAGGCACTTATTGAAGAAATGGAGCAATTTAAACCAGCAATAAGGGACGCTGTCATAACAGTTTTGACAAGCAAAACATCTGATGAACTTGCTACTACTGCCGGAAAAGAACTTGCTAAACAACAGATTGCAGAATCTGTTAACGGTATTTTCGACGGCGAAAGAGAAGTTATAAGAGTAAGCTTCGGACAGTTCATTATGCAATAATACCCGGGAGATTAAGATGTCCGATTTAGAACAGGATAATGAAAATTTAGACATATTTCCGGATGACATGCCGGATAAAGATTTGATGATGAGTGCTTTTGACGGAACCGATGAACACCGCAAAGGCTATAAGCTGTATAATTTCAGACGTCCTGATAAATTCTCAAAAGACCATCTGCGCGGTTTGCAAGATATTCATAAAGAGTTTTCAAGACAGCTTGCTCTTGTTTTGACTGCATATCTGAGGATGCATCTTGAAGTTGATGTTGTGTCTGTTGACCAGCTTACTTATGATGAATTTATGCGTTCTGTGCCTAATCCTATTTCTATTGCGATATTTGAGCTTAACCCTCTGCCGGGTCAGATATTGCTGGGGATAAGCTTTGAAGTCCTCTCGAGTATCGTAGACAGAATGCTGGGCGGTGTAGGAAATATTGAGTCTAAACCAAGAGAACTTACTGATGTTGAAGAGTCTCTTATTAAAAAGATGATAGAAAGAACCGTGCAGACTCTGGCCGAGGCGTGGTCTCACATTATACCGGTAGACGGAAATCTGATAGGTTTAGACAATAATTATTCGGGTATTCAGGTTGCAACCCCGGGAGAAATTGTTGCATTGATTACTCTTGAGGTTCATATTGCCGGGAAATATTACGGTTTATTGAGTCTGTGTTTTCCTTATCCGGTTTTAGAGAATGTACTGTCTCAATTAACAACCCAGCATATTTTCCAGACGAAAGGTATTATTGCAACCAGTGAAGAACGACAAAAAATGATAGAAAAACTTGACACTTCGCTTGTTGATATAAATGTTTTGTTCGGTCAAACAGAAATTACCTTGCAGGATTTTCTTGATTTAAAAGAAGGCGATGTATTAAAATTAGATAATGCAGCTACAGAAGATTTGATTGTGAAAGTCAACGGTGAAAGAAAATTCTATGCAAGACCCGGACGAGTGAAAGACAAGGTCTGCGTAAAAATTACCGACAGGTATGATTATTACGTAGACGCGTTAAAGAGATATTTTTAGAAAGGATTTTTCATGTCAGAAGATAATATGCAAAATGATGAATTTAATACAAATGAAACTCCATCAGACGGTGCAGTCAACGATGTAAATCCTGCTGAAAATACGTCAGACAGTGCTGCCGGCACTTTTGAGTCATCAATGGAGTCAACTGATGTCCAAAATTATGACTTTGAGCAAATAGATAATTCTCAGCCGGCAAATGAAGAAAATTCTAACGAAGTTCATATTGACCCTTCAATGCATGAACACGATTCTGTTACAGTAAGACCTCTTGAGTTTACGCCTTTTGACAGTTATACACCTACAGACACTGATACAAATAAAAATCTTGAGCTGTTAATGGATATAAAGCTTGAACTTACCGTGGAACTTGGCAGATGCCAGCTTCCTGTTAAAAAAGTTCTGGAACTCACAAGGGGGTCTATTATTGAACTTGATAAAATTGCGGGTGAATCAGTAGAACTCTTTGCTAACGGAAAACATATTGCAAACGGCGAGGTTGTTGTTATAGAAGACAACTTCGGACTGCGCATTACAAGCATAACCGAACCGCAGGAAAGAATTAAAAGTTTATAACAGCTGTTTATGCTTTATTCATTAAGTATAATCAACCAATAAAGTCAAATTCTATACATGATTTTTGGTGCAGAAAATTTTTATATCTGTTAAAACTTTTTTTATATATTTTTCAGGTTTAAAAAACCACTTGTGCAGCATAATTGATGAATTGATTGTAATATCCTTTTTAGTGGAGTTTAGTTTTGCATCACAGGCAACAACTATTCTGTTTTTCTTAAAATTCCTTAGGTTAAAACAGATAGAGTCTCCGTCTGTGCCGATAGCTTCTCCCATTTCTTTGAGTCTTGCAATTTGTTCGGGCGACAAAATATTGTTGTGTGATAGTATAGTTGTTCTGGCTTTAAAGGAGGTTATATTTTGTGTTTTCATAATTTATGCTGTTTTCTCCGTTTTTTGAGGTTTCTTTTTGAAACACATCGGCAGGCATATTGCTGCACAAATTAATGCAGACAAACCCCAGAACATTAAAGCTCCGTTCCAGCCGAATTTGTCTACTACAATACCTGTACCCAGACCTGACAACATTGCTCCAACATAACCGAAAGTGCCTGTAAAGCCTGTTACAGCTGATGCAACTTTTTTAGAGCTTGATTCAATAGCGCAAACACCACCGATAAGCATTTGAGGTCCGTAAGTAAAGAACCCTGAAAAACCAATTAAAAGGATATCAATTACACCTGACCCGTTTATTTTAAACACATCGACAAGTGATTTACCTGTGATTGCCAGAAATACTGAGTCTATAAAATTTGTTCCAGTACCGTTAAAGTATAAACCTGTCATACAAATAATTACACCGATTAAAAATATTACGTTAATTGGCGCTCTGGCACCTTTGAACACTTTATCAGAAATAACACCGGCGGAAATTGTTCCGAAAAAGCCGAATAAAGGCAGGCATGCAAGTTTCATAGAGGCAAGTTCAAGTGAGTTGTCTTTGGCTTCTACAAGGTATTTTATAACCCAGTCTTCTGTGCCGAATCTTATTACATAAACAAATACATACGCCATAGCCAGCGCCCAGACGGCTTTGTTTGTCAAAACATTTTTTACAAGAATCTGGATATATGTCATGCCGTCATCCTGCTCATCTTTTTGGGCTGTTTCTTTAGCCTTTTGCGGTTCTTTGTATTCTTCAATATCCGGCAGTCCTATAGATTGCGGTTTATCTCTTAAACGGTTAAACAACCATAAAGCTAACAGTATAGCCATTATCCCAGGTATATAGAATGCCGCCTGCCAGCCGAATTTTGCAATAACAAAACCTGACAAAATTACAGCAAGAAAAGTACCGGTTTGGTGTGATGTTGACCACATTGCCCATTTAGTAGCTCTTTCCGAGTTAGAAAACCAGTAAGTCAAACTCTTTGCAACAGGAGGAAACCCCATTGACTGAAACCATCCGTTACAGCCCCAGAAAAACGCAAGCACCCACAAAAGGATTGTGGCTCCCGGAAGTCCAAAGAAGGTAAATTTTCCGGGAGTGATAACAAAAAAACTGAGAGCAAAGCAAATATTAGCCAGACCGGCAAGTATTAAGCCGGTTGGTAAAAATTTTCTAACATCGGAGCGGTCAGCTATCATTCCATTGACAAATTTGCCTATTGCGTAGGTTAAATACAATGAACTGCCGATAACGCCGAGTTCAAGGTTTGAATACCCGAGCTCTGTGCTCATTGACGGGAGTGCTGCTGCAATGTTCTTTTTGCAAAGGTAAAACATTGCATAACCGATAAAACAAGAATAAAACATTCTCCAGCGAAAATGTGCATAAGTTTTATCAATTTTTTCTTTATCAACAATAGGCTCAGCATTAGCCGGCTCTTTAAAAAATTCCAATAATCCCATTCTTGCCACTCTCTTGTTAACTAATTAATTAAATCAATTATTGCAAAAACATAAAATGAACACAAATCTGTATTCCTTAATTCTTTTTTATAGTTAACCGGAGAGGAAATGTTTAATTTTTTTGTGTTTTTAACTTTTTCAAAGATTGTTTATACTCTTTGTTCAGGCATATTTTTTGATTTGTTAAATCAACAATTTGTTTTTGGTACGCAATAATTTGGGCCTTAACTGTCGGGTCATTACAATAATCTTTAGAGGCGAGTTCCTGTATTGCCAGCATCTTCCCTTTAACCTGAGCATTAATCACTTTGTTTTTTATCATTTTCTGATTGTGCAGCATTTTCTTTTGCTGTCTATATGTGCAAAAGCTGCTGGCATGAGCGGCAGAAGAGAATGAAACAGCTGCAAAAATTATTAGTGATAATATTTTTTTCATAATTACTCCTTATCTTTTTAATTAAAAAATTAATAAAGACTAAAATTATAAACAATACCCCTTTATGTTATATTCAGTGGCTAAGATAAATATATCTACAGCAAATGACGGATAACATAAGGATTTAAACCTTGTATAATAATATTAAACTACGGGGGAGAGTTTTATAATGGGACTTGAAATAAACGGTGCATCAACGCCTGAGACAGCTTTAATAAATGGAATATATAACAAGGCGCAGGATTATGCATCAAAACTTTTGAATTCTGACGATCTTGATTTTGCCAGATATCTTGATAAAAACTATAACTCTGTTGATACGGACAAAGATAATACCCTTTCTAAAAATGAGATAGCAGCCGCAACTGTCCGTAACCAGAGAAATGAAGAACTCAAAAAGCTCTTGGAAAAACATGATGTAAATGAGCTGATTGACAATATTGATAAAAATCAAGACGGGAAAATTACTAAAGATGAAACTAATCCCGATTCCAATGTAGCGGATATTTTAAAGTCATCATTAAGAGAAATTAGAACCACAAAAGACTTTGGTCTTGCTGCACAAAATTTTACCTTAAATATGTGTAAAAACTATTATGCAAATACAACGCTGACATCGCTTGCTACCAATGCGGTAAGCTGTCTTGTGTAAGATTATAAATGTAATATGAGGATATTTTTTAATAAAAAGGCTGAACGTTTGGTCCAGCCTTTTTGTTTTTAATTCGTTTTTAATTTTAGTGTTTATTAATGTTTATCTGTCATTACAAACAAACTTATAAGATCATTTAGAGCAACAGCCTGTTTTTTATAATCTTGAACCTGTTTTTCAAGATTTTTAATATGGTTTCTGTATTCTGCAATTGTTGACATGCAGGCTTTTGCATTTGCTGTAATGCTGTCTTGGCCTTGTTGTGCTTCTTTTAAAACACTGTTCATCGATATACCCAGAGCTTCCATTGTCTGACGGATAATCTGGGCGCCTGTTTGTTTTGAAACTCCTTGCGGCAGTTGCATGATAAGTCTTTTTAATACAGCAACATTTGCAGGCATGGAATAATTATTTTGCGGCTGGGTGATATTTAATTTTTGTGCCGGCGGGAACGGCTCTTTTTCTTCAAACATATGTGTTTCCGTTTCTCCAAAATTTATGCTGGCTGCTGTCGGGAAAGAGTCTTCGAAACTGTCTGTTGTGGCTGAGTCCAAAGACAAATCCATATCCGGCAGAGAGTTTATATCTGAATTATCATTTGAAAAATCAGAAAATTCATTATCCAGACTGCTATTATTTGTTGTTACATTGTCATATATTTCAGGTTGAATAGTTGCTTCGTCTTCAAGAGCAACAACATTTTCTTTTTTTTCAGGAATAGGTTGAATTTCAATTTCAGCTTGTTTTTTTAATGCTTGAACAATCTTTTTACCTACACCGGATGGAAGTTTATTTTCTGCCATTTTAATAACCTTTACTCTTAAATGATTATCTAAATTATATATAAAATATAAAATTATTACAAAGATATTTACAATTTATTAAGAACCGGAATAATTTATAAAGGCATGTGCCGGAGAATTATATCTCGGAGTCTTCAAAATATTAAACTTCTAAAAGGTTAAAAACTTTTTTGATAGATTCACTGTACGGCGGGTAAAGTACTCCTTTTTCTGTAATAATACCTTTAATCAAAGAGGCCGGGGTTACATCAAACCCGGGGTTTATAACATTTACGCCTTGAGCGCATACTGTTTTTCCGTTTATGTGAGTAACCTCTTCGTGGCTTCTTTCTTCAATTGGTATTTCAATCCCCGTTTCAATCGACGTATCAATTGTTGATAAAGGAGCCGCAATATAAAACGGAATATTGTGGTAGTTAGCAACAATAGCAAGATTGTACGTGCCGATTTTATTGGCTGTGTCGCCATTTGCGGCAATTCTGTCCGCGCCGACTACAACCATGTCTATCATTCCTTTGTTCATAAAATATCCGCTCATCCCGTCAGTAATAAGCGTTACCGGTATTCCGTCCATTGCCAGTTCAAAAGTAGTAATTCTTGCACCCTGCTGTCTGGGACGTGTTTCGTCAGCAAAGACCTGTATTGTGTTATCGTTTGCAAAAGCAGAACGAACAACCCCGAGAGCCGTACCATAGCCTACGGTAGCCAGAGCACCCGCGTTGCAATGTGTAAGGATAGTTGCTCCTTTTTTAGTGACAAGCGCAGCTCCGTAGTCGCCTATTTTTTTATTTATTTCTATATCTTCATTTTCCAGCTCAACTGCATGGTCAATCAGCATTTGAACCATTTCATCAACAGTTTTTTCACTGTTTTTTATGTAATCATACTGTTTGTCAACAGCCCACATAAGATTTACCGCAGTAGGTCTTGAGCTTTTAAGGTACTGTGCTCTTTCTTTTAGCTTTTGCAAAAACTCCTGCGGTTTTTTGGTATCTTTTGCTATTTCCAGAGCTGCAAGAGCAATACCATGAGCTCCGGCAATGCCTATAGCCGGTGCCCCTCTGACTATCATTGTTTTTATTGCATCAAACATTTCATCAGAAGTTTTTATATCAACCAGTTTGTATTCATAAGGAATAACAAGCTGGTCAACCATTCTGGAAACATTTTTATCTCTAATCCATTCTATTGTCTTAATTTTTGATTTAAATTCCATTCCCTTACCTCTAATTTTTGCTTTATGTCAAGTTACTCTTTAATCTCTATATCTGTTTGAGATTCTTCCGGTTTTGTTTCAATTTGGCTGTATATATACATTGTTGTTAATCCTGAAAAAGAATTCATCATTGCTGACAGCAACGCAACAAAAAATATCAGTGTTATGAGAACAAAAAAGCCTGAGCGCATTAGCAAACTAATTCCGAGATAAAAAGAACCTTTGTAAATAAGCCCGATTATTGCAGCAAGAGGAACAAAAGATACTGAAAAACCTAAAAATGAAATAAAACCGATAATTGCACCGTACATTGCACCCTGTTTTATATCAAGTATTCCTATCATTTGCATTTTTTTCATATAAATCAATATTATAGGTGCTGCAAGAACAAACAACGCAAAAAATGAAAGATTGCAAATAATCGGAATTATTGTTATCACTCCCATTACAAGCCCCATCAAAGCAGAAAGAACTGCCATTTGTTTAAACAAGATTTCTTTTATCAGCATTTTTATTCCTTTATTTTTTTGTAACCTTAGTTTTAATTTTATAATAAAATCATCAGGAGATACATCTCAATTCTATTTCGGCATTTCGTGCGTGGCATACAGCTATAGCTATAGAATCAACAGTATCATCAAGTTTTGGCCAAATATTTCCGTTAGTTTGAACCATTTGTTTTACACCTTGCGCGACTTCTGTCTTAGATGCACGTCCGTACCCTGTTATTGTCTGTTTTACAACAATAGGTGTGTATTCGTAAGCTGTAACAGAATATTTTTCCAGCAGCATTAAAATAACTCCTCGCGCCTGAGCAACTGGGATAATTGTTTTTTGATTTTTAAAGAAATAAAGTTTTTCAACACCTGCACAATCAGGTTTGTACATTTCAATTATTTGTTTTAAATCCGTTGAAATTTCTAAAAGTCTTTGCGCATCTGTTTTGTTTTTATCAGTTTGTATAGATCCTGAGGTAACAAGACTGTATGCACCATCCACAGCATCAATAATACTGTAGCCTACTATTGCTATTCCCGGATCAAGCCCAAGTATTCTCATAAATATAATTATAATGTACTGACAAAGAAAAAACAAAATAGTAGTATTATTGTTTGCATCGAAAATTTATTATAGGTTTTGGGCGAATAAAAAGGTTTATATTCTGTTACATAGTGAAAACAATCCCTGCTTGACAAAATGTTCGGCAGCCCTTACAATTTTTTTATGCAAGAAATTAAAGGTAAAATTATATCTTCCAGTCTGGAAGATTATCTGGAAGCTATATACGAAATTTATTCGGAAAAGCACGGCGTCAGGGCGATTGATATATCCAAAAAGCTTGGCGTTGGCAGATCTTCTGTAACAGAAGCATTAAAATCGCTAGCTCAAAAAAAACTGGTTAACTACAGCCGCTATGGCGTTTTGTCATTGACAGCAGCAGGTGAAACTGCTGCTAAAAATGTTATAGAACGACATAAAACTTTGTATAACTTTTTTAAAAACATTCTCAATCTTGACGAAATTGAAGCACAGGAAAACGCCTGTCGTGTTGAGCATGTGCTTTCAGAAAAAGCATTCCTGTCTTTGATTGATTTTGTAAATAACAGCAGCTAAAATTTTTTGCAAACAATGTTTGTTGCATCAAACATTGTTTTATATATATAACAAAGAAAGGATATAATGAAAATTTTACACATAGCCGGAAAATATCTGGACCAGCCAAAATTGGTTTCAGATTTTGCTGATAAAGTACCCTTACTATTAACAACGGGCATGGGTTTATACGGGGCAAAGCAGGTTTGTGAGGCTCCGTCAGGTGAAAAGACAAATACATCAATAAGACTCATGTCCGTATTATTTTTTACAGGGGCGTTTGCTCTTTTATTAAGAAGAAAACCTGATTTTGATGCAGTTAAACAAACTGCATTAATAAATAATTTTATACAAGCAGCTGATAAAACAATTGGTCTTAAAGTTTTAAATATTCTTGAAAAAGCAAAAAATAAAATTTTATCGCCTCAGGATATTAAAGTTTTGTGCGAAAATTTGGAGCAAACTAAAAAAGGAAAAAATTTTCTTAACAAATTGATTCCGGAACCGGAAAATATTACAGCCCGGGAAATTTTTAATGAGATAAAGAGACTTTCTCTCATGGGCTTTTTGCCTGTAGCAGGAGGCGTAACCGGCGGGGTAATAGGTGATATGTTGACCGGCAGACACTGGAAAAGGACGTTCCCTGACAAGATAAAGGAAGGAGCTTATCAATTTCTGGCAAATATATTTTTGTGTAATGTCGGAGCGGGTGCAGCGCTAGGGGTTATGGAAAAATGCAATATTAAAAGTAAATCCGCACGTGCTGCGGGCATGATTACCGCAATAGCTGCAACAGGTATTGTCGGAGGAAATTTTATTGCTAATTATATAGGCAAAAAATGTATAGACCCTCTTTTTAAAAATAAGTCAACTTCCGGCAGAAAGCCGGAAGCCATTGATGTAGGACTTCATGTTGACGATATTGCTACAGTGGCTGTGTTATCAGGGCTAAAATGGATTGAACCGGCTTTGCCTGTTTTATATTCTGTTTCCGGCTATAGAGCAGGAATAGGTTACAGAAACATTGGCGGAAAAGATTCAGATATTAATTAAAAGTTGACTTATTATTGAAGAAGACTTATTATAATTGCTTTAAAGGTTAAACAAATGTCACTGCAAAAAGCCAGAGAATACCTCAAAAACTTTAATAAAGACAAGGATATTATTCAGCTGGAAGAATCAACAGCAACGGTTGACCTTGCGGCAAAGGCGCTGGGTGTTATTCCTGCAAGAATAGCCAAAACTTTGTCTTTTAAAACTGATACCGGTTGTATTCTGATAGTCACGGCAGGTGATACAAAAATTGATAACAAGAAGTACAAAAACTTTTTCGCTCAAAAAGCTAAAATGCTTTCGCCTGAAGAAGTTATTGAATATATTGGACATGCCATAGGCGGTGTGTGTCCTTTTGGGGTAAAAGAAAATATTGATATTTATTGCGATGTTTCTTTACAGCGATTTTCTACTGTGTTTCCGGCCTGCGGCAGTGCAAACTCCGCCATCGAATTAACCTGTGAGGAATTATTCAATATATCTAAAGCTAAGGACTGGATTGATATTTGCAAAATTCCGGAAATAAATTCATAATTTATATTAAGAAAAAACAAATTGTTGTCATAATAACATGTTGTTATTATGATAACATTATGTTAGTATAATAACAATAAATATTCTTCGAGGAGAATGGAATGAAGTATAAAAAAGCACTGGCTGCCGTTATAACATTGAGTATTGCAGGATTGAACATGGTTCCTGTGCCTGCTCTGGCAAAAAGTAAAAAAGAAGAAAATAAAGTTATAAAATCACAAATATCCCAATACCAGATAGACTATATCAATATGCCCTGGTGGGAAACTTTTAATGACGAATATTTAAACGGATATATAGATAAAGCTATCAGAAATAACCATGACCTGAAAATAGCAACACTTCGTATAGAGCAATACCGACAACTGGAAAAAATGCAGCTTGCTGCTGAATTGCCGTCGGTTTCAGGCGGTTTTGCTCCTGCAGGCATAAAAATTCCGGGACAAACTAATACCGACGGAATGTGGGCATTCCCTTTAATGGTTCATTATGAAGCTGATATTTTCTTAAAAAACAGAGACAAAACACGTGCTGCAAAAAAAGATTGGGAAAAATCAAAAATAGACGAAAGGGCAGCCTTTATCACGGTTGCGTCTGCGGTCGGTGCGACTTATTTTAATATAGTTAAAGCAGACAAGCTGATTGAGCTGCAAAAAGAGATTATCAAAGACAGAAAAGAAATATACGAACTGATGTCGGAAAGAAATAAAGTCGGGCTTACCTCAACAGCTGATGTTGTCAGGGCTAACAAGGCGTTTGTTTCTGCTCAGGCAGATTTAATGGATTTAGAAAAATCAAGAACAACCCTGCTGAATTCTCTCGCTGTTTTGATAGGTGAAAGTCCGGCAGATAGCGCGTCTTTGAAAAGAGCCGGCTATGATGATTCTTATTTTGTAAAAGTTCCGGACTCAATATCGTCAGAGATTATTGACCAGCGTCCGGATTATCTTGCTGCGGAAATTTCTGTTGAAAAAGCAGGTATAGATACAAGAGCTGCAAAAAAAGAATTTTTGCCGAAAATTAATTTAATCGGTCTTATCTCCTTTAGCTCTTCAGCGTTGAATACTGCGTTTAACTGGAGCAATGTGCTCGGTTTTTTAGGCGCAAGCGCCATGCTTGATTTGTTTGCCGGAGGACGAAAAGTCGCAAATTTAAAACTTAAAAAGAACCAGTACGAACAGGTTCTGCAAAATTATTACAAAACTAACCTTATAGCTATACAGGAGGTTAATGACTCTCTTGTTTCTTTAAAACAGGATGACCAAAAATATAAAACAAATCTTGATGTTTATAATATGGAAAAACAGGATTTCGGTTTCAGTACGCACAAGTACGATGAGGGGCTGATATCTTATCTTGATTTATTGCAAAGAAGAGAAAATCTTTTATCTATGAATAAACTCGTTGTATCAAACAAGCTCGATTGCAATATAGACTACATTGGTTTGTACAAAGCAACGGGCGCAAAGATTCAATAAACAAATACACTCCAATAAATCCAATCATAATAACCACACACTTCTTATATAAGAACTTTATACCGCAGACACGAACCTCCCAATGTTCATTGCGGTATTTTTTTATGCTCTGCTGCACACCCCATATCCATGAGAATCTATGCCTCCTGTAAAAGCAAGACTATATTTTTTTGATGTCTCATCTATTGCGCACAAGCGGTCATAGTGCTTTTTTCCGCTGTAAGACCCGTAGTACTTTTCGTAAGCGTACGCTTTTTCTTTTCCGTAAGTTTTATATGTTTTCCAAAACTCATCAAAAAAGGTGTTTGTATCTGAATTTACATAACCGGTGTTTATTCTTGCCGGATGGGCAATACTTATTATGCCGTATTCAAGTGTATTTATAAATTTCAGGATCCGGGTAAAATCTGAAAATCCTGATGGGGTGTTGCTTTTTGAAGGATGGGAGTTTTCACATATATCTTTTGCTGTTAACAAATATTTTTCAATGTTTTCCGGTATCTCCGGCAAAATGATATTGTATTTTTCGTTTGTTGCAAAATTTAAATACTTTTCAAGCGCATTTTTATAAATATAAAAATATCGTTCATTGTTAAACATACTTTTGTATTTAAAAACAGGCTTTTCGTAACTTAAGAGACTTTTATCAACATTTTCTTGTTTTAAGATTTCCTGAATTTTACAATTGTTTTCCACGTAATAAGAAAAAAGCGTACGCGCAAAAATGTATTTTTTTAAAGGATGGCTGACCTCATCCTGCCCTTTGGTAATCATCGGATGAATTTTTGCCGCCTCATCAAGGGATAAAGAGAGATTAAGGCTGCCTAAAAGTTCTGACAGCGTTTGTTTTAATTTTTTCAGAGTCGTATTTGCAATCTCGTATTTTAATTTCATTTTGTTATCAAGAAAATCTGTCAATCTTTTTTCAAACGGGTTTATACAGTATAAAAGTGTATGGATATCAAGCGTTTTATTCTGGTTTGAAAAATCTGTTGCAGTGGTGGAAATTTCTACCCCGCAGACGAGTTTAAGATTTTTATACTTTAAACTGTTTCGGGTAACTATTTCAAGAGCTTTTTGAATATTTTCAACCGTATCATGGTCTGTAATGCCCAGTAAAAAGCCAAAATTTCCGTTTGCTGCATTATCATCCGCAATTTTTAATGCGGACAGAAGTATTTGATCTATATCAGCCAGTCCGTCAGAGGCGTTTGTGTGAACATGCAAATTAGCGCAGAATTTGTGATTTTTTATATTTGATAAATCAAAGGTATCTATTTTGTTTTTATCTAATCGTACCCCCGGAGAGTAGTTTTGTGAGTCAAGCCCCGTAATTAAGCTTTTGAACTCCTCTTCTCCGACAATAGAGTCTAAAAAAGACAAATCTGTTATATCAAGCGACGCAGCCAGTATATTTTTGTAATGAGAATCGTACATACAAAAATCATAACATAAGATTTTACAGTGTATAGCAATACCATAAATTATTAAGGTTCACTAATAAACTATGTCTCATTATATTTATTTTATCTTGGAATAGAAAGTGTTGTTCCTCTCGGGTCTTTTACCCATTTGTTATTTATAAGATTATAACTTTCGCATTTAACACTTTCATAGCTGTATGACGGGCGAGATTTTCTTTGTTTGTTTGCCTGTCTTGTTTTGCTCTGGTAAAGCAAATTCTGCTGATTTGGTGTCAAATAACAAATCATGCCTCTGGCTTTTCCGTCAGAGTAGTGATATTCCGTAATATAGCGGCATTTTCCGTTAACATAGCCGTCTATTTTTTCGTTAAATTTTACCTTTGAAGTTTGTCCTCTTTCTTCAATAAAAGATGATGTAGAAAAATACGAACAGTTTTTTATGCTGTCGGAGAACCTGTCATTTTGCATGTTTTTTGCGGCAAAAGCAGGGACTGCAACCATTGATAAAGCTATAGTTAATGTCAAAATATATTTATTCATAGCTGATACTCCCTATTTGTTAAATATTATAAAGGATTCTTTTAAAAATTCATAACCTTTTAAAAAGGATTCTATATTTACCATTTCATCGCTTGAATGCATGTTGTAAATATCGGCAAGACCTAACAGATAAGGTTTTAAAACTTCTCCGTGTTTGTTTTTTTCATGTGCATATATATGGGTCTCGGCTCCGGCATGGAATGAAGATACATCACCCTTTATGCCTGTATTATTACATGCCTGAACACAAATTTTGGGGATAGTTTCATCGTTTGATTTTTCAAACGCTTTCATCTTTGTTTTTGCCTCAAATTCGGCAGTGGCAAGCCCTTTATACTTTTCATTAAATTTTTCAACAATTTGTTTAATGTCCTTGATAAGCTGTTGTTCGTTGGCTTCTTCTGAGCTTCTTATGGAATATTTAGCCATTGCTTTTGTGTTGATGATATTGGTTAAGCAGTTATTAGCAACATATGAGGTATAATCGTTGTCTTTTATACCTTTTTGTGCAATTTTTTGAATAACGGGTTCTACTCCTCCGCCGACAATGCAGCCGATATTTATAGAGGTTACAGTGCCGTATTCATCTCGTTTGTATTCGCCCTGCGGGATTTCATTTACAAGTTCTGCAATGAGTTTTACTGCATTTAGCCTTGTTTTGTCACCGATATCAATACCTGAGTGACCGCCTTTGGCTGTTGTTACACTGAGGGTTCCGTTTGTATAGCTCGCGCCTGAAATCTGAATCTGACCCAGTTTGTCAGCATCAAGTACAAGGATGTATTCAGAATCTATTTCGTCAAATTTAACATTGTGAATACCTGTCATGTTTTGTTCTTCGTCCTTGGTAAAGACGAGTTCAAGCCCGCCGTGTCCGCCTTGAACCATATCAGGATTCTTTGCAAGATTAAGCGCAAGGTACATTGCTGCCGCAACACCAACTTTGTCATCAGAGCCAAGCGGCCTTGATTTGTCGGTTTCTATAAATTTCCCGTCAGCGGAAATCCTTATATTAACAGGCGACGCGTCACCCACAACATCCATATGCGCAGATAAAAGCAGCGGTTTTTTATTCGGGCTTGTTGCAGGGATTTTTGCCCTTACGTTTTTAAAGTGGTCTTCTTTTGCGTCAATTCCGGCGTTAGTCAAAATTTCTACGATTTTAGCCGACACATTATCCTCTTCACCTGAAGGGGAAGGAATTTGCGCGAGTGTGCAGAATAAATCTATAAGCTCATTTTCTTTTCTTAATTCAGTAATGTTTTTTGTCATAATACATTTGCCTCTATTTCAAAAAATCTGTTCCAGGGATACGAGTATTCTATCTTTGAAAATTTTACATCAAATTTTTCTTTTAAAAATCCTTCATAAGGATTCATTTCTTTTTCAAGTTCTTCGATACTTATTGTTTTTAATCGTGATTTAAGCTTTTTTCTCACATTTGCCTGATAAGCCCAGTCATCGAGAAAACGAATAAGCTCTACTTTTTTAAACGCATTAATATCAGGTTCTTTTGAAAGATATTTGACCAGACCGCAGCACAGAGCACTGCCTAAAGAGTTGCCTGTTGTGTTCCACCCTGCATAACCGAGAAAATTTCTCCAGTCAATTTTGTTTTCAAAGAACTGTTTTACAAAAGCATTGTCTGCTCCGTTTGCGTTTAGAATATCAACAACAAGATACGGTTTTTGGGGAATATCAAGCTTTCCGTCAAAACCTTTTACATCAACTCCCATAACAAGCTCGCCCTGTTCTTCTTTAAAATTATTCACAAGCATTACAATATCAGCATCTTGAGGGTTATTGCAAACCTCGCAGCCGGCAAGCTCAATCTGTCCTTTTACGGATTCGTAAACAGAGACATCTTCATACTTTGAAATTTTATCAATATAATCCGGCTGAGTAAAAACAGGGGCTATTTTTATATTCTTGTCCTGTGCAAGGGCGCGGGCGAGCAGCGTAAGCGGAATTTCATCAGCGCCTGTTTTTATAAGTGCGTGGAGTTTTTTTGCCGCAATATTTATCCCCAGCACCTTTGACTCTGCTACATTTAAGCCGAATTGTGCACAGTCGTCTTTTGAAAATACAAGAGTATTAAAAAAATTTTCCTCTGACCATTTTATATAAAGCTTGTTGATATTAAAGTTTCTGTTGCGCGTGTTTAAATAGTCATCAAGAATTTCTGAAGGAACATCAGTGTCTGCAAAGCCGTTTTTGTGGTAGTCAAAAGAGTATTTGAATATTTCTTTGCCGTACAAACTCCAGTATTCTTTTTCTTCCTCATTACAGTTGTTGTTAGAAATACGCATAATACTTGAAAAAGCGTAGACTTCTGAATTTTTTTTATTCAATATTTTTTTTAAACGCTCTAATCGTTTAACAATTTTGAGATAATCGTCCTTGCTTCTTCTTGAAGGTATCAGACCTCCGTATGCAATTGTATCGAGCGCAACAACAACTTTATCAACTTCGCAAAGATTTTCAAGCCAGTTTAAAATACCGTCTATATTTGCAGTTTTGGTCAAATCCCCCAGCAGTTTCCGCTCCGGTAAATATAAATGCACGTTATTATTTATATCTGCAATTTGTTGTGCAAGAGTATAACATACAGGTCTGTTGTCAATTGGAATAAAAGCAATCTCAACCATGGGGCTACTCTGTTTTTGCGCTTGTAAACTGATTTGAACGGGTGATTCCGACTTTACCCGAGCGGACAAGCTCTTTGATACCTATGGGTTTTAAAAGTTCTATTAAAGAGCGTATCTGTCTTTCATCCCCGATTGCTTCCAGTGTATAGGTTCTTTGTGTAACATCAATAATTTTTGCATTAAAGATTTCTGCAATCCTTAAAATTTCAGAGCGGTCTTCATCTTTTGCTATGACTTTGCAAAGGATTAATTCGCGCTCAATTGACTCAACATCGCCTAAGTCAACTACTTTTAACACAGGGATGAGTCTGTTCAGCTGCTTAGTAATCTGTTCTATGACATTTTCGTCCCCGCCTGAGGTTTCTATGGTAATGCGTGCGTAGCCTTTTTCGCTTGTCTGTGCTGCGGTAATGCTTTCTATGTTATAACCTCTGCCGGAAAAAAGCCCGCTTACTCGCGAAACTATACCCGCCTCATCTTTTACCAGAACTGATATTACATGGTTTTTATTGTTGTTATTATTGTTCATCTTAAATCCTTAAATATATTAATTAACAGGACAGTTGTTCGACATAAGCATTTTGTTAATAGGGTTTCCTGCTAACACCCACGGATAAACCATTTCGTATTCATCAACCACTACGTCTATAAATACCGGTTGTTTGCACTCTATAGCCTGCTTAATTACGGGGATAATTTCCTCTTCTTTTGTGATTCGGAATCCTTTTGCCCCGTATGCCTCAGCAGCTTTAACAAAATCCGGGCCTGTGATTTTGGTTTCGGAATAATGCTGATGGTACAGTTTTTCCTGCCACTGACGAACCATTCCGAGATATCCGTTATTGATAATTATATTAATAACCGGCAGATTATACTGAACACAGGTGGCAAGCTCCTGAATATTCATCTGAATACTGCCATCCCCTGCAATATTTAAGACCGGTCTGCTTTTATCCGCAACTGCTATGCCCATTGCTGCGGGGAAACCAAAGCCCATTGTGCCCAAACCGCCTGAGGTAATAAATCTTCGCGGTTTGTCGAACTTCCAGATTTGTGCAGCCCACATCTGGTGCTGACCGACTTCTGTCGCAACAATCGGGTCTAAATCTTTTGTGTATTCGTAAATTTTTTGTATAACCGTAATTGCGCTAAGTTTATCGGTATTCTGTTCAATTTTAGGGCGTTTGTTTTTCCACTCGTAAATTTGTTCCAGCCATGACTGTTTAACTTCGTAATGGATTTCATAATTATTATTGTTAAACTCTTCAAGCATGGCTTTTAAAACATTTTTTGCATCGCCGATTACGGGTATGTCAACTTTAACGTTTTTGTTGATAGAACACGGGTCAATATCAACATGGATAATCTGTGCATCTCTGGCAAAACGTTTCAGACACCCTGTTATTCTGTCATTAAAGCGTGTGCCTATCGCAAACAAAACATCGCAATTTGTAACGGCGTGGTTAGCCCAGAAATTGCCGTGCATACCGAGCATTCCCAGTGATTTCTCGTCAGTTTCCGGAAAAACTCCTTTTGCCATCAATGTGTTTACAACAGGAACATGAAGTTTGTCAGCAAGTTGTTTTAATTCTTCCATAGCCTCGGACGCAACAATACCGCCGCCCGCAATAATCACGGGCCTTTCCGCTTCACAGAGCAGCTCCAGTGCTTTTGAGGTCTGTTTCGGGTGTCCGTTGTAATTAGGGTTGTAGCCGGGTAATTTTATATTTTGCGGCCAGATAAATTCCGTTGAGGCCGTAAGTATATCCTTGGGCATATCAACGACTACCGGGCCGGGTTTGCCTGTTGTAGCTATGTGGAATGCCTCTTTTATAATCCTTGGCATGTCTTTAACATCTTTAACAAGATAATTATGCTTGCAGCAGGATCGCGTGATGCCGATTATATCAGCCTCCTGAAAAGCATCGTTGCCTATCTGGTTTATACCGACCTGTCCTGTAAAAACAACTACAGGATAGCCGTCATAGTAGGCGTTGGCAATACCTGTGATACAGTTTGTAGCCCCGGGGCCAGATGTAACCAGCACAACACCCGGTTTCCCTGTAACACGGGCATAACCTTCCGCAGCATGCACTGCGGCCTGTTCGTGTCTTACCAGATAGTGTTTTATTGCGTGGTCATTATATAATGCTTCATATATGGAAAGGATTACGCCGCCGGGGTAGCCGAAAATGTCTGTTACCCCTTCTTTTTTCAAACATTCCAGAAAAATTTGCGCACCTGTTAATATATTACTTTTTATATTTGTTTGCTGTTGAGTTTCAGTACCGCTCATGTTTTAGTTTCTACTCCAAAATAATAATGTTTTTTAAATATAGTACCATTTTTTGTTAAAAAATACCAAAAAATCACAGAAATATTTAAAAAACCGGTCGATTTTTAATAATTCGACCGGTTTTTGTTTGTAAATTATATTACTTGCAGCCGCAGCAGTTTAAACCTGCCTGCTCTTTTAATCTTGCCGCTTTATCAGTATGTTCCCACGGAACATCTATGTCTGTTCTGCCCATATGACCGTATGCAGCAAGCAGCTGATAGAATTTGCCGCCATTTTTAGCAGGCAAACCTCTCAGGTCAAACTGGTTGATAATTGCAGCAGGTCTGAGGTCAAAGTTTTCCTGAACCAGATTTGAAATTTCATCGTCTGAAATAACGCCTGTTCCAAAGGTATCAACCATAACAGAAACCGGCTGAGCAACACCTATAGCATAACCGAGTTCTACCTCGCATTTTTGTGCAAGTCCGGCCGCAACAATGTTTTTAGCAACATAACGTGCTGCGTAAGCAGCTGAACGGTCTACTTTTGTAGGATCTTTACCGGAGAAAGCACCGCCGCCGTGACGTGAATAACCGCCGTATGTATCTACGATGATTTTTCTTCCTGTTAAACCGGCGTCACCCTGAGGACCGCCTATTACAAATCTGCCTGAAGGGTTTATTAAATATTTTGTATTTGCATCAGGTTTAATTGCATCGTTTTCAAAAACAGGGTTGATAACTTTTTCGATTAAGTCCTGTCTGATTATTTCCTGAACTTCTCTATTGTCTGAAACACCTTTGATTTCAGGGTCGTGTTGTGTTGAAAGTACGATAGTGTCGATTCTTGACGGTCTGCCGTCAACATATTCAACAGTAACCTGAGATTTTCCGTCCGGTCTTAAGTAGCCTAAAGAGCCGTTTTTTCTGACCTGAGCGAGTCTGTGTGCCAATCTGTGAGCAAGACTTATCGGCAAAGGCATAAGTTCCGGAGTTTCGTCACATGCAAAACCGAACATAATACCCTGGTCGCCGGCACCGACGTTTTCTGTTTCGCTGGAGGAGGTGTCTGCGTTATCGTTTCTTGCTTCTAAAGCTTTGTTTACGCCGCCTGCAATATCAGTGGACTGTTCGTCAATAGAGGTTAAAACAGCACAGTTTTTGTAATCAAAACCGCCGCCTTCCGCACCGGCATAACCGATATTTTTGATAGTATTTCTTACTACTGCGGGAATATCCACGTAGCAGTCAGATGTGATTTCTCCGCAGACAAGAGCCATGCCTGTTGTTACGGTGGTTTCGGCAGCTACTCTTGAGCTTTTGTCTTTTGTAAGAAATTCATCTAAAATTGCGTCGGAAATCTGGTCGCAAACCTTATCAGGGTGACCTTCTGTAACTGATTCCGACGTAAAAAGAAATCTTTTTGATGTCATTTTGTAATGTTCCCTTTCCTTACGGTGGTGGCACCGTTTTTGTACCCGGGTGACTCTCCGGGATTGAAAACATGTTAAATCAAAGGTACTTTAGGGTCAAACAAACTAATTCAACAGCTTTACATAGCTTAATCAATATTGCATTGACATAATCTGTAAAAAAATAAAAGGAGCAGCTCATAAGCCGGGTTCTGTTTTTAGATAATCATCTGTCTGGGATTGCAGTTGCCTGCAAACTCAAGCGGTTTGTCAAAAGACGGCGGGTCACCTTAACCTTTTTGTCAACCTTGCA
>CALUQS010000075.1 GCA_944322975.1 Candidatus Gastranaerophilales bacterium
TGCTTGATATAACTCCTCAAGAAAACAACAATGAAGAAGAATAATATAGAAAGGTAAAGTTTAAGATGAAAAGAATTACATCCTTCAGAAAAGATTTAGAAGCTAAAAAAGCGGTAAAAATTATTGCCGGCATTGACAATTTTGATATTGAAAGAGTAAGAAACGTTGTAATCGCCGCTGATAAAGCAGGCGCAAGCGCTGTAGATGTTGCAGCTAAAGAAGAAATCATAAAAATGGCTAAAGAAACAACTTCACTTCCTGTGTTTGTTTCTTCAATCGTTCCTCAAGACTTAGCAATGGCTGTTAAAGCAGGCGCAGACGCTATTGAAGTAGGTAATTTTGACGCTTTATACAAAAAAGGGTTGAGAATGTCCGCTGAAGAAATCCTTGATATTGTTAAGGAAACTCTTTCATTAATCGGAAATTCAAGTGTATTTGTTTGTGTAACAATTC
Organism: Candidatus Gastranaerophilales bacterium; assembly: GCA_944322975.1. Lineage (GTDB taxonomy): Bacteria > Cyanobacteriota > Vampirovibrionia > Gastranaerophilales > Gastranaerophilaceae > Limenecus. Next base: position 454 of record CALUQS010000075.1, read on the forward strand.
CGGGCCACATTGATATTGCGTCTCAAATTGCACTTGCAAAAGAATTGGAAGAATTAAATATTGACTTAATCCAGACAGAAGGCGCTGCAACAGTACACACAACAGCAGAAGGCGCCAGAGCACTGTTAGAAACAGCACAGGTTTCTATAGCTAACACTATTGAACTTGTAAGAAACGTTGACATACCTGTTATGACAGCATCAGGGTTGACAACAACAACAGTACCTATGGCAATCGCAGCAGGCGCAAGCGCTGTAGGTGTAGGTTCCTGCGTTAACAAGTTGAATTCGCAAATCGAAATGATTGCTGCAGCCAGCGCAATCGTTGAAGCGGTTAAAGGTTCAAGAGTAGTAGAAACAGAAACTGCTAACGCGTAAATTGGTTGTTAAAATATAAAAGAATCATCAAGCGGCATTTTTGTCTAAAAATGCCGCTTTTTTATTGATACAGACAAAATAATATCCGCACTGTCATAAAAGTCAGACTGACGGCGCGGATATATTCGTTGCGGTTTGCATAATACTTACTTAATTTAAAAAGCCTCTGGTTTCGTTAAAAATATAAGCTTTTATGTCTGATACAGATGTTGCGTCGGAAATTAATGAAGAAAAATCTAAACTCGAATAATATGCATCAAGTTTGGAAGCAAGCTGAGGATACTGTGCTTTCAAACTTGCAATATAAGATTGAGCTGTTGACTTAGCGGTATCCTCAGTTATATGAGAAGAAGAATTGTTTTCGGAAACTGAATTTTTTTGATTATTATATGCAGAGTAACTGTCGTCTTGAGTTTTTTTCTTTTTCTTTTCATCATCGCTTAAATAATTTGTTCCGGTTGATTGCACTGTTGAATAAGAACTAATAGAATTGACCATTTTTTCTCCTTTTCCATGTTTAAATCGTATATATCTTTGATATTAACTTTATTATAGCAAACCGCATGCCTGTCGTCATAACCCTAAAGAGCCTTATTTCATAAAACAGGTATTTAGCACAAAAACGGAATTAATCAGTATCTTGCCTAAATACACTCGCTCCACCTTGGGGGGATGGTTGGGGTGAGGGTTACAGATAAAACAACAACCTGCTCATTAGAGATTTTGTGCAATAAATTGCGCCCTGCTGACGAACTAAACCTTGTGAACGCCAATAATCCAAGACAAAGGGCCGGGGTGAGGGTTACAGGTCAAAAAAATAAGATGCGCTAAACCACTGATTAACCGCATCTTATGTATATTATTTTTTATCGGGGTTTGTACCCTGATGTTTTAATAATCTCCGCCGGAGGTTTCTTCATCATCTTCCAGCGACGACAAATCTTTTGTGTATGTAGTATCAAAATCTTCGGGCAGCATATCTGTATCCGGCCATACGGTAGATTCATCGAATCTTACAGCATCCATATTATCGGCCGCCGAAAAATCAGAATTTTGCAAATCTGTTTCGTTAAACACAGCCCCCGCCATATCAGCCTCTGTAAAACTGCAATAGTTAACAGCCGCATAGCTAAAATCAGTTCCGTTCAAAAGCGCTCCGGAAAAATTGCATTCCACAAGGTTTGCGCGTGAAAAATCAGCTGATGTAAGATCTGTATCAGTAAAATTTACCTCTGTAAAATGAGATTCTCCAAAAGAACATCCGGATAAATCAGCATTTGTCAGGTCAATACCTTCAAGTGTCAGATTGGAAAAATCAAGCTCGCTTAAATCAATTTCCTCGTGTTCTTTTCTGTAATCCTCATAAGCTGCGGGATTAGAAACAATTAAATCAAACAATTCATCTTTGGTATATTCTGGCATTTAAAAGCTCTCCTTAATAACTGATACATTTTTATAACACGTTTTTGGCTTAGTCTTCAATAATTCTCATCTGCATAGCCAGCAAAACAGCCTGTGTTCTGTTTTTTACTTTTAATTTTTTAAATATGCTGTTGAGGTGTGTTTTAACCGTAACTTCACGTACAAACAATTTTTCTGCAATATCGTTGTTGCTTGCCCCCTGTGAAACCATCTTTAAGATTTCTTTTTCTCTTGAGGTCAAAGGCTCAATGTTTCCGTCTTTAACGAATTTTAAATCAACATTGTTGTGTTTTTCTTTTTGCCATGATGACCGTCTTAACAGGGCTTCAATTCTTGCCAGCAGGTTAGGCAGAATAAACGGTTTTACAATGTAATCATCAGCCCCGAATTTTAAGCCCGAAATTTCTTTTTGTTCTTCGTTGATTGCCGTAATCATAATTATGGGAATATTTTCAAGCTTTTTGTTCTGACGAATGGCTCTGAGGGTTTCCCACCCGTCCATATTCGGCATCATAACATCCAACAAAACAAGATCAAAATCATTGTTATCAGAGGTCAGTTTTTTTATCCCCTGAAGACCGTCTTTTGCAACATCTACTTCATACCCGTACAACGGCAGTGCATCGGCTAAATATTTCGGATTGTCGTCAATAATAAGAATTTTTGCTATAGCAACCATAATTGTTCTCACTCATATACTTTAGTTGTAATTTTAATAGATAAATAAGCTTTTATCAATTGGAATACGGGCAAATTCATCTATTTAATTTAGATTAAACCATCTTTTAACGCTTTTATTGCAGCCTGTGTTCTGTCATTGACGGCGAGTTTTTGTAAAATATTGCACACATGCGCCTTGGTCGTATTTATACTGACATCCAGTTTTTGAGCAATCTCGTTATTGGTTAACCCTTCAACAATCAATGCCAGCACCTGCTTTTCTCTTGTTGTAAGATTTACTTCCGGGTTTTTAGCGGGTTCTTTAACTTCAAAAGAAGGTTCCTCCTGTTTTACGGAGGGTTGTCCTGCCGCTTTTAAAACGTACTGCGCAACTTTCGGGTCAAACCAGGCGGCTCCCTCGAGCACTGATTTGGTAATTTCAATTAATTTGTCCGGTTCAATATCTTTTGTGCAGTATGCATTGGCACCGCAATGCAAAGATTTTAGCACATCCTCCTCCTGTTCATGGGAAGACAGCACTATTACTTTTGTTGACGGACGTTTTTCTTTTATTATTTTTGTTGCTTCAATACCGTTCATATCCGGCAGCCCCAAATCCATAATCACTGCGTCAACGGCTTCGTTCCGGGCAACAGATATAGCTGTTTTTGCATTTGACGCTTCATAAATTTTGACAAAACTCTTATCTGTTTCAAAAGCTGTTCTTAGCCCGAATCTTGTTAATGAATGATCCTCTACTATTAAAATACTGTATTTTTCCATACTTTTCCTTATAATTGTGAACGCATTTCAAGGTTGGCATCTTCGTCAAGCGGATTTATTTCCAGTGCTTTTTTAAAATCTTTTTTTGCCTCATCAATATGCCCGAGTTTTTTATTAATCAGCCCCTGATAATAATAATATCTGCTGTTTTGGGTATCAACATATTTCACCGGTTTTAAATATGTCCTTGCCAGTTCAAGCCTGTTATTTTGTATTGCCATATCCGCAAGCGCCAGCCATGCATCGGTCATCAAAGGGTCAAGCGAAACAGCCTTTTTTAAATATTGCGTATTTTTTATGTCGTCAACTTTAGATGCAAGATAATATATTTTTGCGTCCGTATTATTTTTGTCAAAGACTTTTGTCATCAATTCTACGGATTTGTCTGTCATGCCGGTCATTTTGAGGCATAATGCGGCTTTAACCATTGCTTCATAGTTTTTCTTGTCTTTTTTGAAAGCTTTTATATAGTAATCAAGCGCATTTTTGTAATCCTTTTTAAAAAGATACATATCAGCAATACCTGTGAGAGTGGGGGCGTAGTTCTTTTTTATTTTATACGATTTTTCATACATATCCATGGAATCCGCAAGATTGTTCTGTTTAAAATAAATTTGAGCAAGCAGTGTGAGTGAACGGTAATCTTTCGGGTTTGAAGATAAGTTTTGATTTAATTCTTTAACGGCTCTTGCGCTGTCGCCAGTTTTTAAAAAGTACTGTGCCAGATAAAATTTAGAGAGTTCTCTGTCTTTTGTTGCTTTTGCCAGGGTATAGTAATAAAGCCCTTCTAAATCTTTTTTGTAATCAAGAACATTTATATCCTGAGACAAAAGCTCCTCCATGATTTTTAGTGAATCAGAGAGTCTGTTTGTCTCGCAAAAAATTTGGGCCTTGTATTTTTGATAATTTATATTATCCGGATTTATTGATATTGCTCTGTTAATTTCGTTTATAGCTTTGTTGTATTCTTTTGTGTTGTAATACGCCTGAGAAAGTATGTAATGTGCGTAATCAGCCCGTTTAAGGCTGTCAGGCAGTCTGTTTAGCTCTCTTGCAACTTCAAAGGCAAGATTGTTGTAATATATCTCGGTATAATTTTGCGCAAGTTTAATTTCGTTGTCATAAGACAGAACAACCATGGGGAAGAGTTTTGATTTCATCAACTGTATCTGGTGATTGTAGGTTTCTCTGTCCTGTATATTGTTGATAGCCTCCTGTGCAAGGGTAAATAGCCCTATATTAGCAAACTTATACGCAAACCCGAGGTTAACAAAGTCATCGTTGGCGCTGTTTTGCAATATGAGTTTGTAGTCTTTATACGCTGATGTAATATTGCCCTGCGAAAATTTTTCGTTAGCTTCGGCATATTTTTGGGCATAATCAACCGCATCAGCCGTATTAACAGCAGCATTTTCGCTTTGTGAATAAGTCAAAAGTTTAAGAAAATCGTTTGTAAGCTGATTGTTTTTAATCATCTTCAAATTTTCTTTATTAAAGGTGGAAACAGGAGTTTTTATTACACTTTTTGCAGCAGGTTTTGAAAAACACATGCCTGTTGTGCCCGCTATAATTATTACTGCTGTTACAAATTTTTTTATCATAAACCTTCCCCTGTGCAATATTTTAGATTTTACCTGCCTGCTTTACAATTATAATACGTATTAAACAGTTCAATCAATGCCCTGTCAGAGTCAGTGAGATTTTCCGGTTCGCTTGTTAAAAGGCTAAACAGGGTATTAACATCGTATTTGTCGAGGGTTTCTCTGGCTTTAATGTCATACAAAACAGTGTCAACCTCGCTTAAGAATACATCAACAAGTCTGTCCAGTTTTATTTTAAAGAAGGCCTCTACAATGTCTCCGTCAAAATGTTTCCATGCTCCTGATTTGATTATATCAAGCGCGTTTTTAATGGGCATTTTATCACGGTAGTGTCGTTTAGAGGTTATGGCGTCAAAAACATCGCTTACGGCAAGGATTCTACCGCCGAGGGGGATTTCTTCGCCTTTAAGTTTTCTAAAATAGCCTGTGCCGTCGTATTTTTCGTGATGGCTTGAGGCAATTTCCGCAACTTCTTTAAACTCTTCAGATATATAAACCCTGTTTAATATATCATAGGTGATTTTTACGTGCTCCTGTATATGTTTATACTCGTCATCAGTGAGTTTTCCGTCTTTTTGAAGAACTGCATCGCGAATACCTATTTTGCCTATGTCATGGAGAATAGCCGCGTGGATAATGTTTGCGGTATCTCTTTCATCAAGGTCCATTACCTCGCAAATAAGCTCGGAATACATTTTTACACGGTTAGAGTGACCGGCTGTGATTTTGTCGCGTGCATCTATTGAGGCTGCCAGCGTATCAACAAAGTTTTTAAACAATTCTTTTTGCTGGTCTATCATCATCTGCTGTGATTCAAAAAGTTTTGCATTTTCAATCGCAATACCTGCGCTTGAGCCTATTGCAATGAGTATGTCCTCATCCTCTTTTGAAAATACTCCGTCATTATTTTTGTTCAAAACCTGAAACACGCCTAAAATTTCGTGTTTCATATTCCATATAGGCATACAGAGGATGGTTTTTGTTTTATAGCCTGTTTCTCTGTCTATGTCCGGATTAAAACGTTCATCCTGATAAGCGTCTTTTATGTTGATAATCTCGCCCATCTGTGCCGCATAACCGGCAAGCCCCTTATCCGCAGGAAATCTCAATTCCTGTGTACCCATCCCGAGCGCCACTTTTGACACAAGTTCGTTTCTTTGTCTGTCTAACAGAAAAACAGTGCATCTGTCGGCATCAAGGACTTTTTTAATCTCCTGTGCAACGGTTTTTAAAAGGTGTTCAAGGCTTGTTTCCGCCGCAAGTGTACGCGCTACGTTAAGCAGCGCAACAATCGGTTTTTCAACTGAAGCTGTGCTATCAGCGTCATTGTCAGCTACATTAAGCTTTTCTATCTGGACAATCAGGTTGCTTACTTTTGTGTTTATTACGTCATTAGAGGAGTTTATATTTCTTGCCTGTTTTAATAAATTCAAAGCCATTGCGTAGTTTTTTTCAGCGTTATAAATATATCCTCTGCAAAAGAGATTTGTTTTAATTGCGTTTTTGTTATGTGAATTTTCTGCGAGAAATTTTGCGTCTTCAAGCATATTAATCGCTATTTTATAATTGTTTTTGTCAGTTTTATATTTTAAAACAGCAAGCAAGGACAGGTTTTGAGCAATAAATTCATAAGATTTATTAAGCAAAAATGTATTGTGTATCATTTCTGCTTTGGGAACAAGCGAACCGATATCTGCCGTATCAAGTGTTCTGAATATTGTAAACATTGTATTGCGGGCGTTATTCAAATCTTCCACACATACAGATTTTATAAACTCTTCCATATTAGCCCCTTAACATAATCTCAATTTAATTATACAATATTTTTTGTAATTAATAAACAAATACAAAGAAAATCGGGGAATCGGGGGATTTATAACCTATGAATAAAATCAGCATAATAATACCTGTCTATAATGAAATAAGCACACTTGATAAGATACTTGAAAAAGTGGAGCAGGCATCTTTTTGCGCTCTGGAAAAAGAGATTATACTGGTAGACGATATGTCAACCGACGGCACACGCGAACACCTTAAGGAGCTTGAAGACAGATACAAAGTCTTTTATCACAACTACAATCAGGGCAAGGGCGCCGCTATAAGAACGGGGATGGAGCATATAAGCGGAGATATCATGGTGATTCAAGACGCGGATTTAGAATACGACCCTGCTGATTACGAACCGTTAATCAAACTTATTGTAGATGACAAAGCAGATGTTGTTTACGGCTCAAGGCTTACGGGCGCAAAACCCTCAAGGTCGTTTATGTTCACTCACTGGCTGGGAAATAAAGTTTTGACCCTTACCACAAATATCCTTTACGGGGCAACCCTGACTGATATGGAAACGTGCTATAAAGCTTTCAGAACAAGCTTTTTAGAGGGTATCGAAATTAAGTCAAACAGGTTTGATTTTGAGCCCGAGATAACGGCAAAAGTTTTAAAAAGAAAACCCAGATTGTATGAACTGCCGATTTCTTATTACGGAAGAGATTATTCTGAAGGCAAAAAAATCACCTGGAAAGACGGTTTCCACGCAATATGGGCTTTGTTGAGATTCCGTTTTAGCGATTAATTTGCGGATTAAAGTTTTAGATACGGGTTCAGTCGTTTTCTATAGCGTTAACGACTTTAAAAAAGTCGAAGCTGCATTCCTGTGCTTTATTCGAAATATCTTTGGAATTTAATTTTTTTAATTGCGTAAAATATTCGCCAAGTTTTTCGTCGTCATTTAAAAACGAGCACGGGATGTTAAATCTTTTGGCAATTTTTTCTACTTTTTCGTCATAACTCAATGCCAGCGTCGGGATTCCGTATTTTAAAGCTAAAAGACAGGCATGGTAGCGCATTGCAATAACACAATCCAGATTTGAAAAAGATTGTACTGTCCCGTCTATGGTCATTGCAGGAATAAACTTTGTTTTTAGATTGGGGTTAACAAGTTTTAATTGAGCCTCAAAATGTTTGCAAATATCAGAATCAAGCGCGTCTTGAAAAGAATATATATAAATTTCTTTGTCGGAAAAATTCCGGTTAATTTCACGCGCAAGCGCAAACAAATATTTTTGGGTGAGGTTTTTCCAGCTTCTAAGCTGAATACCTATACGATTCATTGATACTTTGGGTTTTGTTTCGATATTCCACACGGGGTCTGAAACAATGTCGGGTTTTAAATTCCATCCGCGCAGCAAAAACAAACTTTTTTCATCGCGTACTGTAATATACTTGCATTTTTTTAGTAATTTTTTTGTAAAAAATCTGCCGGCAGGATTTTTTATAGGCCCAATACCTTGCGCAAAAATAATTACCTTTTTTTTATAATGTTCGGCAAGAAATATTACAAATAAATAATAAAAAAGACTTTTTAGACTTGTGGAATCTTGCAGCAGGCTTCCGCCGCCGCTTATTAAGACATCGGAATTTTTTATTGTGTTTATAACTGATTTTATAGAAAATGTGTAAACAGAATTTACCCCGAGTTTTGCACAGGTAACCTGAGGGTTTTTAGAAAACACTGTTATATTGTGGCCTTTTGACTTTAGCTCTTTAGTCAAAACGCTTAAAATAGCTTCATCGCCAAAATTTTCAAAACCGTAATAACCGGAAATTGCTATATTTTTTTTTGCGGACATTCTTACCTCAAAACAGTGATATTAACTGTAATATGCAGCATAAACCTGTTCTTTATACGGGGTTGATTTTATAGCACCCATGCCGTGACATTGGATTGCCGCGTCTATTGCTGCGAGTTTAGCGGCTTCTACAGGCGTCATGCCGGAGTTTAATCCATGCAAAAATGCACCGTTAAATGCATCGCCTGAACCTGTTGAATCAACTATTTCATCGGTTTTAAATTCAACAAAAACAATATCACCCTCAAAACCTACAAAATAGCCTTTATCTTTTGCCGATTTTACAATAATTTTGTTTATACCTTTATCCCACAGATGTTTTATGCATTTGTCAGGTGAATCTATATCAAAAACTCTTATTGAGTCATGTTCTAAACTCAAAAACATAATGTCTGTGTACTGACAAATTTCTTCAAAAGCCTCTTTGGCTTCTTCACTGCTCCACAGCCTGCTGTCGTAATTAATATCGTAAGCAGTGCACATCTGATTTTGAGCAGCTATCCGGAAGGCTTTTTTTACGGCTTCTCCTGCACTTAAAGACAAGGATTGTGTGCTTCCTGTTGTGTAAATTATATCTGCGCTTAAGATATAATCCTCGGAAATATCGTCTATAGATAGTTTTGTTGCAGCTGTTTTTTTTCTGTAATATACAAATTCTTTTTCTGCGTTTTCCGGATGACCTATAAAATATACACCGTTAAAACCGTCTATAAGCTTAACCTGAGAAATATCCAGACCTTCTAACTGCCAGCTTTCCATTAAAAATTCTTTAAAAGGGTCATTGCCCACCCTTGTGATGTATCCCGCTTTTGACCCGAGCCGCTGCGCAGCTACTGCGGTGCACAAAGTATCGCCTCCGTAGTATTTGTTCAATGTCTGTGTATACGCAAGGCTTGTGCTGCTGGAAAGCTCAATGAGACTTTCGCCTATAGTGATTATGTCTAAATGTTCACCCATAATATTTTCCTCAAAAAGAATTTATCACAAATATCTTTAATATACAATTTTCTGAAACATTAGTATTTGTAATAAATTTACCCTCACCCCTGCCCTCTCCCGGCGGGAGAGGGGGTATTTAATGTTCTTTGAGACAATACCCGATGGGCATGCAGAGCCTGTCCCCCCCTCACCCCGACCTGCTAACTGCCTGCTATCCTTTTTTTAATTTGTAAAAGCAAAAAAGGGAACTTAAACATAAGTTCCCTTTTAGCCAATACAATAAATTTAATTATACAGAAGCTTTTTCTTCTTCTGAAACACCTTTTATTGTTAAGTTAACTCTGCCTTTGTCATCGATTTTTATAACCTTGACAATGACTTCGTCACCTACATTAAGGTGCGGTTCGATTGTTTCTATTCTTTCCTGACATACCTGAGAAATGTGAACCATACCGTCTTTGCCCGGAGCAAGTTCAACAAACGCACCAATAGGAATAATTCTTACAACTTTGCCTTTTCTGACCATTCCTACTTCAGGTTTGAATGTTATTGCTTCTATCATTTTGATTGCTATATCAGTACCTTCTTTATCGTTGCTTGTGATAGTAACAGTACCGTCGTCTTGAATATCGATTTCTGCACCGGAGCATTCGATGATGTGTCTGATATTTTTGCCGCCGGGTCCGATTACAGCGCCGATATCTTCGTTAGCAATTTTCATTGTGTGGATTCTCGGTGCGAACGGCGACATTTCTTTTGCAGGTTCGGTGATTACTTCTCTCATTTTGCCCAAGATGTGCAATCTTCCTTCTTTTGCCTGTAAAAGCGCTCTTCTCAAGGTTTCATTTGAAATACCTTTAGCTTTCATATCCATTTGAAGAGCTGTAATACCGTCATCGTTACCTGTAACTTTAAAGTCCATATCGCCTAAGAAGTCTTCGATACCCTGAATATCGGTCAATACGATATCTTCATCAGGTTCTTTGATAAGCCCCATTGCAACACCGCCAATCATGCATTTTACGGGAACGCCGGCATTCATTAAAGCCATTGAAGTTGCACAGGTTGAACCCATTGATGTTGAACCGTTTGATTCCAGTACATCAGAGGTTACTCTGATAGTGTAGCCGAATTCTTCCTGAGAAGGCAATGCAGGGACGTTTGCTCTTTCTGCAAGATGTCCGTGGCCTACCTCGCGTCTGCCCGGGCCTCTAAGAGGTTTAACTTCTCCAACCGAAAATCCGGGGAAGATGTATTTGTGCATAAATGTTTTTTTAGTTTCAGGGTCAACCCCGTCAAGTTCTTGCGCCATACCGGGCCCTGCAAGTGTTGCAACCGAAAGAATCTGGGTCTGTCCTCTTGTAAATACAGCAGAACCGTGTGCTCTCGGGATAACACCGACCTCGCACCAGATTGGGCGGACTTCGTTGAATTTACGGCCGTCTGCTCTGACTCTTTCTTCTTTAATCATTTTTCTCATGACTTTCTTTTCAAGAGCTTTGAACTCTTCTGCAACAAAGTCAATGCCGGTTTCTGCCATCATGATTTTTGCTTCGTGGTCGTCTCCGTAAGAGTCGAACTCTGCTTTAACCATATTTTTAGCTTCTTCAAGTTTTGCTTTTCTTCCTTCTCTGTCAAAGTCGTGATAAGCTTCGGTAACTTTATCATAAGCTATTTCGTTAATAATTTTTGCAATTGTAGTTGTGTCATACGGGTTAACAAATTCCGGTTTTACAATGCCGCAGTCATTCATAAATTGAATTTGAAGTTCGCACTGTCTTGCGATTTCTTTTTGTGCAAATTCTACGGCATTCATAATGTCGTCTTCAGTAACGAATTTTGCGCCTGCTTCAACCATTATTACGGAATCATGGGTACCGGCAACAACTATATCAATATCAGATTTTGCAGCGTCGGCATAAGATGGGTTAGCAATAAACTGACCGTCGATTCTGCCAACTCTTACGGCACCGATAGGGCCTTCAAACGGAGCTTCCGTCAACATCAACGCAGCTGATGCACCCAGCATAGCTAATGTATCGGGCTGATTTTCAGGGTCTAAGCTGACAAGCTGGCCTACGATTTGTACATCGTTTCTGTATCCTTTAGGGAATAAAGGTCTTATTGGTCTGTCTATTAATCTTGAAATCAAGATTGCTTTATCGGAAGCTTTGCCTTCACTTCTGTTATAACCGCCGGGGATTCTTCCTACAGCGGACATTCTTTCTTCATAATCAATAAGTAACGGGAAAAAGTCTATCCCTACTCTCGGTTCAGGGCTTACAACAGCATGAACCAGTAACATTGTGTCGCCGCAACGGACGACTACCGAACCGCTCGCTGATTTGGCATACTTTCCTGTTTCAATGGTAACAATCTTGTTACCTACAGGAATTTCAATTCTTTTAACATCTACCATGTTTTTTTCCTTTTTCTTTTTCTACTTTCACTTTATGTGTTCAAATTTAGTATATATTAAACAAAAGGTTTATACAAAAACTTACGTATAAAATTAATACAAACTATTAACATTTTTGTTGAAGATAGTTTGCCCGAGAAAAATTCTTAGCACCGTAGGTTGGGCTTCAGGCCCGACAAAAAGCTTCAAAACACATCTATACACTGCTCGCCGGCGGTTTGTGCGGAGCGCTGAAAAGAAGTCCGACAAGTTCCGCACGGCGTTTAACGCCCAGTTTTTTATACAGTGAACTTAACCGCTTTTTTATGCAGTCAGCGCTGTATCCCAGCTCATCGCCGATTTGTGCGTTTGTTTTGCCTTTCTTTATGAGCAGTACTATCTGTAATTGTTCTTTGTTGAATAACATTTTGTACCTCCGTATTTTGTAACTAATTATTTACGCGTAGTTTTTTAATTTCTACCCCATGATAAAAAGCTTTAAAAACTAATCGTCATACGCATAGTTTTTCTTCCAAAAAACTTCAAAACTCCGATTCTTGAAGCTTTGCGCACAGCACAGACAAAAACCCTTTGAGCTAATACGCGTAATATGCGTAGTTGTTAAAATATCAAGAGTTGTCGCCCTTAAGCTCTTTGCGCAGGCGTTTGCCGGCCTCGTGAAATTCCGGCGGCGGCGGAACCCCACCACCCTCTACAATTTCTCGCGCGTGTTTTAAGGCTTCGCATTCAGCTTTGCGCGGCTCAGCAGCTCCCGCAGGCGAAGTGTTTCGGGTCAGGTTAACATTTGCACGGCCTGCCGTGCCTGTTGTTGCTATTTTTTGTCTTGCATAGCGTTCAAGCCTTGCAAGATGTGCGTTTGGAAATTCAGCGTTGAACGCCTGTTCTTTTCCTGTGGCAATTTTGTGTGAAAGCTCTGAAATAACAGTATCCACGATATCTTTGCCGTAAAGTTGAGATAAAGAGTTATACTGCTCAGGTGTAAGATGCACGTTGGCAGATATACCGTGAAAATTTGAATCCTGTCTGTTGTCAGAGAATTGAGCTGCAAAGTTTTTTATAATCGACTGCGCGTTTTGCATTGAATTTTGTTTTTCAGCCTTAATTTCTGTTGGATTTTCTTGCTTTAGCGCAGTTTGATTCGCTTTGTTTTCATTTTTTTCGTTTTTTTCGTTTTCGTTTTCTTGTTTTTTATTACTTTCTTTGCTTTCATTTTTTTTATTTTCTTTTATTTCTTTTTCTTTACTTTCATTTATAGTATTACATTCGTAATTCGATTGTAATACGTCCGTATCATCCTTAGAGCCTTGCCATCTCTTAGCTATAGCCTTTTTGGCTTTTTCACTTTTTTCTTTCTTTAATTTGATATTTTGAGCAACCCGCGATGAAGAAATCACTTTATTTCTTATGGAAAACAGTTTAAAATTTTTTACAACCGATTCCACAAGTTTG
>CALUQS010000076.1 GCA_944322975.1 Candidatus Gastranaerophilales bacterium
GCATTGGTCTCACTCATTTCTCTTAATTTTTTAAGAGCTCTGTTTTCTGTTTGACGGATGCATTCTTTTGTTACACCGTATATTTTACCAATTTCTTCCAGTGTTTTGCGGCTGAATTCGTTTAATCCAAAACGCATTCTCACAACGGCCTGTTCTCTTTCTTTTAACTGAGATACAACCGTATCTATATCTTTTTTAAGATTTTCGTATTCTGCGCTGCTGTATGCACGCGCTGTCGGGTCTTCGAGAATATCAGCCAGCGTTACTTCGCTGCCGGAGTTGAGTTCATAGGCCGAATCCATTGAAAGCGATTTTGTATACGCATTTAAAAATGTATCTATTTTTTCTGAAGAAATATTCATTTTTTTTGCAACATCTTCGTTTTTCACTGTTGTATTATATTTTTGTTCAAGCTCTGCTTTTACTTTTGAGAATTTTGAGAGTGTTTCTTGTATATAAACCGGAATTTTAAAGCAGTGTGACTGTTCTGAAATTGCTTTGAAAATTGCCTGTTTTATCCACCACGCAGCGTAAGTTGAAAAACGGTATCCGAGCTTGTAATCAAATTTTTCAACAGCTACCATAAGCCCCAGATTGCCCTCCTGTATAAGGTCAATCATTGGTAAATTTGACACCTGCACGGTTTTTTTAGCTATATTAACCACAAGTTTAAGATTAGCCTGAACAAGCTTTTGTTTTGCTTTTAACGCATCCTGTGTGTTTCCTTCTTTTGCAATACGTGCTGTTTCTTTTTCTTCTTCGGCGGTTAATACTTTGAGCTTTGCAATTTTTCTTATGTAAAAGTTCAAAGTTTCGTCTGCTGATTGCGGAATCAGGTTGTTTGAGTTGGGTTTGGTTGAGACTGCATTTGATAAAACGTAATTTTTTGACATACACTTACTCCTAATTTATTAATTATTTTAATTTCGGGCATAAAAAATTCACAGCATAGAAGACTCTATCTGTTGCTTTTTTGCGCATGAGACAGTTTGCTAACTAAACATCATCAAGTATATACTCAATATATCACTTAGTATATACAAATTCAAGTGTTTTATTACGAAATATTACAAAATCAATAAAAAAAAATGAATTTTCGTAATATTTTGTAATATTATATTAACTGTTATGGATATCAAGTTTATGCAAAAAGCGCTGGAAACAGCGAAACTTTCGGGGGAAGATATACCGGTCGGTGCGGTAATTGTTAAAGACGGACAGATTCTTTCTTCATGTCACAATCAAAAAGAACTGCATAAGGACGTTACGGCTCATGCAGAGATGCTGGCGCTTAAAGAGGCGTCAAAAAAGCTTAACTCGTGGCGGCTTTGCGGGTGTGATATGTATGTTACGCTTGAGCCTTGCCCTATGTGCGCGTGGGCTATTCTTAATTCCAGATTAGAAAACCTTTATTTCGGCTCTTATGATTCTTTATACGGAGCCTTCTCCACGATGCCACAGCTTATAAACAAATGCAATTCCTCGCTTAATTTTAAAGGCGGGATTATGGAGCAAGAGTGTGATACGCTTTTATCAGACTATTTAAGAAACATGAGAAAATAATATGACAACTTGCAGCAAAGAATATCTTGACAACCTTGTAAAAACCTACGAAAATCCTGATTTTATAAAAGATGACCCCGTACAATTTATGCACAGGTTTAAAGATAAAAAAGATATAGAAATCGCAGCTTTTATAGCTTCTGTTTTTGCTTACGGAAAAAGAGAGGCTTTTATTTCAAAATTAAATACGCTGTTTAAACTTATGGATAACAAACCTTACAGGTTTATTATCAGCTTTAGCGAAAATTCAACTGCTGTTGATGACTTTGATTACAGATTTTCTGTCGGGATTGACCTTAAGCAGATTTTATTAATTTTAAAAGATTTATATTCAAACGGAAATTCGCTTGAGTCTCTTTTTTCTCACGGATGGGCTCAGCACGGTGATGTTGCCGGCATGCTTACTGAAGTTGTTGATTACTTTTATTCCCGTGTAACCCTGCCTGTTACCAGAGGTTTTTATCATCTTCTGCCTGATCCGTCCAAAAAAAGTGCATGCAAACGTCTGAATATGTTTTTAAGATGGATGGTAAGAAAAAGTGCGGTTGATTTCGGCATATGGGATTTTATGCCGGCAAGTGAACTTTTGATTCCTTTAGATGTTCATGTTGCAAAAATATCACGCGGTTTGGGACTGCTTAAAAGAAAACAGAATGATTTTGCCGCAGTAAAAGAATTGACGGATAAACTCAAAGAGTTTGATCCGTCAGATCCTGTCAAATATGATTTTGCGATGTTTGGTTATGGTGTAAATAACCGGTAATGTTTTTAGTCATTATCGCTTTCTTCAAGCAGTTCTGTACCGGTTTTTCCGCCCTCCATTTTAGCTTCGCATCCGCCGGGTTCATACTGCTGCATTGTTGTTTTCTTACCTGTCAACTGCAGGGAGAACAGGTCATACCCCCATTTGTTGGGACCTCTGAATCCATTAACATCTACACCGATAACAGAGGCGTCAGCACCGCTATACGAGAAAAAGCTCATACCGTCCGCTGTCATAAAACCCTGTTTATCCCCTAAATCGTTCCAGCCCGTGCAATTGGGAGCAGGAGAAAATTCAGCTACACAGCCGCCGCCTACAGGGTCTGTTTCACAGTATTTTTGAACCTGCATAACATCTTTCAAATACTTAAATAATTCGCCGCATTGAGAGGTGTCGCTGTCTCCGTCAGGGTCAATATAACACTTAGGCGTCGGTTGAAATTTAATTTCGGTCCTTGCCATATCAACAGCCTGGTTTAAAGAGAGCATAGCCTTTTTTAAACCGACAGCAGCCTGCTTTTCATCCGTGCCGAAGATTACGGAAGGGATTGTTAGTGCTGCAATTACACCGATAATTGTCAGGGTAACTAAAACTTCTGCTAATGTGAATGCTTTTTTCTTTGTCATCTTATAATCCTTTTAGTTTTATCACCATTTATATTTATAATAATACTTGTATTTTGTTTTTTAAACATCTTTCTTTTTCTTTTTTTTCTTTGCCTCTTTTTTATCTTTTAAATCTCTTTTTGCGTTGTCTATAGAAATTTTTGCAATGGGTTTTCTTTCCATTCTATCATATATTACGAGCCAGTGCTTTCTTTTTATGTTATCAACCGAAAAAGAAATACGTCCCGAGGTTCTGTCACCGGGTTTTATTTTGGAAAACATAAGGGTCGTATCGCCGAATACTGAAGGATAGAAGGACGCATTAAGGTCATTTACCATTGATATATCAAATCCGGTAAAATATTTATCTGTAAGATTTGTTATAACGATTGCAACCGTTATCGTGTTCATTTCTCCAAAGGGGTCTTCTTCAAAATCTATGTTTGTGATTTTTACATTAAGCCCGTCGCAGACAAATTCCTCCTGTTTTAAAGCTTCTTTTTTAAATACGGGTAAATCTATACCTTTAGTAATTTTCACTCTGATTTCATCGCCCTGAGAAATCAAAACATCTTTGCCCTTTTTATATAAAGCCATTCCCATGCCGACTGCACCGCCGAGCGCTGCCCCGCCTGCAAGTGTATAGCCCTGGCTTAGTATTGTTGCGGGCAAGCCGAATATGTTCAGCGCCAGAAAACCTCCGACTATACCGCCTGCTGCCGTATAACCTGCGCTTTTTGCAAGAACCTTTGAGGTTCCCACAACGGGGTTAAGTTTAGTGCTCATCTGTCCTTGAATAGGAATTTCACGTCCGTCAGGGGTAATAAGATAATCAAAAGATACTTCTATCCAACCGTCACGACCAAGCCTTTTAGACTCTTGTATTTCTTTTACAGTCCCGTGGGCAATTGTTCCGGCAGGCAAAATAACACCTTTTTCTCCTTCAACATCGCTTGTTATTTCCGCAAAAAATTCATCGCCTTCTTCTGTGTAACCCGTGCTTAGTACCTGTGATACAGTCATTTTTATAACATCTTTTGGCACAAGCTGGTCGATTTCACCTGTAAAGAGTTCTTTGTTTTTTTCTTCCAGTTTGTTTGTATATTCTGCATGTCCCTGAAAAATATCGTTTGAAGTGTCTGTTTTTTCTTCGCCGGTGTATGTTGAAGACCCTGCATCAAAAACATCTGACTGCTGCGGGGGGGCTTCAACAGACGAGGCCACAGGCGGCTGCTGGGCAAAAACCGCTGTGCAATTGACCAATATAAAAACCTGTAATAACAAATATGCAACTAACTTTTTCATACCAAAATTGTAACCTATGTAAAAAAGAAAATCACGTATGTAACAAAATTAATTATCGGGGGCAGTTGACTATATGAAAAAAGCAGAGACGATTAATAATTTTTTCATACATTTTTCCCCTTTGTTAATATTGGTAATTTAATCATAAAGGTTGTATAAGGGTTATAAGAATCCGTTTCAACAATGATTTCACCGTTATGTGCTTTTACAATACGGTTTGACAGATACAGCCCCAAGCCTGTCCCGACTTTGCGGAATTTTTTTGCGGTGGTATAGTACTTGTCAAATACGTGGTCTATTTCTTCGCGCTTTATGCTTTTTCCGTAATTTGTTATTTTTATATAAATATTTTTATCATCATTACACAGCGCAACATCGACTTTAGAGTGAGGTTCGCTAAAGGAAATTGCATTTAAAATAAGATTTTTTAACACCCTTTTAATATAAAAGCTGTCGAGGTTCACTCTGTTAAAAAATTCGCTCCAAAAATTTATCGTGATACAGTCCGTATCGCCAATGGGGCGCATTTGTTCAATAGTTTCTTCTATAAGCCTGTTTACATCGTACTCTTCTTTATGCAGTTCTATTTTTGTTTCGTTCAGCTTATAAGTTTCCAGAATAATTTCAACAAGCTCAACGAGTTCGTTATTAGAACCTGTCAGATAGCTTATTGCCTCCTTCTGGCGGTCGTTAAGCTCCCCAAAACGGTTGTTTAACAAAAAGTTAAGCATATTTTTTTCTGCCAGTATCGGCACTTTAAGGTCATGCGTTAAGGTTGCGACAAAATCCTCCTTAAGCTTTTCAACCTCTGTCAAAACATCAATTTTCTGGTTAAGTTCAGACTGGTATTCTTTAATCATGTTCTCTCTGTCAACAATGGCTTCAATCATGGAATCCACGCTTTGAGACAGGTTTGGCAAAACACAAGAGGTTTCTTTAGGGATTCTTTCGTACAAATTTCCGTAGCGCACGGAATTTATTGTTTTTGTGACCCCTCTGAGCATTTTTTTGTGGTTACGAAAGGTTTGTTTAAGCTTTTTGTATTGCAAAAACAATGAAACAAGCCACACGCAAAGACCTGTACATACAAAAGTTAATAAGATAATAATAAAATTCTGCACCGGATAAAACCTGATTAATAACCGTAATGTTCATGGGCAACAAGATATTCCCTGACATGGTTTAGCGCCGCCTGAACAATCCTTGTGATACGTGAAGAAGACAGCCCGACCTGCTCGGCGATTTCTTTTACCTGCATATTTCTGTAGAATCTGTATTCAACAACCAGCCTGTCTTTTTGAGGCAAGGTCGCAATCGCTTCTCTTATTGCTTTACCCAGCTCACTGATTTCTGCTTTTTCATCGGGCAGGGCATGCGGGTCTTTGATAAAATCAAACGGAGAATCGTTATCAGAAGACGCTGCGGCTATTGAATCAATAGAGAGAATTGTCTCATAAATCGCTTCTCTTACTTTCCCCGGGGAAACATCCAATGCGTCATCGCCTGCGGCAGCTTCTGCTGTTTCGCTGTCAGTTTTGTGTTTTAAGGTATACCATTTATACCTGTTTCTCAACTCGTTTCTGATTGCCCATCTTACAGCTGTTGATATATAAGAAGTGTTGTATTTTTCCAGCTGTTCGGGTGTTTTATTTTTTATCATTGACTGTACGGCAATAATCCCTATAGAAACAAGTTCTTCATAATCCACCATGTGAGACGGAATACGTCTGTGCTCTACCTTCGCTACCTTTTCTACTATAGAAATATATTCTTTAATTTTATTTTGAGAAGCGTTATTAATCATGATTGTTTCTGTTATTTCTGTCACTTCTATCACTTATCTTAGTATTTATATTACTAGGTTTTTGAGAATTTCGCAAATTATATACAAATAATAAGATTTCTGCTACGGCTTTATACAAATCCGGCGGGATTTCTCTGTTAACATCAACCAGCCTGAACAAAGCACGGGCAACAGGCGGGTTTTCTATAACAGGAACACCATGCTGTCTTGCAATTTCGATAATCTTTTTAGCAAAAAGCTCTGTCCCTTTTGCCACGAGTTTTGGCGATTCCATGGTCTCCTGATCATATTTTAGCGCGCACGCAACATGTGTAGGGTTTGTTACAACAAAATCCGCCTCGGGCACCGCATCCATCATCCCCTGCTGCATCATCTGCTGGCGGCGCTGGCGCAGGGCTGCTTTAACATTCGGGTCGCCTTCTGTGTTTTTATACTCGTCTTTTACCTCTTTAAAAGACATCTTTTGATCCTGAAGAAATTTCCATCTTGTCATCCCGTAATCCGCTGCAGAAATAATCAAAAACGCTATACTCGCTTTTATTACAAAGTCCATTATCAATGCCCCGAACTCCTGCATTACGGCAAAATGGTTATCCATTGCAGCAAGTCCGAGTATTATTTCAAAATGCGAACTGTACACAACCCACCCTACATAGCCTAAAATCACTACTTTTATAATGTTTTTAACCAGTTCAAACAGGGTTTTTACAGACATCAGGTTTTTAAAATATTTTGTCGGGTTGAGTTTATCAAGCTTCGGCGCCAGCGGTGTTGTTGTAAACAACGGCCCGACCTGTATAAAGTCGCCTATGATTGCTATAAACATTGCAAGCGCAAGTATGGGGCCTATAATCAAAATAGTCGGAACAAGCGTTATAAACAAAAGATACGGCATTCCTATATCTTCAAGATGCTGGTTTGATATTTGTTCATAACACAACACAAAAAGACGGGAAATCTGGTCAAATATAAACGGCGCAAGCTTTGCTATTGCAAAAAACATTACTATCATTGCAATAGCTGTTGAAAAATCTTTTGATTTTACAACCTGACCTTCTTTTCTCGCTTTTTCCAGTTTTTGGTGTGATGCCTCAAACTGTTTATCTTCATCACCCATGTGGAAGGTGTCCTAACTTTTTAGTCTATCCTTACTCAACTTATAAATATATTATCATAAAAATAAATTTGGCATAAACTAACTTTACAAAATCTGTGCCGGGGGGGAATTGAACCCCCGACCTACAGCTTCGGAGACTGTCGCTCTATCCGACTGAGCTACCGACACGGATTATAGATTATTATACTTTATTTTATTGTAGCTCAGTCGGTTTTAAATCTAAAGTTTTTGTTGCACTTTAACTCCGTTAAAGCTGCAACGGTGAGCTACCGACACGGATTATAGATTATTATACTTTACTTTATTGTAGCTCAGTCGGTTTTAAATCTAAAGTTTTTGTTGCACTTTATTTATATTTAAGTTTACAGGTTTGTGCGTCGGCATACACTTCCATACTATGCCGGCATGCATTAATTTATAATCAGAAAACAATAGTGATAACGGTTACATTGTCAGCTCTAAAATTACGCACTCGCCTATGTATATATTTTGTATAAAACATTGATTTTTATCCAAATTTACACAAATCTCGTCATAACGTGAATTTGTATAGACCATCTCAGCTGTTTTGAAGGATTCATCAAGTTCTGTTTTTATCTCCTGTTTTTCAGGGTTTAGGTTTGCAGCAAACATCAATATTTTCTTATCATTAAGCTTATAAAACCAGACGAGTGAATTTTCATTGCCGGTTCGCGCTAAATTTAATTCAGTCTTATCTATTATTGATTTATATTTTGAATAAAGTTCTCTCATTTGGGTAATCTGTTCGAACAGAGCTGTATTATTACCCCACCGGTATGCTTTTTTCTGATGTTTTACGTATTCATTGGAAAACTCGTTGTTTTTTTGCGGTTTAAGTGCTTTGGTTTCGTAGCCTATACCCGTATACGAGGGCAGGTTGAGAAACAGGGCAATAAAATATCTGATTTCGTTTGCCTCTTGAGATTGAAAGTATTTTGAGTGTTCTTTTAAATCCCCGTCGTTAGAAAACACGCATACACAGGGATAAAACGGAAAATTTTGTCTGAACGGATTTAAAAAGTCGTCTATTGTATCAATAAATTCTCTGTTAAGGTATTTAAAATTCATATTTCCGAGGACTATATCCGCCTTTTTGTTTATCATATCGGAGATTCCGTTGATATAGTAGGTGTTATAAAAAGCTTCTGCAAGAACTGCAAAATAAGGTTTTTGCACGGAAATTTTATCTTTTAAATATGCCCACAGCTCCTGTTTTTGATTTTCATCTTTCGGCAAGGACTGATAAGAGTGGGAAATCTGGTTGTGAGACATATCTGCCCTTAGAAAATCAAAGTTATATTCTCTTTGAAATTCCGCTATTTTGTCAGAAAAATAATCCCAAACCTCTTGTTCAACCCCGTTTTTAACGGGATAACCGTTTTCATCAATTTTGTACCATTTATACGGAGTGATACAGCCGATTATTTTTGCGGATTTTGAACGGTCTTTTACGTCAAATTCCGCCCAGCTGCTGCTGCCGGAGCGTTTTATTCTTTTAAAAACAACCGGTCTCATCGGCGCGTGTTCGGTCACGGGCAATGGTTCCAGCCCCGCTGCTCTGATTTTTTTCATAAGTTTTATTCTTATTTCGGTTCTGTCTGAATCCGGGGGGAAAACAATTGCCTCACGGTCTTTTTCAGGCAGCGAAAAAAGATTTTGAGGAGCATTTATGGTTTGTATAATTATATTTTCTACGTCTTTGTATACGGTATTGTAGTCTATCTGAGGCGGAAACAACTGGGCGTTTTTTTGTTTATTGAGTTTTGCCCACTCAAAAAAGTTCGGGTTCAACAATGTTATTTCAGAAAAATTGTCAACATGGGGCATTGCGTCAAATCCCACAATTTTGCCCGCAGCATGTAATATGTTAACTATAAGTTTTAACTGTTTTTCCGGTGTATCATAACCTTTTTTGACCAAATCCGAATCTAAAAATTCTTCATTCAGCCGCCATGAGGTTTGTACATAAAGGCTGCCTTTATCTCCGGACGTCCAAAGCGGCATTATGTGGATTGCATTTTCCGGAAAAGTCATTGCGTATTTTACTATTCCCCAGAAAGTTTTTGTTAATCTCGGGTTTATGCCAATGATTTTTACCGTTTTACACCAGCTTGTATCTGTTTTGCCGGAGATTGGCGTGGGATAGGGGTTTGCAATATCCAGTGCTTTGTTAAGCTCTTCTTGCGGGATGATTTTTTTTAACATGGCAAAAGATTGTTCAAACGAAAGGTTCAAACAATCTTCCGGTGTCATTTGATAAAAGTTATACTGATTTAGTATTGCCATTCTTCTATGTTATTGCGGTAGAATTCTTCCATTTTTGGATAGAATTTTTTGATTTCCTCTGCTTTGTATTTAAAATGTGCCTCAAGCTCAGGCAGTACTTTTCTGTATCTGTCTATCAACAACTGGTACTCGTGGTTTGTGTTTTCGCCTTGTTGGATATTGATAGTTGTTTTAATCAATCTGTCCTGAAGAATAGCCAGTTTTTTAGAAAGTCTTTTGCTTTCTTCTTTTGCTTCGTCCTTTTCTCTTATTTCTTCGCTGCGTTTGGCCTGCGCCTCGTAATAGCCGTAACGGCTGTAATCGCCCTCAGGGGCATTTATTTTATCGTCGTTAAGCTTTTTCCATTCCCGCAGCGCTTTTATTTGTTTTTCAATATCGGCTTTTTGTTTTCTTAAGTCATTTAACTGCCCGTTATTTTTTGTTATAGCTGCTTGGGCATTGTCAATTGACCAGCGTTTATAGTTAATACTGTTTCTTGTGTTGTCTCTGTCTAAAAACATAAGCCCTACTTCGTCAAAAATCTTAAAGGCTTCTATTGCTTTTCTCTGCTGCATTTTAGAGTGGTTAATTCTGTCTGTATAATAGCCTATTTTTTGATTAAGCTCTTCGTATCTTTTTGAATTTATGCTGTAAAAATAGTCGGCTTTTTCTTTGTCTCTTTTTAAGTCTTGCGACGTCCAGGGATACTGGTTTGCTTTTTCATCAAATTCATGTTTGTAGCCTGAAGAAACATCATACTCATGTTGAAAACGATTTTTTTCATCGATTAATCTTTGCAGTTCTCTTTTGTCTGCAAGTTCCAGACGGTAATAATATTCTGCAAGGGTTTTAAAATTTTGTCCGTAATTGTTAGCATTACGGTTTTCGTTCAAATAGTTTTCTCTTACCTCTTCCGGACGGGGATATTTAGGCTGGTTATCATACACAATAAAATCATGGTCGCGTTTTGTCTGTTTAGAGACTCTTTCTTCGGGGTCTGCAAAGTAGACTCTGTCTGTTGTGTATTTATTGTCTGTTCTTTCAATAGAAGAATTTGCGTAGCTTAACGGACTTTGCCCGATTTTTTCTTCAACCGAGCCGTGAGGAGAATCATTCGGGGTCGGTTCTCTGCCTATTGCAATAACACCGGCCGTGCCAATTTGTCTGCGGATAATCCTTTGAGACTGACCTTTAAAAGATATACCCGAGAGAAAATTGCTCTTTATGGCGTCAGAGGCGTTTTTAGTCTCTACCGCGGTTTTATTTTCATTAGCGCCGAAGCTTGTTAAGTCCTGTTCTTTAGGCTGAGAATTTGCTCTTGTTCTTTTTACGTTTTGCGGGGATATTTTATTTATTTTCATATTACGCTCCTTTTAGTTCGCTGAATTGTGCGATAATTGTTTCTGTATTTTGCAGCGTTTTCATAGACGCAGTGGTAAACGTTTCTACTGGAATAACTGGAGTAGCATTTTTTACTGTTTTATCCGTATATTTGTCAAGAATAAATACACCGTTTTTAGAGGATTTGATGTAATTAATCTCGTCAGGAAGACTAAGCAGTTTGTTGTTAACATTTAACAAGGAACCGGGGGCATATATAAAATTGCCCTTATAAAAATTGCAGCATTTTGCGCATATTGTGAATTTGCCGTTTTTGCAAAGAGAGTGTCTTAAATTGTTTGCTTTTTCGTTATTCCATAAAGTCCAGAAGTCTTCTTTGTTAATGTTGCCTATTATGTTGCCTATGCAGTTGGAAACATCGCCGTTGGAATGAATAGTCGGATTTACCCACGGAGTTGTGCAGATTCTGCCTGCTCTGATTGAATCAAGGTCTTTATCAAGATAGTAGTTTTCTATCTCTTCTCCTTCTAATGCAGGGAAAACATAGGCCGTTGTTTGGCAGACCTCTTTAAATCCGTTTATAGTACGGATTAGTTTTTTTACATGTTCTTTATCTATCTTATATTTTTTAGGCGGAATAAGTCCGCCGGCATAATTTTTGTTAAGCCTTTGCTGCCACTGAAGATTTGTGTGTTCGTTCAGTTCTTCGCAAGAAAACTGCAAATGCTGAAAGGTGATTGTTTTGATATTTTTTTGCTGGATAAATTTTAAGAATTCAATCAATTCGTCTACATTATCAGGCAGCATAACGCAGTTTACACACAACTCTATTTTGCTTCCGGCTTTTTGATAAGCATCTATCTTATCAATATTTTCCATAACTTTTTTAAAAGTACCCTGCTTGTTTCTTATTGAGTCATGTGTTTTTTCAAAGCCGTCTAAGCTGATTGTTATTGTTGTATCTGTTTTGGATATTTGTTCAAGATACCTGTCCAGCAGCACTCCGTTTGTGACAATCTGGACGTTGAACCCGTGTTTTTGAGTGAGGTCAAAAAGTTTTTCAAAGTCTTTGTATAACAGCGGTTCCCCGCCCATTAAGAGCATTTTGGGTTTCGGGTTTACATCAGAAACCGATTCAAAAAACTTTTCCCACTGTTCAACAGTCATATCAGCGGGTGCGTGCTGTTTGA
The DNA here is from genome assembly GCA_944322975.1 of Candidatus Gastranaerophilales bacterium. GTDB lineage: Bacteria > Cyanobacteriota > Vampirovibrionia > Gastranaerophilales > Gastranaerophilaceae > Limenecus. The sequence goes on from CALUQS010000076.1 coordinate 11,975, forward strand.
ACCCGTCGCCGTATTGTGTGCACATAGAGCAGTTAAGATTGCACCTGTAGGTGAGACTTAAAATAAATTCCATCTCAAAAGGAAGTTCTATGCCCATAAAGAACCTCCTGCGTCAACAAGCGACATGTATAAATCCATACCCATTTCAAAAGAATACTCCGGATTTTGCTGGGCGTAGTCAAACATTGCTGTTTTTATTGCTTTTAAAAACCCGTTGTCTTTGTCAAGAGAATCTTTTATACATACAAATTTATTTATCCCTTTTTCTTTAAGCAAAACATCCAGATGTCTCAGGTGGTCAAGCTTTTGGCTGCCGCCTACAATAATTGCGCAAAACGGCATCTGCGCTATAGAAGAAAGGATTTTTTCGTCTTTTAACAGTTCTTCGTACGGTTTTGTTTTATCAATATTTATACCGTACAGGTCAAGATAATTCAGAGGATTAAGCATTTCCTCGTCATTGCCTTCGTCGCCGGCGGCAATGATTAAATCGTTTGTATTGTTGGTTACAACATTTTTTAACGCCTGTTTGACGTCATACAGTTTTGAAATAAGCTTATCCTCAGGAGCCGGTTTTATAAACATTTTGTTTCCGGGTTCGATTGATTTTTGACCGTTTACAATTTGCGGGCAATACCCGTTGTAGTCTTTTGGATAATGTTTTACAACGGCTTTAATTTGATTTTTATTCAAATAGTCTTCTATATCTTTTTTTATGCGTTCTGTCGGAAGATTGTTAGAAAAAGCAATTTCTATTGCATTATCCTCGTCTTTAGTAAAAGATACATAATTTTGCGCCTGTTGCGGCGGCAAATTATCAAGCTGAGCCTCAAGCGACATCTCACCGTAGTCATCTTTTGTTCTGTTTACGGGTGATTCTATAAAAGCAGGATTTTTAAATTCCCGCCTTATAATATTTTTTATTGCAATTTTTATATCAAGAGAATCCCAACCTCCGGCGGATTTTTCTATGTCATCAGACTTTGTTTTGTCTTTTTGCCATCTGTCGTTTTGTTTAACAAAACGGTCGCCGCCGTCTCTTGTTACAACAGCGTCAGGTGAAAAATAGTTGAGGTTTTTGTCTTTTATTCTTTTTTCTACATATTTGTATTCGGAAATATTTCTTCCGGTTGTAATTGTTAACAAAACTTTACCTTTTGCAGTGTCGGAAAAATCTTTTATTTTTTGAAAATAATCGTTGAACAAATATCTTTTTTCACTGCCTTCGGGAAGGGTTTCATCATAGCACATCTGTGCATGGGAAAAAGGTGTATAGGTCTTGTCAAAGTCAGCAAAGATGCTTGTTTGACCGGCTTTAAAAGATATGGAATTATCGGGGATTATCTTAAATTTTACGGGATTAATAAACACAATTTACCTCAATACTTTTTCTGATAATAAAAAAAAATATAACGGATTAAAAGAATTAATCCGATTTGTTTTACAAAATGTTACAAGAGTAATACACAAAAATCAGATTTTGATTTATAATAAAAATCAACATAAGGGGACTTGGACATATGAGAGCTGCATCTATATCCGTATTGCCGGGGCAGAGTTACGGTAATGTCCGCCATCACAGACATTATCAACAATCGGCATGCGCAACTTCATTCTTGGGAAAATCTTTAAATTTAAGCCATGATGTTTTTGTAAAATCACAAAATTTGCAAAGTGATTATTTTAAAGCAAAACCGGTTTCGTTCAAAGGAGTTTACAACAGGCAGGAGGCCGAAAATTTAGTCGACAAAATCCACGCAAACCAGCTCAGAGCAGACGGCAAAGGATTCCAGAGCGAATATTTTAAACTTAATGAAGAATTCGGGCTTAAGGCGCCCAACCCCAGAGAACAGGTACCTTGGGCTGATACCAGAGGTATGAACAATGCCAAAGAGTATTACATATTACAAAGAGTGCAGGCTATTGACCCTGATATCACAGTGAGGCCGGTTGATTTAATTAACAAATACGACAAAAATTATCTTGTTATGGAACACCTTGAAGGAAAGCATCCGTTTAGCACTAAATTAACTTCGCAGCATCTGGCTGATATTATGAACAAAGCATATTTAATGGATATTAACGGTATTACGCACAATGACCTGCAAAGCGGAAATATAATCATCTCAAACGACAATAAAGTTAAGTTTATTGATTTCGGCTCATTCAATCTTTTGACTAACAGCGGGCGTTATGTATCGTCTGATGAATATGGAGCAGTCTTTATCAAAGAAGGACAGAATATTAATTCCCCGTTAAAAGACAAATTCAGAGCGGTGTTTTATAATGATTCACCTGCTTATGATATAAAAAATTACTCGGATAACCCGTATTTAAATATAAAATCAAATGCATCAAATTTTGAGTTTCGGACAATTTATGACTATATAAAACAAAATAAAGCCGAAGACCCGAAACAGCTTTTCACTGATTATTTAAAAGCAAAATCTCAAAATTACCATACAAAAATGGCAGAATTTTTGGAAAATATGGATATTGCGCCCGGTGACACAGCTCAGGCGGAAATGAGAAATAAAGCGCTTGAAACAGAAAAAATGTTCAAAGAAGTTTTTGCTGCTCCGTCAGAAAATGTAGCAAAAACAGAGCTTAGTAAAATCCAGTTAAAATGGCTTATAAATGACTATCAGGGTGCACATGTAAAGGCCTTTGACTATTTTAAAAGACTTTTTAAACAAACACAGGAGTTTGCGCAAAACTCTACAGGTATTGAAAAAACATATTTTGATACTGTGCTGATTCATCTAGACAGATTCAAAGAAATGTTAAACAATGACAGATATAAAGGTGCTGTTCTTTTAAACAGTGATGATGTTGTAAAAAAAGTATTTGATAAGGCTGCGGAAAATGTCGCTAAAGTATTTGATATTACTCCGGAAAACATTTCAAAACCTTTGAGCAGGGCAGCTTTATTTAATAAAAAGAATGTGTTTATTACGCTCGGGGTTGCAGCTATTACCGCCGGAGGAGTGTATTTAAATAACACCATGAAATCATCAAAACACGCGAATATGTCATAAAAGTGTCTGAGTGGGACCTCACTTGTACCCGAAGGGCATCCTGATATGTATGGCTCGTAATTTTTATACGGCACGGAAAAACTTCGTTTTTCTCTTAGCCCCTCTCATAAAAGCAACATTTAGTTGCTTTTATTCGGCAGAGTCTCTATTCAAAACGATACTC
>CALUQS010000077.1 GCA_944322975.1 Candidatus Gastranaerophilales bacterium
GGCTTAAAAATAATACCGGCATGCACGCTGCGGGTGTAATCATCTCTAAAATGCCGTTGTCGGATGTTGTTCCGGTTGAACCTTCAAAAGAAGGCATTATCGTAACCGAATATACGATGATAGAAGATGAACACATCGGGCTGTTAAAAATGGACTTTTTGGGGTTAAGGAACCTCACCATTATTCATAATGCGTTAAAAATGATTCAAAAACGTACGGGCGAGTGGCTTGAAATCAACCAGATTCCGCTTGATGACAAATTAACTTTTGACCTGCTTCAAAGAGGTGATACGGACGGGGTATTCCAGCTTGAATCTTCCGGAATGAAAAAGCTTGTTAAAGACCTGAAACCCTCGGTATTCGAAGACTTAGGCGCTTTAGTGGCACTTTTTAGACCCGGGCCGTTAGGGTCAGGCATGGTGCAGGACTTTGTTGAACGTAAACACGCCAGACAAAAAATTGAGTACGCGCACCCTCTTCTTGAGCCTATCTTAAAAGATACCTACGGGACAATTGTTTATCAGGAACAAATCATGCAGATATTCCAGACCCTTGCGGATTACTCGCTAGGTCAGGCAGATAACGTCCGTCGTATGATGGGTAAAAAACAGATTGAAAAAATGGCGGAACAAAAAGGGCTGTTTATTGAACGCTCGGCTGCGCACGGTATGACAGAAAAAGGCGCCACGGAACTTTTCGAACAGATAGAAAAGTTTGCATCTTACTGCTTTAACAGAAGCCACTCTGCCGCTTATGCGTTTGTATCATATCAGACCGCATATCTTAAAGCGCACTACCCTGTAGAATATATGTCGGCGCTGTTATCCAGTGTATCGAGTGATCAGGAAAAAACACAACTCTATATTGCCGAATGCCAGAAAATGGGAATTAAGGTTCTTGCGCCAGATGTCAATAAATCAAATGCAAAATTTACCCCTGACGGAAACAATATCCGTTTCGGTCTTGCTTCCATAAAAAACGTCGGCGAGGGTGTAATTGAACTTATTGAAAAAGAAAGAGAAACCGCTGAAGGTGAATTTAAATCTCTGTATGATTTTTGTACAAGGATTGATACAAAAGCTCTTAATACAAGGACTCTTGAAAGTTTGATTAAATCAGGAGCTTTTGCAAACATAGAAAAAAGCCGTAAGCAGCTTATAGAAAACCTTGAGCCCTTAATGTCCGCGGCAAAAAGACAGAATGAGTCCAAAATGCTCGGTCAGGCAAGTCTGTTTGCAGGCATGACAACAAGTACGGGTGTGGAACTGGACACATATACTTTAACGGGAAGCGACGAAGAATTTGACGACAAACAGATTCAGGCTTTTGAAAAAGAGTATCTCGGGTTTTACGTTACCAGCCACCCGCTTTCAAGCATTGTTGATAAACTGCCTTTTTTAACAACGCATACTATTGCAGAACTCAAAGATATGCCTAACGATAAACCGGTAACTATTTGCGGTCTTTTGTCGCAGGTAAGGCAGATTCCTACCAAAAAAGACCCGACAAAATTCTTAAAAGCAGGGGTAATAGAAGACCTGACAGGCAAAGTTGAGTTTGTGGCATTTCATAAAACTTTAATAAACTACAACTCATTTATAGAATCCGAAAAAAAGGTAATAATGTCCGGAAAAGTCCAGAAAAAAGACGAAGACCAGTTTAATATAATTGTGGATTCTGTTAAAGCAATTGAAAACAGCAACATTGTGACTATTTCTTTAAAAGAGGAAATGAAGTTTGAAGAGCTTGTCGGGTTAAAAGATGTACTGTCACGTTTTAAAGGCGGGGATCCTCTTGTTGTTGATGTAAAAGAAGAGGATGGAAGTGACTCGCGTATACTTTGCGATTCTCACTTCTGGGTTGAGGCGTCAAATGAGCTTGTCCACGCAATCAATAACAATTTTGCCCAAAAAGTCGGAGTGTCTGTTAAATCACTTGATGATTAATAAATAATATTGCTTGGAGAGAGGGAGAATATTTAAATTGTTCGGTGGGCACGCATGCTGTTTTGGCTGTGCTTTGCCCGCCCTACGGCTCTGTGTGATTTTGTTAGCAGGCAGGATGCGCTAAATCAAATTCTATATTTTTGCTTTGTTTTGCCGGCAGTATGTCTATTAAAATAATTAAATAAAGATTAATTTTTAATGATTTTTAAAAAAACATTATTAAAATGAAAATATAAATTATTGTATCCTAAAATTTAATAGAAGTGAGGTATATACATAATGATAGATTTTAATAAGCTCACCAATCAAACACAGGAAATTATATTTTCCGCACAGCAATTGATGGCAAAGTTTCAAAATACACAATTAGAGCCGGCGCATATTGTAATGGCAATGATTGAAGACAGAGAAGGAATCTCAAAAGATTATCTTGAAGCATTGAAACTCAATCGTCCTCAATTTAAAGATGCTGTTATGTCGGAGCTGAATAATCTGCCGACTGTTCAGCAGCCTGTTAACACCCAGCAATTGTATTTGTCTCAAGACACTATAAAACTTTTAGATATTGCCAATAACGAGGCAGAAGCTCTTAAAGATACATACATAAGTGTTGAGCATATACTGCTTGCCATAACAGCTTTTGACGGTTCAAAAGTTAAGGCGCTGTTTGAGCGTTTCGGCGTAAACAGAAACAAAATTTTGAATGAAATGAAAAAAATAAGAGGACAGAATAAAGTGGATTCTAAAGATTCCGAAGAAAAATTTAAAGCACTCGAAAAATATTCACAAAATCTGACCGACCTTGCCAAAAGAGGTAAACTCGACCCTGTTATAGGGCGTGATGAAGAGGTCAGAAGAGTTATACAGGTTTTAAACAGACGTACCAAAAACAATCCTGTATTAATCGGCGAGCCGGGAGTCGGCAAAACAGCTATTGTTGAGGGGCTTGCTCAAAGAATTGTAAGAGGCGATGTCCCTGAAAGCCTTAAAAATACGCAGCTTATTGCTTTGGACTTAGGGGCGCTTGTCGCCGGAGCAAAATTCAGAGGCGAGTTCGAAGAAAGACTCAAAGCCGTGTTAAAAGAAGTAGAAGCCTCTGACGGCGAAATAATACTTTTTATAGACGAATTGCACACAGTCATAGGCGCAGGTGCGACAGAAGGCTCTATGGACGCAGGCAATCTTTTAAAACCTATGCTTGCCCGAGGGTTATTAAGAACAGTAGGTGCAACTACCATAAATGAATACCGTAAATACATTGAAAAAGATGCGGCTCTGGAAAGAAGATTTCAGCCTGTTATGGTAGACGAACCCTCTGTGGAAGATACAATAAGTATTTTAAGAGGGTTGAAAGAAAGATATGAAGTCCACCACGGAATAAGAATCAAAGATTCCGCTCTTGTTGCAGCGGCTAAACTTTCTGACAGATACATAACAGACAGATTTTTGCCGGATAAAGCAATTGACCTTATTGACGAAGCCGCATCTGCTTTAAGGATAGATATAGACTCTATGCCTGAAGAAATAGATTCTCTTGTAAGACAAAAAATGCAGCTTGAAATAGAAAGAAAAGCCCTTGAAAAAGAAGACCAAACTGATGATAACATACAAAAAATCAACGGTTTAAATAAAACGATAAACGAACTTGATGAAAAGCTCACAAAACTCAAAACCCAGTGGGAAATGGAAAAAAGCTCTATTATGGGCGAAGCACAAATCAAAGAAGAAATAGAAAAAACAAAATCCCAGATTGAAATTGCCGAACGTGATGCGGATCTTGAAAGAGCTGCCGAGTTGAAATACGGCAAACTCATTGAGCTGCAAAAACAGCTTGAAGAAGCCCAAAAACACGGCGGCGAAAAGCATAAAAATCATCTTTTAAAAGAAGAAGTTGACGAAGACGATATAGCGGAAATTGTAAGCAAATGGACAGGTATTGAGGTCTCAAGACTTGTAGAAAGCGAAATGCAAAAACTTTTGAGAATGGAAGATTATTTGCATAAGCGTGTAATAGGTCAAAACGAGGCTGTCAGCGTTGTTTCCGACGCGATAAGACGTGCCCGTTCCGGTTTAAAAGACCCAAAACGTCCTATAGGTTCATTTATTTTCCTTGGACCTACCGGCGTCGGCAAAACAGAACTTGCAAAATCACTTGCGGAATTTTTGTTTAACGATGAAGATGCTCTGATAAGAATTGATATGTCAGAGTATATGGAAAAACACTCTGTTGCAAGACTTGTCGGGGCGCCTCCCGGATATGTCGGCTATGATGAAGGCGGTCAATTGACAGAAGCTGTAAGAAGAAAACCGTATTCTGTTGTATTGTTTGATGAAATAGAAAAAGCACACCCCGATGTGTTTAATATAATGCTGCAGCTTTTAGATGACGGCCGTTTGACTGATTCTAAAGGCAGAACAGTAGATTTTAAAAACACATTAATTATTATGACAAGCAATATCGGCAGTTCATTAATTCTCGATAATACATTAAACGCAATGATGTCGGAAAAAGATTTTGAACAGACAAAAGAACAGGTTATGGAGCTGATGAAAGAACAGTTTAAGCCTGAATTTTTGAACAGAATCGATGACATTGTATTCTTCAGAGCATTAACACTGCAGCAATTGAAATCTATTGTTGATATTTATTTTGAAGGATTGAAAAAATTGTTCCTTGAAAGAGATATGAAACTTGAAATCACTGACGATGCAAAAGAATTGCTTGCAACACAGGGGTTTAATCCGGTATACGGTGCAAGACCGCTCAAACGTACAATAAGACAGCTTGTTGAAAACCCGCTGGCTAAGAAAATTCTTGCACAGGATTACAAAGAAGGCGATACAATTACTGTTGATTCTGACGGTGATGAAATTATATTTAAGTAAATATATAATTATTTGATACAAGAAAGTATTCTTCAATATTTTGGAGAATACTTTTTTTAATTTCTTAACATTTTCATGAGCAAACAATAACTTTAAATTCGGGCGGAATTGTTTTAATTTTGCAATTACACATGTAACAATTTTAAGTGTAAGCATTACAATAGTTTGTAAAATACGCTTTGTTATATTATAATAGTAGAACTTAAAGTAAAAATGTGTGTGAAAACCGGACTCAACAAAGGTAAGCATATATTTTAAAAAAATTGTAAGAGTACTGGAATCAAGAGAGAATGGCTTTAACCTTCCAAGAATTAATTTTAAATTTATCAAAATTTTGGTCAGACTACGGATGTATAATTCAACAGCCTTATGATATAGAAAAAG
>CALUQS010000078.1 GCA_944322975.1 Candidatus Gastranaerophilales bacterium
AAAAGGGGCTGTTTTACAGACTACCGGACTCCCTTAAACATACCTGTCGAGGTCAGGAATCTGCATAAGGCAGGGCTTTATTGCAGAAAACAACTTAAATTGTTTATTTCTGATGATTTTGCGGCTACGTAGAATCGTCTTTTTGTATTTATAGACGTAAATTCAAAAGACGAAAGTAACCAAACAAAAATAGGTCGATAAACATAAAACATAAAGGAGCAAATCATGGCAACAAAAGCCTTTAAAGAACAAAAAATCGCACATATCAAAGATTATGCGCAAAAGGCTAAAGTAGCAATTGTAACTAATTACAAAGGTTTGACCGTTGAAGAAATCACAAACTTGAGAAGAGCTCTTCAAAAAGAAGGTGCAGACTATACGGTTACAAAAAATACATTAGCCAAAATAGCTATGAAAGGAACTGATTTCGAAGTCCTTTCCGATTCTATGAAAGAATCAACAGCTATTGCATTTGGTTTTGATGATGAAGTTTCTGCAGCCAAAGTGCTTGCTAAATTCATCAAAGAAAAGAAAAAAGCAGAAATCATCTGCGGTGCATTAGACGGTCAATTACTCGATGCAAAACAGGTTGATGCATTGGCTAAAACACCTTCTAAAGAAGAACTTTACGCAAAAATGCTTGGCTGCGTAAATTCACCTGCAACAGGCATCGTAGGCTCTATCAACGCTGTAATGAGCAGCCTCGTAAGAGCTATCGACGCTGTAGCAAAACAGAAATCAGCATAGCCTGTTAATTGACTATGTTGTAAAAACAAATTAGTACACAATAAAAAATAAATAAAGGAGAAAATCATGAGTGTAGAATCTATTTTAGAATCAATTGAAAAATTAACTTTGTTAGAAGCAGCTGAATTAGTAAAAGCTATGGAAGAAAAATTCGGCGTTTCTGCTGCTGCTCCCGTAGCTGTAGCTGCTGCTCCGGCTGCTGCCGGCGCTGCTGAAGCCGGTGCTGAAGAAGCTTCTGAAGTTAACGTTATTTTAACTTCAGCCGGTGCTAACAAAATCGCTGTATTAAAAGAAGTTAGAGCTATCACAGGTCTTGGTTTGAAAGAAGCTAAAGACCTTGTAGACGCTGCTCCTAAAGCTATCAAAGAAGGCGTTAAAAAAGAAGATGCTGAAGCTATCAAAAAACAATTAGAAGCTGCAGGCGCTACAGTAGAACTTAAGTAGTCAGCGAAATACAAAAGTTACAAACTCAAAAAACCGTTATTCCTTTGGAATAGCGGTTTTTCAATTGCTAATAACAACCGCTAAAGACAATTACCCCGTTACTGTATTTAATTGATTCAACTGATTAAAAAAAATTATATAATATATTTTATATCAACGTAACTACGGGGCACCCTAATGTCATTTGAAGAATATTCAAAAAAGTTTGATGAAATATACAAACAACGTATAGAACCATTTATAAAACCGTTAGAAACTATACGGGCACAAAAGTACGGCGAATATAAAAGAACCTTATATCCTGCTTTAATACTCCCCGGACTTTTGATTTTATTTTTTCCTGCACCTATTGATACAATGCTGCAGAAATTGATAATTATGTTTTTTGTTGGTGTAACTGTTCATAGTATTGTTTATACACGTTATTTCGGCAAATTTGCTCCTGACATTAAAAAAAAGCTTTTACCGGCTATATTAAAATCCTTCGGTGATTTTTACATTGCTAACGAACCGATTATAAGCAGCTCTGAAATAAAATCGTATCAGATATTTCCTGCAGCAAAAAGGACAAACGTCGATGATATAATAACAGGCTTTTATAAAGAAATGGCTGTATCTATTCAAGAAACAAGATTAACCCACACTGAAGGCTCCGGAAAAACAAGTCATACGGTTGTGGATTTTGCTGGTTTAATTATAAAAGTAAAATTCCCTAAAAATTTTAGCGGTTTAACTGTTGTATCCCCTGACAAATCAGGCAGCAGATGGGGCAGCGAACTCCAAAAAGTTAACCTTGAAGATCCCGAGTTTGAAAAAATATATGACGTTTATTCCACAGACCAGATAGAAGCAAGATATCTCTTAACAACGGCATTCATGGAAAGGTTGAGAACTTTATCGGATAATTTAAATTTAAACGGAAATACACTTGCTATAGGAAGAGCCGGCAGAACCTACTGTGTTTTTGACCAAGGGTATGTTTTGTTATTTGTCGGTGCAAACCACGATTTTTTTGAAGTTTTTAAAGCGAACAAGTGTATGCTTGATAAAGAGATTTACAGATATCCTTTCTTAGAAATGATAATGATATTCAACCTTATAAAAACACTTAAAATTGATCAAAAAATCGGGTTATAGATGTTCATTACATAAAATATAAACTTATTTCATATAGTCTACAGTTTATACATATTAGCCGAATATATAAAACAAACTGACACATATCATCTTACATGTGATAATATTAATTATATAATTTGATAGAAAAAGTGGGTGTAAAAATGGGGCAAACAATAGCAGAAAAAATATTGTCACAACATGCAGGGCATGAAGTAAAAGCCGGAGAACTTTGTATTGCCAAAATAGATGTTGCTGCAGTGCAAGACGGTACCGGGCCGTTAATGGTACAAGAGTTTAAAAAATTAGGGAAAAAAATACCGGCTAATCCGTCACGGTGCATACTCTTTATTGATCACGCATCACCAAGCCCCAGAAAAGAACTTTCAAACTCACATATTGTTTTAAGAGAATTTGCAAAAGAGACAGGTGCAATTTTGTCAGAAACAGGTTGCGGCGTTTGCCACCAGAGACTTGTGGAATCTTTTGTTAATCCGGGAGAAATTCTTGTCGGAGCAGATTCTCATACCTGCACCTCAGGTGCATTAGGTGCATTTGCTACAGGTATGGGCTCAACAGACATCGCTGTAGCAATGGCTTTTGGCAAAACCTGGATGAAAGTTCCGCAAACTTTTAAAGTAGTCGTTAATGGCAGTTTTCAAAAAGGTGTTTATGCAAAAGACCTTATACTTCACCTGATTGGATTGATTGGCGCTGACGGAGCAACTTATAAAGCACTTGAATTTCATGGCTCAACAATAGAAAATATGACGATGTCCGACAGATTCACTCTTGCCAACATGGCTGTTGAAGCTGGCGCAAAAGCCGGACTGTTTGCAACTGATGAAAAAACTAAAGCATACTTAAAAGAAAAAGGACGTGAGGATAAATTTATTGAAATAAAACCGGATATTGATGCAGTATATGAAAGAATTATTGAGATAGATGCCTCAAAACTTGAACCGACTGTATCTTGTCCTCACACTGTTGACAATACAAAACTTGCAAAAGATTTAAAAGATATAAAAGTTAATCAAATTTTTATAGGAACTTGCACAAACGGTCGTATAGAAGATTTAAGAGTTGCTGCTGAAATTTTAAAAGGAAAACAGATAAACCCTGATGTACGTCTTATAGTCGTACCTGCGTCAAAAACAGTATATAAACAGGCTATAGAAGAAGGTCTGTTATCAATACTTGTAGATGCAGGAGCCTCAATACTAGCTCCCGGCTGCGGACCGTGTGTTGGTGTTCATGCCGGAATTTTAGGAGACGGTGAAGTATGTCTTGCCACACAGAATAGAAATTTTCAGGGCAGAATGGGCAACACAAAAGGTTTTATTTATCTGGCATCTCCTGCGGTTGCTGCATACAGCGCAATAACAGGGTATATCACAGACCCGCGTTGCGCACAAAATCATTAACTTTTGTAACAAAATATATACTTTTTGAATACGTAATATATCCTGAGTTTTTATATATATAAGTGTATTAAGTAAGAAAGAAAACGCAGGTGGAAAAATGGGAAATCCATTCGCAATTACGTCAGAAGAATTATTAAAACGCCAACAGGGTATTCAAGGCAGCGGTGAAACTGATGCACCCAAAAATACCAAGGAAACACGTGAAGCAAAAGAAACAGAAAAAATAAAATCAACAGATGTGTATTCTTTAGCAAATCAAAACGGCGGCTCCATGGCAACAACTGATGGTGTGTTTGAAAATTATGACGGCTTTACAAAAACAACATCTACATCAGAAAAAGCACAGGATGTACAAGAATGTAAAGATGCCGATAAAAGCGGAAAAGCAGCCCAGGAAGAAGCAGGCAGTGCAAAAAGCAAGGCAAACAAAGCTGCTGATACTGCAGAGCAGGATAAAAAAGAATTACAACAACTAACAAAACAAACTCAAACAAAAGAAAAACAAGCAACATCAACTGTACAAAAAAACAGCTCAGAAACAGAAACATTACAAAACGAGAATGACACTCTTGCTGATGAAGCTAATAATATAGAAGCAGAAATCGCATCATTAATGGCAGAAGACGGTCAAACATATACCCCGCAAGAAGTAACGGCAGAAGACGAAGCTCCGGCAGCAGCCGCAGATGCCGCAGAGGGACAAAATCAGCAACAAGGTGCTCAGGCACAATCAACAGCTGACACAGGTGCAGCAGCCGGTGCAGAAGGCGGTGCCGCAGCAGGCGGTATGTCAATGGGAGCGTCTGACGGAGTACAGGCGTTTGCAATGAATTCCTTACCTTCAGGCACAGAACAAAGTGCAGCGCCAACTTCAATAACAGCAGTCAGTGCACAAAACAGCCAAAACGCACAACAGTCCGGCAAAGCAGATGACAAACAAGGTAAACAACAACAAGCAGCAAACCAAAAAGCTGCAAATCAAAACGCCGGCTCCGGCAATTCACTTAAAGCCTTTGGCAGCAGCCTTGTTCAGCCAAAAGGCAAAAATGCCGATAAGATTCAGGAGCTACAATCACAGGTTGAGTCTAAAAAATCAACGATTTCATCTAATTCCGGTAAAATCAGTTCATTAAGGACTTCAAGTCAAAACTTATTACAAACAACAATGGCGTTTACAACTAAAGCTAAAGGTACTGCTGCAGCAAAAGCAGAAACAAGTAAAAACGGGCAAAAAGCAGCCCAGGTAACACAAACTGTAGGCCAAGCTACAACGGCAACAGGAGGTGTTGTAACAGCAACAGGGATAGCGGCACAAACTTTTGCATGGACATTTATTCCGGGCAAAACAACTGAAATAGTAGGTATTGCAACAACAGCAGCAGGCGGTGCAACATCTACAGCGGGTTCAATTGCTATGGGCAAAACAACCGAAGGACTTGAACAAGCAACAACAACGTCAAACCAAACTACAAACAGTTTAAATAATTTAAGAACAGCAGGAAAAACGGTTTCTTAATACACTATATACAAATAATCAAGCATCTAACGCAAAACGTTAGATGTTTTTTTATTCCTACAACTAAAGAGAATCTAATTTGCAGTATTATCCGCCCTAGCCTTTGATTTGATACGGACATTTTGTACAACGGGCTTTAGGCACCAGCACAAGGTTGTCTTCCAAATCGTACATTTTAGCAATTCTGGTTATAAGTTTTGAGCCGCACACAGGACACTCGAGGTCTGCTATGTCATGGGCAAGAATTCTTGTTTTGATATACAAACTTGCCTCATTATCCGGCAAAAGCGACAAATTTGGGTGCTTTTCGTATTTTTTAATATCAGCGGGGTTAAGCTTTAAGCCTCTTGCAAGTTTCTGGCGTATAGTAGAAGCTAAAAAAAGCTCCTGACCGGATTCAATATCTTCTATGATTTTTAAAGACAGAGCCGACTTTTTAGCCAGCCCTGTCTGAGATAGACCCAATTTTTCTCTTGTTTGAGAAACAAATTGTGCTAATGCGATATCTGTTTGTTCATCGCCCATAAGTTTACACCTGTACAGTTTCGCTTTTTCTTGTTGTTGTAGATTTTTTAGAATCTTTGTGCTCTCTCCACCAGTCAAGCAGTGTAGAAGCAAAGAAGATACTTGAGTATGTACCGATTGCAATACCTACAATCATTGCCAGTACAAACTCTTTTGTTGTTTCACCGCCGAAGAAATACAACGCAAGAAGCGTAATCAAGGTTGTTAAAGAAGTGTTTATACTTCTTGCAAGAGTCTGGTTTACACTTGCGTTAACAATCTCGGGGAATGATGCTTTCTTGGCAAGGAATCTTGAGTTTTCTCTGATTCTGTCAAACACAACGATGGTATCGTGGTTTGAAAAACCTATAACAGTAAGTACTGCTGTTATAAACAACGCGTCTATATGCACATCAAAGAATATGCCTAAGATTGCAAAAAATCCGAGTACAAAAAACGCATCATGCGCCAGCGATATCAGTGCAATTACCGCATAGTCAACCTGAAATCTGAACGACAGATAAACAACAATACCCAAAAACGCAAGAGCAAGCGCATACATTGAGTTTATAAACAACTCTTTACCTAAAGAAGGTCCTATTGAACTTACCTGTACAAGTTCTGCCTCAGGATAATCTGCTTTTACTACATCTGCAATTTTTTGCTCAGAGAGTTTATCATTGCTTTTAAACGCTGTTTTTACTGATATTACCGTAGTCGGTTTTATATTTTCAGCTTTAGAAATAGTATTGTTTGATTTCAAAACCTGAATAACAGGATTTTCGATTCCCGCTTTGTTTAAATTGTTTCTTAAGACTTCAACCTCGTCATTAGATACATCTTTGGTAACAGAATACTGTGTAATAGTACCGCCGGTAAAGTCAATGCCCACTTTAACAGGCAAATGCTGCGGCGAATTTATTACAAGATACCCCATTGCAATAATGCCGGGTACTATTAAAAGCAGCGACAGTCCAAACCAGACCCATCTGTATTTTACGACATCAATCCATTTATGTTGATGTAAAACTGTTTCACTCATTATAATTTCTCCTTAAAATCTTGCTTTAGTCTAAAATACCGAATTTAGCTTTTTCTTTCTTAGTCTCGGTTGCTTCATAGGCCTTGCCTATTTCCGACGGTTTGATACCAAACCATCCCGGATGTTTTAATTGACCTGCACCGAAAAGTAAGTGCATGAAGTTTTTGGTTACGGTGATTGCCGTAAACATACTGATTAAAACACCGATGATAAGAGTTAAAGCAAAACCTTTAACAATACTTGTTCCTAAGAAATACAAGATTACACAGGTAATAATTGTTGTCATGTTAGAGTCAAAAATACTTGTAAACGCTCTGTCAAAACCGGCGTTAATCGCGGTGAACAGTGTTCTGCCCGCTTTTAGTTCCTCTTTTGTTCTTTCAAATATAAGAATGTTAGCATCAACCGCCATACCTATACTCAATATAAAACCGGCGATGCCTGCCAGCGTTAACGTAACAGGAACAATTTTAAACACTGCAAACACAAGCAATGAATAAATAATCAAAGCAATGTCAGCAACAAAGCCCGGCAAGCGATAGTATAACAGCATAAATATCATAACAAGACCGATACCGATAATACCTGCTGTTTTACTTTTTGCTATACTGTCCGCACCTAAAGTAGGCCCGACAAGGCTTTCTTCTATAATTTTTGCAGGAACAGGCAACGCACCGGCATTAAGCAAGTCTACCATTTTCTTTGCTTCTTCGTAAGCAAAACCGCTGTCTCCGCCGGAAATCTGGGCATGTCCGCCTAAGATAGGTTCTTGTATAACAGGTGCTGATTGCAACTCACCGTTAAAGAAAATTGCCATTGGCTTTCCGACAAGCTGTTGCGTCAGTTCCCCGAATTTTTTTGTACCTTTATCGTTAAATTCTAATGCTACAACCCATTGTCCACCGGGGTTTGTTGATATCAAAGCTTTTCTGACATCTTTACCTGTCAAACCTGTCGGCAGCCAGCCTGTAGCTCCGTACTGATTGTCTAATGGTTTTTTAAATTCCAGCTCTGCAGTTTCACCTAAAAATTCTTTAGCTTTTGCAGGATCAGAAATATTAGGAATCTCAACAAGCAAACGTTTTTCTCCGTTTTGCTGAACAACTGTTTCTGCAACACCCAGAGCGTTTACTCTGTTTTCAATAGCAAATTGCAAACTGCTCATCATGTCAGGTGTAATTTTTGCAATTGTGTCGGTAGTTTGTGCTTCGAGCACGATTCTTGAGCCTCCAACAAGGTCTAAACCTAGTTTTGTGGGCTTTTTGATGATTATCACAGCTGCAGCAATGGCAAGTGCTATAATCAACCAAAACATCAATAATTTTTTGTTTTTCATCTTTGGCCTCTCTATACCCCTAATTTATTGTCTATAAATTAATAAGTCGATATATTAAATAACTTTACTATTGTAACAAAAAAACAAATGTTAATACTAAAATTTATACAAAATTAGCCACATAGTCTTAATTCTTATTAATATTTGTTACAAAAACCGTATTTATTACTGACAAATATCGTTATTCATAACAGAAAAAAATATTACAAATTCAAATATCTTGAGAAAGACAACTTAATGCTTCTTTTAAAATATCTTCTGAGGAATCCTTTTTAACAGCCGTTTTGCACGCCTGTTTTATTGCTGCTTTTGCCTCCTGAACAGAATACCCTAGTGATAACAAAACAGCCTGAACTTCATTCAATGATTCCGTCGGAATATCCCCTGATATTTCTTCAGTAGAAACATCAGAAATATCAACAGGAGAATTTTTCTGCCAGTTAATAAGTTTATCTTTAAGTTCGAGTATAATTTTTTGAGCTAACTTTGGACCAACCCCTTTTGCCCGAGAAAGTTCTTTGTAATCGCCTTTTATAACAACAGAAATCAAATCACAACCGGAAAATTCATCCAGCAGCACGAGTGCGACCTTCATGCCTACGCCTGATACTGTCATCAAAATATTAAATATATCACGGTCTTCTTTATTTAAAAATCCGCATAAAATCATGGCATCCTCGCGGTGGATGAGAGTAGTATACACTTTTGCATCAGCATTTTCCTTTACTAAAGCTGCTGTTCTGCCTGTTGTATTAATCAAATAACCAATATTATTGCATTCCAATACAAACGATGCTGCGGCTATTATATTATTTTGTTTTGAAATTATTTTACCTTTAATATAATCAAACATCAGATAATCTTCTTTCCTAAATTTTCAACCATTTCTATATCCTGCTTTGGATTTGCGCCTATTGTCGTAAGATAATTACCTACCATAAGTCCGTCAACAGATGACATAAGAGCTTTTTGTTGATTTTCTTTACTAAGTCTTGTTCTGCCGCCGCATAATCTTACAATTGATTTAGGGTTAGCAATTTTTAAAACAGCAAGAGTTCTCAAAACATTTTCTTCATCAATTTTATCAAGATATCCCTCAAAGGGTGTGTTTGCAATAGGCATAAGAATATTTACTGGGATAGAATCCGGCTGGATTTGAGAAAGTATCATCGCCATCTCCACACGCTGCTCTTGTGTTTCCCCCATACCCAAAATGACCCCGCAGCATAATCCCGTGCCGTATTTTTTAACCAGCTTACAGGTATTGATTCTTTCTTCAAAAGAATGTGTGGTACAAACCTGAGGATAATATGTTCTTGCAGTGTTTATATTATGATGAAAACGTTTCAAACCTGCATTTGCTAACTTTTTAGCCTGTTCATCATTTAAAATACCTATAGAAGCACAACTCTTAAGTCTGTCATTTTTATTAATTTCTTTAATCATTGCAAGTATTTTGTCAAAATCTTTATCGTCGGGAGTCTTGCCCGATGTAACAACTGCAAATCTTGAAACCCTGTTAACAACAGCATCTTGCGCGGCTTGTCTGACTTTTTCAACCGCAATCAGAGGAAAAGTATCAATATTCGTATTATAGTGTGAGCTTTGTGCGCAGTATTTGCAATTTTGCGAACATTTGCCGTTTCTGGCATTTATCAGCGAACAAAACTCCACCTCTTTTTTAACATACATTTGCGAGATATTCAAAAGCTCTTGCAAATCCAGATTATATAATCTTAAAAGTTCTTCTTTATCCAACATAAAAATATAATACAATAAAGACGGCAGACTTTGTAAAATTATCTGCCGTTTTATTTATTTTGCGTTGATTTTCTCTTATAAAGAAATACTAAGCCTCTACATCCACAGAGGCAGTTGCTGATTCTGTATCAGGAATATCGGAAGATGCGGTCACTTCAACCGACGAAACAGAAACATTAACAGCTTCTTCATTTTTGTTTTGTTCGTCTTTTTCTTCCCGGCGTTTTTCTTCCGCTTTTTCAAGCGCTTTTTCCTGAATTTTGTCTATTTGATCCAGAGAACTTGTAAGCATTTCTGTTTGTAATTGCTGGGTGCTTTTCTTGCCCTCCTGCAATTTTGCCATCCAATCACTCAGACTTACGCCTGTAGATTGCTGTTCTTCTGAAATTGAACTTAGATTAATCATACAGTCACTCTTTCTTTATTATAAACAATTATTATTATATGTCTCAGACAAAATAATAAATCCGCCGGTTAAATGAAAAATCATATGACAAATTAACAAATTAGTGTCCCGCTCAACAATATCACTGCGGGATAATTTGTTTTCAACAACTATCAGCGGAGCTGTTACGCTCAGCTATATTAAATATTGTCTTCGTAATACGATTTTACTTCTTCAAAATTTCGAGCCATTTTACCCATAACCCTGTTGAGTTCATTTTGGGTTTGTTCAATCATTTCAGGACCATGAGCTTTTATGTTGGCATAATAATCGTATTTTTTTTGCAGCTCAATGCCTTTAGCGTCGGCGTTGTTAACATAGCACTGCATTGCCTGTCTTTGCACACTGCCAAGGTGCGAGCTGTTATGGCACAATTGAAAGAAGGTATTTCTTCTGCTTTCATCAACTAGATATTTTTCAACTGCTATATCTTCAAGCGTTGAATCAACTTTTGCATATTTTTCTTTTAAGTCCTCAAGCCTTTTCACAAGCTGGTCTTTGTACATAAAATCTTCGCCTGTTTTGTACATGATATTAAAAAGATTCTGCGCAAATGCTGCTTTTTTATTTGCCTCTTCTATACGTTTTTTGTATAGTTCCTCCTGCTGCAAAGTGTTTTCTTCAACCGGATTTACAAGGCTGTCTTCATCTGTTGAAATAACTCTTTGTTGATATGTTATGAAATCTCTTAAATCTGCAAAGTAGTCATGCGGGCACTGTTTTTGTGAAGTGTATTTTTCTTTAAGCTGTTCTAAAGACGGGAATTTTGGCTCATTATCATAAATTATGTAACCATGCGCGCTTTTGATATCATCTGTGACTGTCTCATTCGGGTCAGCAACGTAAAAGGTTGTATCAAGCTTGTTGTCGGTTTTTTCAAAAGTTCTGTTCTTATCAAATTCACGGGTATATTCTTGTACGTTTTGTGCAAGAAAACGTGCTCTGTCTTCTTTAGAATCCGTTATTTTTACGTAATTTCCTATGTTATTAAAATACGGTCTCATATCCTGGCCGAGGATGTAACAGGAAATATACCCCTTTTCGTCTTTTATCATCGGATTTGCGCTATGCCCGCTAAAAGCAGGGTTTGCCGCGGTTTTATTATTCTTTATATTATTGCGTCTCAGGGATGTATAATTATGTATTGCAGAAATTCTCATGAAAGTTGTCTCCTTATCTTAATTAAGGTAACGCTAAACACAAAATTTTTTGCTACTGCTGCTGTAATTTGTTTACAAAGGTTAAAATTCTCCGTCACATTTTGTATTGCAGAAAACACAATTCCCATTAAATAAATTGTATTTTAGTATCTTATAGCCGTCTCTTATAATAACAGGTTGAGAGCAGTTTTTGCAATAGGTTGAAGAGGTTTGGACGCTGCTCAGATTGCCTGTATACACGTATTTTAGTCCTGTATTCAAAGCAATTTGACGGGCTTTTAACAGGGTTGAAAAAGCGGTCGGTCTTCTGTCCGAGAATTTGTAATTGGGGAAAAACGCGCTAAAATGCAAGGGTACACAATCTCCAAGGTTTTCAACAATCCACTTGCACTGCCGTTTTATCATCTCATCGCTGTCGTTTTCGCCTTCTGCAAGCATTGTTGTTAATTCAACGTGGCAATCTGTTTCATTGCAGGCATATTTAATTGTTTCGAGCACAGGCTGCAATTTTGCAAGGCAGTTTTTGCGGTAAAATTCCTCGCTAAAACCTTTTAAGTCAATATTTGCAGCATCCATGCCGGAAAAAAACTCTGCAGCCGGTTCTTTATTTATAAAGCCCGAGGTTACCGCTATTGTTTTTATTCCGTTTTGACGGCAGAGCTTTGCCGTATCAAGGGCATATTCAAAAAATATAATCGGGTCGTTATATGTAAAGGCAACGCTTTTGCAGTTGTATTTTTTTGCAATTTCAACAATCTCGCTCGGAGAAGTTCTGTTTAAAAAAGAGATATCAATGTCTGTCTTTGTTGTTTTCCAGTTCTGACAAAATTTGCAGCCCATGTTACAGCCTGTTGTGCCGAAAGAAAGCACAGCCGTTCCCGGATAAAACTGATACAGAGGCTTTTTTTCGACAGGGTCAATAGCCAGACCCGTATTATATCCGTATGATGTCAAAATTATATTATTCTTAACATTTCTGCGCACCTTGCAAAACCCCCTCTGTCCTTCAGAAAGGATACAATTTCTCGGGCAAATTTTGCATTGAACTTTATCTTTTGTAACAATGTTTTGATATTTCATAAAATATATTATAATGTCGTTATGGAAAAAATTAAACAATCATCAGTCGCCGGTTCTTTCTATCCGGCAGACGCTACGGAATTAAAAAATCAAATAGAAAGCTTTAAAGAAAACAGCAAAAATACATATACTGTTACCACAAGGGCTGTTATTGTTCCTCATGCAGGGTATATGTATTCCGGACGGCTCGCTTATGAAGGTATAAGCCAGCTGGACAAAAATATAGAAAATCTCTTTATCTTTGCCCCAGCTCATAAGGCCTCTTTTGAGGGACTTGCCCTGAGCGATTTTGAGGGTTGGAATACCCCGCTTGGCGATATTGAGATTAATCAGGATCTTAACCGTGAACTTCAAGAGAAGTTTAATGCGCAATTTAACAATATTGCTCTTGAAAACGAACACTCAATAGAAGTTCAGGTTCCGATTATCCAGCAGGTATTTGAAAATGTCAAAATTATACCTGTTCTTGTCGGCATGGAAAAACCGGAAACAGTTCAAAATATAATTGAAACTTATTATTCTGACACTAAAAACGGTTTTATCATTTCGTCTGATTTGAGCCATTATCTAAACGATATACAGGCTAAAAAAATCGACACTCTGACAGCACAGATGATAGAAGCATTAAATACCGAAAATTTTGCCCCTCAACAGGCATGCGGAATGATTGGCATACTCGGATTATGCGGTTTTGCAAAGAAAAACAGCTACTCTTTAATAAGAATTGATATGACAAATTCATCTGCCGCAACAGACGATAAATCAAGTGTTGTGGGATACGGATGCTGGTTTTTGTATGAAGGCGAAAAAAATAATTTCTTAAAAGAATACTGCGGTGATATTATCAAAGAAATTTGCCGTTTGAGTATTAAATCTCGTCTTCAGGAAATGCATGAAAAAATAAACTATCCGCAGGTGCTGGATGAAATCGGCGCAAGCTTTGTTACTCTGGAATCAGAAGGTAAATTAAGAGGCTGCATAGGCTCTATAATAGCTTACAGATCTCTGATAGAAGATTTGCTTACAAATGCACAAAAAGCCGCATTTGCTGACCCGAGATTTAAACCTCTTACAAACGATGAGTTTGAAAATCTTGATATAGCAGTGTCTATTTTATCAACTCCTGTTCCTATCAAATTTAATGATGAAGAAGATTTGATAAACCAGCTTGAGCCGGATAAAGACGGTATAATCATTAAAGACGGACAGCGTCAGGCTGTATTTTTGCCCTCTGTCTGGGAACAGCTGCCTGATAAAAAAGAGTTTTTGAATGCGCTTAAGCTCAAGGCCGGTTTGGCACCCGAGTATTTTTCAAAAACTCTTGAAGCGTTCAGATTTTATACCGTTTACATAAAATAGACAAAATACGATTATGTTCTAAATGACCCAAAGACGAATCATCTTTGGGTCATTTATTATAGTTAAAATTTTAAGAAATCAGCCCAAAAGACAAACTTCCCAATCTGCTGATTAGCTACTGTTTTGTGTTTCAGCGCCCCTCAATCTTTACATATTTTTATGATGTACAGCTTGCCGGATAAAATTTTGAACAAATTTTAAT
The DNA here is from genome assembly GCA_944322975.1 of Candidatus Gastranaerophilales bacterium. Lineage (GTDB taxonomy): Bacteria > Cyanobacteriota > Vampirovibrionia > Gastranaerophilales > Gastranaerophilaceae > Limenecus. Next base: position 14,137 of record CALUQS010000078.1, read on the forward strand.
ATTAATCGTTTATTGATATATAATAAGTATTAGACCTGCCGGAAACTTTAAATAGCTCTAAAGGGCTAATTGCTTAAAATTTAAGATAATAGGATGATTTAATAACAAATGTATTTTTTTAAAATGTTAACTACAAGGTTAAAATCAGAGTTGAAAAACAAAACATTTCTCCGACAAAAAAGCATATCAGCAGTTGTTATGCTGGCGTTTATGACATGCCAGCTGTTTTCGTGTGCATACGGTTTTTCTATTTCGTTTAAAAAGAACAAACCAAAGAATACAACCACAAAACCGGCTGTACAGATGAAAGCAGAAGTAAATAAACAGGTTGAATATTCACTGGATGACTGTATAAATATAGCACTTGCCAATGATCCGAACATAAAAGTAGCCAAAACCCAGAAGGATATAGCAAATACTCAAGTCGGACTTGCAAAATCCGATTATTTCCCAAATATCACAATAGGCAACGGCTTTACCTCTCAGCATAACAAAAACTCCGGACGCGGCGGCGGTTTTTATAATCAGGGCGGCAGCACTACATCTGATAACAATTATTACCAGTTAAATCTCGGGGTAAACCAGCTTATATGGGATTTTGGTTCAACTGTTGCAAGAATAAACATGCAAAAATACAACCGCGAATCCGTCGGATATGACCTTGAAAATACAATATTAAATACCGTATACAATGTAAAAATGGCATATTTTCAGGCGCTTGCAGCTCTTGCAAATCAGGATGTATATGAGCGCTCCGTGAGAATAAATAAACTCAACTACGAAAGAACCAACGCGCTTTTTCAGGAAGGTTTAAAATCGAAAATAGATGTTGTTAACGCACAGGTTTATCTGACTGATGCGGAAATTTCTTTAATCAATGCGCAGGGACAGTATCAAAATGCAATTGTTAACCTTAATAACGCTATGTATTATCCTGATGCACCTGATTACACGCTAAAAAATACGGAGAGCTTTAATTTTCAGCGAACAAAACCGCAAAAAACCGAGGTTAATGTTAATTCGATTAAAAAAAGCGGCAGCGAAGAATACGAACAAACGGCTATTTTAACCTCCGGCATAGAAAAACAGGATATATTACAAAACTACAAATTTCAGCCACTGATTATGCCCGTAGACGAGGCCATACAAAAAGCTTACGAAAACAGACCGGATTTAAAATCACTGCTTATGGTTGAAAGAGCGCAAAAAGAATCTTTAAAAGCAATAAAACGTTCTTATTTCCCGGTACTAGGGGCAAGCGCCGGATATAATTACAGAAAAAACAGTGATGTGTCTAATACCGGTTTTAACGTAGGTGTAACGCTTAACTTCCCGACTTTGAACTTTATGGATATGAAATACAGCATTGCACAGGGGAAGTCATATCTTCAAATGGCAGAAGAAAATATTGACCTTTCAAAAAAGAATATTCATTTTGAAGTTAAAAACAATTACATTAATATGGTAGTATTGCAGAAAAAAATTCCATTGATGGCACAAAAGGTTCAACAAACACTGGAAAACTTTGAACTTGCAGACGGAAGATATACTGTCGGGCTCGGAAATTTTATAGAACTGCAGCAGGCTCAAACCAATTACAATAACGCTCAACTATCATTTGTTCAGGCGGTATTTGATTACAATGTCGCAAAAGAACAATTCCAAAAATCCATGGGGGTAAGATGAAAAAACGAATATTAATTATAACAGGCATAATTGCAGCAATATTTTTTGTAAGCGGATTTGCTCTGTGGTTCAAAAAAAATCCTTCTGCTGACTACGTTACAGTACCGGCAAAAAGAAAAACTATTATTGAAGCAGTAGAAGCCTCAGGCACAGTAAACCCTGTAAACACCGTCGATATAGGTTCACAGGTATCAGGTATGATTAAGGAAATCTATGTTGACTACAACTCGAAAGTTACAAAAGGTCAGCTGCTTGCACAAATTGACCCCTCTCTTTTTCAGGCACAGGTGGACAAAGCGCGTGGAGATTTGGAAGCTGCAATATCCAACAAAGCAAAAATAGAGGCTATGCTGGCATACGACAAAAAGAATTACGAAAGATATAAAAAGCTGTATACTAAAAACTATGTAGCAAAAAGCGAACTTGACCTTGCAGAAGCAACATACAAGTCTGACCTTGCACAGCTTGCTGCATCACAGGGTTCTATTAATCAGGCGCGTGCAACTTTGCAGAACAATTTGACAAATTTAAAATATACAAAAATAGTTTCACCTGTTGACGGCACTGTTGTTTCGCGTGCGGTTGATGTGGGGCAGACCGTTGCCGCAAGCTTTCAAACTCCTACTTTGTTTCAGGTGGCACAGGACTTAACTAACATGCAAATCGAAGTTAATGTCTCTGAGGCTGATATAGGCAGAATCAAAAAACATCAGGAGGTTGAATACACTCTTGACGGTTATGCTGATGAAGTTTTCCACGGCAAAGTTACAGAAGTACGGATTGCCCCGACTACAGTATCTAACGTTGTTACTTATACGGTAATAGTGGATGTTGATAACAAAGAACAAAAAATGATTCCAGGCATGACGGCTAATGTTTCTATCATCACAAACAAACGCGAAAATGTTATCTCTGTCCCTACAGATGCTCTTAAATTTACGGATAAAGAATTAACAGGCGGTAAAAAATACAAAGATCAGGGTCTGTGGGTAATCAAAGACAACAAACCTGTCAGAATTACCATTAAAACCGGTGCAAAAGATTCCGACAGAACAGAAATTATATCAGATCAGCTTAAAGAAAAAGACAGAGTTATCCTCAGAAAAAGAGGCGACAACGATAAAACAGCACAGGGACCTCGCCGTCCTATGAGATTGTTTTAAAACATGATAATCATAAAAGTAAAATTCAAAAAGCCAAAATACAATGAAACTTATTGAAATCAAAAATCTTATAAAAACATATGAAACAGGCGATACATCATTTAACGCGCTTAATGATGTATCACTGAGTGTTGACACCGGCGAATTTGTGGCGATAATGGGAGCCTCGGGTTCCGGAAAATCAACCTGTATGAATATTCTTGGCTGTCTTGACAAACCTACATCTGGCAGTTATTTTCTGGATGGTATTGACGTGAGCAAAATGTCGATGAACGAGCTTTCTTCTATACGCAACAGAAAACTCGGTTTTGTTTTTCAGGGGTTTAACCTTATCCCCAGAACCTCCGCAATTGAAAACGTTGAAATGCCTATGATATATAAAGGAGTAGCGCCTGAGGAAAGAATAAAAAGAGCCAAAGCAGCTTTAAAAATAGTCGGACTGGAATACAGAGAAAACCACCTGCCAAACCAGATGTCAGGCGGTCAGCAGCAAAGGGTTGCAATAGCAAGGGCAATAGTTAACGATGCTCCCATTATTCTTGCCGATGAACCGACGGGGAATCTCGATACCAAAACGTCTATAGAGGTTATGGAGTTTTTTGTAAAACTGAATAATACGGGCAAAACAATAATACTTGTAACCCATGAACCTGATATTGCCCAGTACTGCAAAAGAATTGTCCGCTTTAAAGACGGTAACATCATCAGTGACGAAATTAACAACAACAGAACGGAGGTTAAAAACGCATGATAGATTTTGAATCTACATTAAAAATTTCCCTCCGGTCGCTGAAAGTTAATAAAATGCGCTCGATTTTGACAAGTCTCGGTATAATTATCGGGGTAAGCGCTGTAATCATAATGCTATCCATAGGCGAAGGAGCAAAACAAAGAATTAATAAAGACATCGCATCTATGGGGTCTAATCTTCTTATGGTAATGTCAGGTTCTACAACCTCCAGCGGTGTAAGAATGGGCAGCGGGACTCAACCTACATTAACAATAAAAGACTCAGAAGCGATGCTAAAACACTGTCCGTCTGTTCTTGAGGTAGCACCTACTGTCGGTCAGGTTCAACAGCTTGTATATTCCAACCAAAACTGGTCAACAACAGTAAACGGAATTACCCCCGGTTATATGCCCATAAGAATGTGGGAGATAGAATCCGGCAGGGGTATAACTCAGGATGATTTAAAAAATACCACAAAAGTTGCAATTCTCGGCACGACAGTGACAGAAAACCTTTTTGGAGATATGGATCCGCTGAACAAAACCGTACGTATAGGAGGAATGCCTTTTAAAGTAATCGGTATCTTAAAATCAAAAGGACAAAACGGTATGGGTCAGGATCAAGACGATACTGTTTTAATTCCGATTACAACAGCACAAAAAAAATTATTCGGCACGGATTTTCCCGGCATGGTTAAGCATATAAGCGTACAGGCAAAAGATGAAGAAAGTCTTGAATCCGCACAGGAGGAAATAACAGAGCTTTTAAGGGAGCGTCACAATCTTGGAAAAACAAAAGAGGACGATTTTACAATAAGAAACTTTACCCAAATGCTCGAAACCGCAAAACAAGCGTCTAATACAATGGCAATTTTGCTAGGGTCAATTGCGTCTGTATCACTGCTTGTTGGAGGCATAGGTATTATGAATATTATGCTTGTGTCTGTAACAGAACGCACAAAAGAAATTGGCATACGTATGGCAATAGGTGCAACAGCAATGGATATCAGGGTTCAGTTTCTCTTTGAGGCATTACTGCTGTCGCTTGCCGGAGGCTTTTTAGGAGTAATTGTCGGTATACTCGGCAGTAAAATTGTCGGACTGTTTTCTGATATGACAGTCATAATCTCACCGGTACCAATTTTAATATCCTTCGGTTTTGCCGGTGTGGTAGGGATTTTATTCGGGTATTATCCGGCATACAAAGCATCGTTGCTTAACCCGATTGAAGCACTGCGCTACGAATAAAACAAATCAAGATACCGATTTGTATAAAATATCCTCATACATTTTCATTTTCTTCAATTGAGGCGTCATATGCTTCAAGCTGTTTTTTCTTTAAATTATGAACAACAGCATCTACAAGAAAATCGTATGATTTCATCTTAGTAATTTCCGGTGTAAATTCTCTTATTAGCGATGCTCTTACAATTTCCTCCAGTTTATCGTTGGCGGTTGCTGTATCATTATCAGAGCAGATCATGTCAATGTACTTTGAATTGACTTTATAATCTTGCATTTGTGAAAACATAAGCCATTTTAATCTGGGTTTAAGTGACTTAATATGTTTTACGATTTTCAAATTTTTTAAATTAAACATAATCTTATTCGCCCTATTAAATTTTTTATTTACTCATCACACAAGTATAAAGTTTGCTGAAAATTTAAATTTACTTTTTCAATATGAACTCTTAACAATTTGTTACTAAGAAAAATATGCGTAATGTTCTTTATAGTATTGTCGTTTTTTTTAGACATTTTGTCAATGAGCATTAATTATTTTCTTATACAAAACATAGTTGCTTATATCAGTTAAACACAAAATATTAACAAATGTTAAGATTTTTTTTACTTTTAAGCAATACTTAAATCCAAATTGTTTTTATATAAATGTAAGGTTAGATTAATAAGGTTATGTACCCGTAAACAGGGTAAATTAATTTTGGAGGTCGGTTATGAACGGTATATCATCAGCAGGATTTTACGGTTATCCTAATCCGTACCAGATGACGGCAACAGCATCGGGCAACGGTCTGACTGATTTGAATGCTGGATTTTATCAACACTTTGGCTTGGGCAATGTTCCTGTATACGATATGTCTATGAGCGGAGCAATGGCAGGCATGACAAATCCATACGCAATGGGGGCAATGGGTTCAATGGGGATGTACGGTATGAATCCTCAATACTGGCCGCAATACCTCAAGTATATGAATATGGATTATAAAGACCGTCTTGCTTATGATTATGACCTTAGAAATATAGCCCGCGAACAATATTATCAGGAAGGCAAAGATGCCAAAAACTACGCATCCGCAACCGACGGATTGACAGGTTCTATACGTGAAGCTTGCAATGCGTTGCAGACTGTCGTTGTAGAAGGTGAATCCGACCAGATATTAGAACAGTTTGAAAGAAATGTTAATACATTAAGAAATTCACCACTGTACACAAGATTACAGGAAGAATTTAAAGACAATCCTGTACTGCTCGAAATGACCTTGAGGAACTGTGCCAAAGAACAGTTCCAGGCAGTAACGGGTCAGGATTTAAAAGCAATGATAAAACAAAATTGCGACGGAACTTTAGCAAATGCTTTCTGGAACACAGTAACCTTCGGCAATTCTCAGAGATATTCATCAGAAGAAGTAATTGCAAAAATGGAAGGATCAGAACCGCCAAAATCAGAAAAGACAAAAGCACTGGCAGGAAAAATAGGCGGCGGACTTGCTACAACAGGTACAGGTGCAGCTTTAGGATTTATGGTCGGCGGACCAATCGGTGCAATTGTCGGAGGGGCGGCAGGACTAATTGCCGGAATTATCGGCGCTAACTGCTAAAAAATAATCATAAATAACATATAATTTTAAAAGCCTTTAGAGTAATATCTAAAGGCTTTTCGTATAAATGCTACCTGCAATCAGTATAATTAATAATTGTTTTGCTGTTGGTAGTATCTATCACCATATTATCGATTATTTTCTTGCCCTTTATACTGATAAGTTTTAACGCAGCAGAGGCTTTTGAATCATTCTTAGGCTTTAAAGCAAGCTCCCAGCTTTTATTTGAGCCGGCAAGATAATAAATATCAAAGTTCTTTTCAAGATACATATAATTTTTATTGGCAAGGGCCTTTACAATAGAGCTGACATGCCTGTTTTGTTCTGCAGTGTAAGAGGTTGTTGATTTTAGAGGATAAGTTGTTTCAAAAGTAACGCCTTTTGCCTTTTCAAATTTAAAATTTCCGCCGGATTTTAGCACCACCACGCCAGCGGAACTATTTTTAACGGATTTTTCCTGAGTAAACCTGCATGCCGTATCAGAAAATTCCGGCAATTTTTCAGCCGCAAGCTTTGCACTGATTTTATGATTCAACACACTGTCAGCTGCTGCTTTTTGAGAAAATAAAATAACAAAACAAAGAAAAATAAATAGAATATTTTTAGTTTTCATAATTTTCAACTCTCTTTTTTAAAACCTCCGGAACCGTATACACTGTTTTTAGAGAATTTATTTCTACACAAATCTGCATTGTTTTAGCACTAAAAAGTTTAGCGCCTGTTTTTGCATCAAAAATTGTGTATTTAAAATTCAAGGACGGCTCAAGCGACTCAAGCTCTGTTTTTACAACAAGATTTTGCATAAAAACACAAGGGGTAATAAATTTCATCTCCATTTTTGCTACAGGATAGGCATAGCCTGCGTTTTTTATATCATCATAAGTACAGCCGATTTTATTTAAAAAATCACATCGTGCGGACTCAAGATATTTTACATAATTTCCATGCCAGACCACGTTCATAGGGTCAAGGTCGTAAAACTCAACTCTTGTTGTATATTCTGTTTCAATCTTTTTCATTTATTGTTATAACTCCGCTTGAACAAACTTGTTCATCTCTTATATACATATAATTTATCAAATTATTTTTTCTTTCAAATACAAGCTTTAAATTTTCGTCAGGTTTAATAATTTTTGAAAACTTGATTTTTTTTACACACTCACAAGATACCCTGTCGCCGAATGCATCTCTCGCAAAAAAGTCTGCAAAATACAATTGTACAACACCGGGTAATACGGGAAAACCGTTAAAATGTCCCTCAAAAAAGTTGCACCCGTGAGGAAAGGTTAAGTTATACACAGCCCTGTTAATGTCTTTTTGTACATTGAAAACAAACGGCAGGGAAACATTTGTTTTAAAAATACGCTCTATTTTTAGTCTGTCAACTTTTCCTGTTTTGGTTACGGGAAGTTCGTATAAAAATCTCCATTTTTGAGGGACAATTTCTGTTTTGTCTTTTATTTTGTTTTTTAAAAAAGTTGTAAGACGTGTTATTGAATTTTTGTTATCAAAAAACAAATCAATTCCTTTTTGGGTTAATACGACGGCACAGGCCAGTTTTTCTGCTGCTTTAAGGCAATAACACTCTTTAACTATATCCGTTAATTCATTTTTTATAGCATTTTCAACCTCAGGAGCAGAAACTCTTTTTTCCTGAATTTTAAACACTCTGTCAGACCGGCCTGAAAGCGTAAAATGCTTGGAATCCCTGATTTTTATAATATCTCCGGTTGTGACATGCTCAGGCATAAAATACGGAGATGACACCGCTATTTGAGAATTTTCATTAACATTGATTTTCACCCTGCTTAAACACGTTAAAAGCATATCTTCACTGTTATTTTTGTATGCAATAGTACCTGTTTCCGTGCTGCCGTAGATATCAATGACAGTGCTGTTTTGTTCAAGATATTTAAAAACGTTTTGATTCAATTTTGCACCTGCACTAAAAATCATTAACGGCGAATGCTCGTTTTTTACATTGTATTTTTGAAATTTTTCAAGAAAAGACGGTGTAGAAATAAAAATGCAGTCTTTAAAATCAGCATCATCCGGATAACAAATCTCTGTTGTATCAATAATAAATTTATCCAAAAAACACAACGGCAGCGCAAAATAAAAAGAAAAAGCAAACATATGCTGTGCACGGGTAGATGTTAGCACTCTTAAAGGGGTAACCGTGTTTTGTGCTACAAAAAACTCTTTATAAATATCATTAACTTCTTCTATTATATTGGACAGTCTTTTTGTTACTATTTTTGGCTGTGCGCTTGTGCCCGAGGTGTAAAAATTAATCAAAGTTAAAGATGGTTCTATCTTGCAAAAATCAAATTTTGTTTTTGAGGGCAAAAGCTCGGGCACTCTGTCAACAAGGATATACTCAAAATTAAGATATTGAAGTTTTGACGCATCAGTGAGCAAAAATATTTTTTTATTCGCCAAAATACAGGCAAAAAACCATACAATAAAATCAAAAGAGTTATTGCTTAAAATAACCGCACTGTCAGCCTGTTGTGTGTTAAAAAAAGCAATGCCTGCAGCAACAAAGTTTTTTAATTCTTTTAAAGAAACCTCCTTGCCTTTGTGTTCAAGCAAAGTTTTATCATCGTATTGATTTGTGTGAAATATCTCAAACAGATTCATTTTTACAGGTTATGTTTCTTTTTAAAACGGATTCTAAAAACATATTCTATCGCAAAAAACAGTCCCAGTAAAATATAAGAAACACATCCGTTAAAAATCATCCAGATTTTATCTGACATAAAAACAGTCGCAAGTGAAACAAAAAACTGCAAAAGCAAATACACACACCAGATATATGTCAGATTTTTTGTATAAGTTTTGGTTTTCGGGTGAAGTTCTTTGCAGCCTTCTGATATCCGCGCAAATTTTTGTATAATGGTTTCCTTATCAAACAAAGAAGAGAAAAACAAAAGAAATATGCAAAAATTGACAACAACAGGATACCATTTCAGCTCTTTTAAGCCTGTAAAATAAAACAATAAAATAACAAAAATCGTAAACAGCGTAGAAAAGACAAAAGCGAATTTTTTCAAGATATTTTGTATTATTTTAAATAATTTCTTCATCCCGAATAATTTTTTCTATCGCAACAACAACATCATCCACTGTTTTAATTTCTTTAAAATCGTCAGGAGATATTTTTTTGTTTGTAAATTCCTGCAGTCTTACGGCAAGGTCAACCGCATCAATACTGTCAAATTCTAAATCCTCAAACAAATTTGCATCACCATCAATAATGTCAGGTTCAATTTCAAAATCGTTGACAAGAATATCTTTTAATACATTAAAAATTTCTTCTCTTGTGTATTCAGCCATTTTTGCACTACCTTATACCTGAGAGTTTCTTATAAAATCAGCGAGAGTTTTAACAGAATAAAAATGTTTTTTGTTTTCTTCTTTATCACCGGCTAAAGATAGTTTGTATTTTTTCTTTAAAGCCATTCCAAGTTCAAGTGCGTCTATAGAATCCAACCCCAGCCCGTCAATAAATAACGGGGCGTCGGTATCAATATCTGACGGTGTAATATCCTCAAGCTCCAATGCTTCGACTATAAATGATTTTAATTCGTCTTCCAGACTTAGGTTCTCTTTGCTCATAAAAATATTATGGACTAACCCTGATATAAAGTCAATTAACCCTAAAAATTTATGTACAAAAGCATTTTAGAGGAAAATACGCTAAACTGTTAGTCTATTTCATCAAACCTGTCATAGCCCAATTCTTTAAAAAGTTTTTTGTTATTCTCTTCTATAATCTTGCCGTCAACAGCTTTCTTTTTAGCCTGCAAGTCTTTAACAGCAGCCTCGCACTTGTTCAGATAGTTATCAAGCGCCACAAAATCGACATCTGTATTTTTTTCAGTAAATTGCGTACGATAATAATCATCGAGCTGCTGATATTCTTTCATCGCATTTTGTTTGCAAACCTTTGCCAGATAAGCATATGTCTTTTTGATTTCTTTATCAGAAGGGTTGTTAACTTTATTTTTATTGTAATTTTCAACGAAATTGATTATTTCATCTTTATTTTTTTCATACGTTTTAATATTTTTGACAATAGAATCAGCTGAAATTTGCATATGTTCTATATCAGAAAGCGTTTTCATCATAGATTGTGTCGGATGAGCAAGTTCTTTTGCCGCCTCATTTTTAGAACGAAGCAGCATAAAAGTTTCCTTCATCGGCATCAAAAAAGCATAAGCAGAGGTTTTATAAAGCTGGTCTGCTAAATTGCTAAACTTGTTTTTTAACGGCAAATCAGAATGACTCAGCGTTCTTTTATCGTTAAAAAGTGATATATTAACAAGGGTATCCTCGTACTTATGCGCCAGCGGTTTTAACTTGTTTAATTCCGGATTGTTTTCGAACAACAAATTTTGCGCATTTTTAACAGCTTGTTTTATTTCATCATTATTATATGTTTTGTCTGATACAATTTTATTTAACCTTGTAAACTCACGTAAATTAAACTGATACTTATAGTATTGCGAAATATACGGACGGTATTTGGATAATTTTTCGTTTCTGTCATGGGTAATTAAATCCGCTTTTTTCTCCATAAGATTCAACTCTTCAACAGAAAATTTATTCATAACGGAACTGATATCCTTATTTATATCAATAAGAGACTGATATATACTTTGATTGTCCTTCAAAAACGGCATTATTTGCTTATCAACGGTTCCGTTCAGGTTGTCAAAAGCCTCTTGTACAAAACTTGAACCAAAACTGACTGTATCTTTTTTCAAACCGTGATTTATAACCGGATTTGAAACTGTATTATTATTTAACTTTGTTTTTGGCATTAATTGAATAGATAACGGCAGTATTTTCATAATTTCACTCATTCCTTCATTTTATTGCTGAGCTGTCCGCAGGCAGCATCAATATCAGAACCACGCTCCAACCTTATTGTAACTTTTTTGCCCGATTGTTCCAATATATATTTGAATTTTTGTATAGATTCTTTACCGGGTTTTTCAAAATCATCTTTGTCATTCGGATTATATATAATCAGGTTTATGTTAGCTTTTAATCCGCTTAACAAAACAGCGAGTTTTTTAGCGCAATCGACTGTATCATTAAACCCCTTAATCAAGGTGTATTCTATAGTAACTCTTCTGCCTGTTTCGCCAACATAATCTTTTAAAGTCTGCATAAGCTCATCTATCGGATATTTTTTTTCAACAGGCATAAGAGTTTGTCTTAATTCATGAGTCGGAGCATGCAAAGAAACAGCCAGCGTAGGCTGAAAATCCATTTGCGCAAGTTTTTTTATTTGCGGAATTATGCCGCAAGTAGATACTGTCAGTCGTCTTATACCTATTACAAAATCATTATTAAAAATATCTATTGCCTTTAATACATTATCAAGATTTAAAAGAGGTTCTCCCTGCCCCATAAAAACTATATTAGTAACCTTCAACCCTGTGTCTCTCTGGATAGTAAGCACCTGCTCAATAATTTCGCGAGGGGTAAGGTTTCTGATAAAGCCCAGTTTTGCCGTAGCACAGAATTTGCAATTGCAAGCACAACCAACCTGAGAACTGACACAGGCTGTTAAATTCGCTCTGTTATCAAAACGCATAAGCACTGTTTCAACACAGTTTCCGTCAGAATATTCAAGCAGATATTTTATTGTACCGTCTTTGCTCACCTGTTTATGCTTAATTTTTACATCGGTAACAGATGCAAGTTCATTAATTTTTTCTCTGGTCTTTTTCGAGATATCAGTCATTTCATCAACGCAAGAAACTGACTTTAGATAAATCCAGTTGTGAATCTGCTTTGCACGATATTTAGATTCACCGATGGAATCAGTAAAAGCCGTTAATTCATCTAAATTCATTCCTGATAAAATTTGTTTATTCATAATATTATTTTTGCACAAAATCCGCACAGCGCAAATGTTTTGATAATATACAAACAAAAACCGGAGAAGGTTAATCCTTCTCCGGAAGTAATTATCGTTAACTACTTTTTGTTTAAGCTTTCACCACTGTAAACTCGGCTACAAGCCGGAAACAAGAGTGAGAGCCATAGAAGGCATTGAATTTGCCTGTAAAAGTAAAGCCGATGATGTTTGCAAAAGAATTTGCTGTTTTGTAAATTCTGCAGTTACTTCTGCAATATCAGCATCCATAATGGTTGACGCAGCCGCGGTAGCATTTTCTATAGTTGTTGTAAGAGAATCCGATGCCGCCTCTAACCTGTTTTGGATTGCACCAATTGTCGCCTTACTTGTATTTATATTTTTAATTGCAGTATCAACTACCTCAAGATAGTCTGCGGCAGCAGTTGCTGTAGCAAATGCTGTTGAAATATTTGTAGGATCAAGCCCCAGTTCCTCCGCATCTTTAGACGCAAATATATCTTTTGTTATACTTATACTGTTTGCGGCAGCGTCTGAATCCGTACCGACCTGAAGTCTTAAATCGTTTGTAATTGAACCGTTTAAAAGCTGCAACCCGTTAAAGTTTGAGGCTGTAGCAACCCTTGTAATTTCATCCATACGGGCAGAGACTTCGTTTGCAAGTGCTTCTTTTGAATCACTGTCATAAATGCCGTTTGAGGCTTGCAGAGTTAAATCCCTGATACGGTTAAGGTTATCAAGAATAACATCGAGATCACCTTCTACTGTATCTAAAACGTTTATACCCATTGAAACATTGCTCTGGGCAATCTTTGAACCGCTGATTTGTTTTTCCAAATTTGTTGCAACAAACATATTTGCTGCCCCGTCTTTTGCACTGTTAATTTTGTAACCTGTAGACATTCGCTCCAGTGCGGTGTTTAAACTGTTTGATGCTTTGTTGAGGTTGTTCTGCGTTCTGATTGCAGACATGTTTGTGTTAACGATAATTGCCATGTTTTGATCTCCTTTCGCATATCCGTTATCTGTACATCCTTGTCTGTGCCTAAATTTGGACAATCCGCCATAATCTTGAGCAATGCAGCACAAGATTGCCGCTACACTAATAGTTTTCAGCCGCTGTAAACCGCATTTTATAACCTGGTGCAGATTTAAAATTTTTGGGGAAATTTACCTGTTTTAGACATCTAATAAGACTTCTTTTTTTAACTACCAGAAATCTTACCTGACATTCTCATATTAAAGTATTACTCATATGCTTTAAACTGACAAAAAGTTGTAATTATCTCAAACTTTAGTATGAAAAACTCAAATATTCAGAACAAAAACTATACTTTGGTAGCAATCACCATACTTATGTTATATTACAGAATGTCTGTTTAACGGACGTCATAAAACTTATTTTCCGTAATAATATATTTTATTTTTACATCGTGGTTTTCTGCTGGTATTTTTTCAAAACATAATTCATTAAAAACAGCAGCAGCTGTAACAACTGACGGATATCCGGACAAAAACCTGTCATAATACCCTTTTCCGTAGCCTAAACGATTCCCGGAATAATCAACTGCAAGCGCCGGTACAAAAATCAAATCAAGAAATGAACAATCACATATTCTCTCTCCTGCCGGTTCCATAATACCGTATTTTCCTGTAATGAACGGCTCTGACGGGATATATTTGGCCGCGTATATTTCATCACCGATTACACACGGAAAATAAAAATTTTTACTACTGACTTTTAATAAATCAAGCAGCGATAATTCCGTGCCCACAGGATAATAGAGCAGGATATTTTTCGCTGAGGCAAATACATTCCAGTTTTTTACAGTCTCACATATTCTTGCCGAAACAGATTCTGTATCTATTGAATTTCTTATTATCTTACATTTTTCCCGCAGGAGAGTTTTTTCTTTTTTATTCATAACTAATACAAAATATTAATTATAACATAAGTATAATTTTTGTCTTTACACCTGTGTAATTTACTATTATAATATAGCAAATTATTATAAAAAAAATGAACAGAAAAGAACTAAGCAAAAAGTTAAAAAGAGCAAGAATTGAATCCGGTCTCAAACAAGAAGAAATAGCCAAACTGATGAATTTGCCTATTTCCGGTATTTCTGTTATCGAAAAAGGGAACAGAAAAGTTGATGTGCTGGAGTTAATTAAGTTTGCCGAGTTTTATTCAAAGCCTGTTGAGTGGTTTTTCAAAAATGAAACACAAACAAACTTCAGAAGGTGGTATGATAAAGACACTAAACTTTCCGAGGCTTTTGATTTGTTACAAAAAGCGCCGGTAAAGTATCAGAAAAGTTGTGCCTGTGCAATAATAGGTTTTTTGAAAGAAAGCGGACTCGTCAAGTGATGAACACTCCTGATTACGATAATCAAAAATTGTACAATCCTGAATTTTCAAAACACGGTTACATTCAGGTTTATACCGGCAACGGGAAAGGAAAAACAACAGCATCGCTGGGGCTTGCGATGCGAGCTCTTGGCAGAGGCTGGAGGGTGCTTATTGTAATGTTCACCAAAGGCGGAAACGATTACGGCGAACTTATTTCATTTTCAAGACTTTGTCCGGATTTAAAAGATAATGTAAAAATTGTACAGGCGGGTCTGGACAGGATAGTTTTTTCGCAAAATATTAATGAAACCGATAAAGAAATCATTCAAAAAGGCTGGGAAACAGCAAAAGAAGCTATTCAAAATGATGAATACCAGCTTATTATACTTGATGAGGCAAATATAGCAATTGATTTAAAATGTATCAGTCTTGAGGATATGATTGATACCTTAAAAAATAAACCCGAAGATATGGAAATTGTATTAACAGGACGTAACGCAAAACAGGAAATCATTGACATAGCAGATCTGGTTTCCGAAATAAATCCGGTAAAACATTACTGGAATAAAGGTATAAAAGCGAGAAAAGGGATAGAATTTTAATATTTGATATTGCTATTTTATGGATTTTGACATAAATTATATATATAATAAGAGGATTAAGGAGAAATAATATGGCACAGCAGTTTCCCCAACAGCAATATAAAACAAGATTAGCATTACTTGTATTTTTAAAAGGTACATCCGCACCTATGGTTCTATATTTTGAAGACCCCAAAGCAGTGTATGAAGAAATTTTACCTTTAATAAGAACACAAACAACAATCGGCAAACTTATTGAAAAAGATGCAACAGGACCGATTAAAAAAGTGGCAATTATGTCTAATCAAATTGCATCTATAGCTTTGCAGGAAGAAGTTTGTCAATAACTAAAAACGGTAATTAAATGAAACTAATTGAAATAAAAAACAGTTTAGCAAAATTATATTACGAACCTCTTGATTTTCCGCTGGTTATATCAGATTTTTTAACAATAGACGACGGAAATCAGAAAATTCTTGCACAGGTTGTTTCAATAGAATCAACAAGCAAAGAAGATACAAACTGTGCAATTTTAAAATTTGCGCTTGATTTAGACGAGGCAAACAAACATACCACATACAGCGGTTATGTACCGGCTTTAGATGCTATAGTTTCAAGAACAAAAACAAGTATTGTGCAGGATATTTTCTCCTCAACCAGCAACGCCATCAACGTTGGTGTACTTACAAACTCTTCGAAAATCGAACTTGATTTGTCAGCAGACATTCTAAATAAATTTTTATACGTGCAGGCTGACCGTCAGGAGGAAATCACAAATGTGCTAAACACACTGGTAGATTACAACCTCTCTGAACAAAATAAAACTCTTATTATAAAATTCCACGATATAGAAGTTTACACAAGCGATAACACAGTAGTTCTCGGCAAAGATTTAAAACTTCCTGTCAACAGCGCAACTCTTAACTATATATATGAAAATGACCTGACAGGTTTGACGGTAGAACAAAAAGCCATTGTTCAGGATATTTTACTAGAGATTGATGAATATATAAAAACGCTTGAAGACGGTTTTATTCCTTTCAATACACTTCTCGAGGTTGTAAACAGTGTTTATGAATCAGACAAATCAACAGGAATAATACTTTTCAGAAACAAACTTTTGAAATACAAAGAGCTTGATATATTTGCTTCTACAGTAGAAGAAATTAACGCGCTTTATGATTCATTAAAAACACATTCGGTCACAGAGCTTGATTTGTCAAATCACGACACAAACTGGACAAAAGAGGCATTAAGTTTTGCTCTGCAAAACATTGACGAAAACATGTATGTGATTATGCAAATTGATGAAGATCTGGCAGAAGAAAAACATATTGACGAGTTATACAAAAATGACAATATAAAAGCTATTGTTGCCTCGGGTTATGAGTGTGCACTTGCTTCGAAAATAAAATCATTTGCTAAAAACCTCATACTGTTTAAACCGGAATCCCAGCAAAAAGCTGCGGCCAGCTATAACTCATTCTTAATGAAACTTGTTCCGTCAGAATTTATTGTATCCGGAGAAACAACATATTATACACCGTTGATTGTAAAAGAACTTCCGGTAAAAATAACCGCTAAAAACATACAAAAACAAACTGCTACGGTTAGTGAACCTGTTGTCAGTGAAGAAAATACGACTCCTTCTGAATCAATAGACTCAATCTCCAACGCAGACGAGCTCGATTATTTTAACGAATCACACGGACTTGATGAAATAGACAGTCTTGAAGACTTACCTATTTTAAATGAAGATCAACAAGAAGACGAAGAATCAGACACACTTCAAGAGACTGAACAAGAAGAAACAAGCGAGATAAAAAATATCTTTGATGAATCTGTTGAAGAAGAAATAGCCAGAGATGTTGATAAAATGTTTACCGCCAACGGACCTGAGCCTGAAGAACTTTCTGAGGCAGAGCCTGATGAATTAATTATACCCGATGATGATAGTCAAGACACAGGTCTGGATATTCAAGAAAATCAGGAAACTGATGAACCGGCGCAGGCACTTATGTCCGATGATGACCTTGATATACTTGAACAGCTTAGCGACAGTGATGATTTAAACTATGATAGCACTCAAAATGAAGAAGATGAAACATACGATAATCATCAAAATACACAGCAAAGTTTCCTTCAAGAAGAACCGTCCACAGACTTATCAGCCAATGAAGAGCTTATTCAGGAAGACGATGATATGATGGAAGAGCTCGAACCGCTTGAGGATTTAGAAGATTCCTCATCTGGTATTCTTGGTGCTGCACAATCGTTATCTCTGGATATGCCGGAGAACAAACCTTCTCAAAACGAAATCCTTGAAAGCCTGACAGAAAACAATTCTTTGCCCGGTGTACCGATATATCACACACAACAGCCGCAGACAACAGCAAAATCAAGCGACGGTATGAATATAACAGAGGGTAATATTGTTTATCACGAAAAATACGGCAGAGGTGTAGTTGAAGAATTGTTCAATTACGGCAAACGCACCCTTTGCTCAATTCAATTTGACAATGTCGGCAGAAGACTTCTTGACCCTAATCTTGCAGAATTAAAACAAATGTAGTCAATTTAACGGATAGACTCTGTTTATTTAATATGCTAAATTTGTATTAAATTGGAAGTTGCCATATATGAACCCTTATTTAAAACAATACAGACAAACACAAATAGAAACCGCACCAAAAGAAGAAATTCTTCTAATGCTCTATGACGGTGCAGTCAGATTTCTTCATCAGGCAAAAGAAGGTTTTGCTGAAAAGAATATTGAAAAACAGCACAACAATATTACAAAAGTACAGAATATTATTACCGAGTTTGAATCAACACTGGATATGGAAGCAGGCGGAGAGTTTGCCAAAAATTTATTTAATTTGTATGAATTTATGAGTGCACAACTTTTAATCGCCAACGTAAAAAAGGATGAAAGAGCTCTTGATACAGTAATAAAACATATGACCTCGCTGCGTGACACCTGGAGAGAGGCAATAAAAAACTTTAAAACATCGGGGCAGTCGCTCAGCAGCAATGAAATTGATAAATACCAGTCATCCGAAGACTGTTCGGAAGATGACGACGGCGATGATGACGAAACAATCGGGGAGTACATAGTATGAGTTTAGATTTAGATAACCTTGAAATAATATATGAAAGATATTACGAAATATCACGCCAAATAAAGGAATTAATAGAACGCGGTTTGTATGAAGAAATTGCCGCCTACATCAGTAAAAAAGAAATGATATTTCAAGAATCAAAACCAGTTGTACAAAGAATACAGCAAACAGGCGAAGATGCAAGCAGACTAACAGAGCTTTGCAAAAAAATCCATAACATTGAAAAAGCCAATATAGAAGCTTTATCAAAAATAAAAAATATTTTGAAAGATGAACTGTCTATTGTAAATAAAAATACAAAACTTGCCGGTGCATACACGCTTTCTTCACAAAAAAACGGCAGCATTCTGGATTTTAAAGAATGATAAAAACTCTCTTTACAAACAAAAAGGCAGCGGCAGTACTGTCAATAATATCAAACCTGTCCTTAATTATTCTCAAACTCATCACAGGATTTTTAACCGGCAGTGTCAGTATTATCTCAGAAGCTATACATTCTGCCAGTGACTTGCTTGCCTCATTTATAACCTTTATTGCTGTAAACAAAGCAGACCAGCCGGCGGACAGCGACCATCAGTTCGGACACGGAAAATACGAGGATGTTGCAGGTTTTATAGAGGGTTCGCTTATAATACTTGCATCATTGTATATTATTTACGAAGTCATTAAAAAATTAAGCGGAGAGGTTGAGCCGGTAACAAACTCCGCAGCAGGTATTGCTGTTATGGGAATATCAGTTGTTGTAAACATTGCTGTAAGCGCCTATCTTTTTAAGGTAGCAAAAGTAACAGATTCAATTGCTATTTATTCCGACGCACAACACTTAAGAACGGACATTTTTTCATCCTTTACTGTATTTGCAGGGTTGATTTTTATCAGCTGCACTGGTTTACATATAATTGATGCAATTATAGCCACCATTGTTGCAATGATTATTATGAACACTGGTTACAAAATTTGTAAACAGACTATGAATGACATCCTTGACGGCTCTTTGCCACAAAAGGATATTGACCTTATTGACAGTGTTATCAAAAGTCATATTAACCACGGTATTACGGCAATTAAAGATATAAAAACAAGAAAATCCGGTAAAGATAAAGAGATAATTATAATTCTGCTTGTTGACGGAAATCTTACAGTATTAAACGCTCATAATATTTGCGACATAATAGAAAATGAAATAGAAAAAAAACTGGGGAACACCAAAATTACAATACACATTGAACCTGTTGAAACCGGCGGAAATTATTGCGAAAAGGTTGACATATAAACGCTCAGCCTTTTAATACAGATAAAAACCTGTCTGAATTTTTTGTTTTTATTGTCAAATATTAACGGTTTACTTATAATTAATACATGGATCTTGATATTTCTACCGATGAATTAGGGGTAATAGCAGAGCGCCCGCAGCACTTATGTAAAATGTGCGGAAAGTGTTGCAGAGCAATAGTTACACATTATACCTATGAAGAGTTAGTTGAACTATCAAAACAGGGGCAGGAGGAAGCCCGTGTTTTTGTCGAAATGTTTAAACGTTATAGTTCCATAGAAGAGGCGAGAGCTGCTGTTTCCGAGCAGGTAGATAACATTCTTAACCATCTGCGTAAATACAATACGGATTTAGATGAAAACAAAATTACATTTTATTACTGTCCTTATTTAACAAAAAACAATATTTGTTCAATTTATCAAACACGACCTGATTGCTGCAGACGGGTGCCGCATAACGGATGGTCTTTACTGGCGCAGGATTGCGGTTTCAAAGGCTGGCAATTTCAACAGAGAGAGCGGGTTAAAGCATACGTACGAAAACTCAAAGAATACCTTGCAGAGCTGGAACTTGTTGCACAGGATACAATACTGCCCGGAAAAAATAAAACAGCCGGTGAAATGAAAAAACTAATTAACGAAAAAATTAAACCGTTGGAAAAATACGGTGCAAAATACTGGTAAAATATACCTTTTATTGAATTGATTTTGTATTATTGATACAACAAATAAAAAGTTTCGAAGTTAAGTTAACCGGAAAAAATATCCGCTTGCAGTATATGCTTGTTGACATTTCTTTATTCAGCGCATTACAATAATTAAAATCACACAACAAAGGAGAACAATTATTAGCAGAGATTTTTCAAACGGCGGCAAGGATGCAGCACTTATTAACAGAAATATTAGATGTAAAGAAGTTAGACTAATAGGCAGTGAAGGTGAAAATTTCGGTGTTATACCGACTAAAGAAGCTCAAAAACTTGCCGATGAAAAAGACCTTGATCTGGTAATTGTATCCCCAAACCAGGAACCTCCCGTAGCAAAGATTATGAACTACGGAAAATACAAATACGAGATGGAAAAAAAGGCTAAAGAAGCCAAGAAAAAACAACATACAGTAGAAATTAAAGAAATTAAAATAAGATATAAAATAGATGTACACGACTATAACGTAAGAATTAAAAACATAAAAAAATTCATTGCCTCCGGAGACAAAGTTAAAATCGTTATTATGTTAAGAGGTCGTGAAATGCAGCACACAGAACTTGCGTTTGATCTTGCTAACAGATTTATCAAAGACCTTGAAGGAGAACCAATCAATATTGAGAAAAAGCCCTCAATGGAAGGTCGAAATCTCATTATTATCCTTGCTCCCGGCAACTAAAAATCAGGATTTAATATTGCTTGTTATAAGTAACAAAACAACCCGCCGATTTATTCAGCGGGTTGTTTTTATATAAAAAATAGTTTAGCAAATTATCTGCACATAAATATTTCTTGCTCTGGGTTTGTTATCAAAATCAATAAGCACAATCTGCTGCCAAGTTCCCAATAACAGAGCACCTTCCGTCAAAGGAATAGTTACTGATGAACCAATCATTGCCGCTCTTATGTGGGCATAGCCGTTTCCGTCATGCCAGGTGTCATCATGATGGTAATCTTTATCCATCGGGGCAATTTCATCTAAAACATCGGGAAGGTCTTTAATAAGTCCCGGTTCATATTCTATAGTTGTTATAGCAGCAGTACTGCCGGCAAGAGCCACAACTACAGAACCTTCTTTAATATTGTGCTGGTAAACTGCAGCTTTGACTTTTTCCGTAATATCAATAATATCGGTAAAACCTCTTGTGTTAATTAAAAAATGTTCGGTGTATACGCCCATTCTTGCAGCCTACCTGATTTTTTTATTGTATTTATACATTGACATATCTTTTACCCTGACAGCAAAATAAGGCAGCTGTTTATCTTTTTCTTTTAAAAACAGTACAAACGTGTTATTAAAGAAGAAATTTCTGCCGTTTTCTGCTGTCATTATCGGCATAGACATTGTCATTATGCTCATAACAGCTTCGCTTTTAAGTTTTACACCGGAATTGCTCATGTTGAAATTAACGGTTTGCAAAGCTTTATCAATATAAAGCCGGTCGGTATTCTCAATAATTTTACCGCACAAAACATCATAAGAGGTATTTTGATTTATGCTCATAAATGGTACCTTCAGCATATCACCGGCGGTAAATTCCTTTTGGCCTTTATACTTTTCAGCCTTTTTATTAAGGTTTTTATAGAGGTCTGAGAATTTTTTATGTGAATTTGTTCTGTATAAAATAACTTCGTCTTTATCAGAACCCAATGCTACAGCGTAATCCCACGGATTGTTATAAAAAAGAACTTTTACATTTTTGTATAAGCGGTCGCTGCTTCTTTTATCTATACCAAAGTAAGGTATAAGCTCATCACTGCTGCCGAATTTTTCCGGAGCTAAAACATCGTATACAACCGGAAATTCGAAATTTTTAACAAGCATTGCATATAAAAGGTATGCTCTGTTGGGGCTGGTCCAGTTCATTTTGTCTAAAAAGTCGCTTTTTTCGTTAAATTTTTGCATAATTGCATCTTCAATCTGTTTTTTTAAAGCGAGATCTGTTTTTCCGTATACAGTATAATACGAATCTTCAGACAACATTGCCTTTGTGAATTCTTGTTTGTTCAAAAGATTTGCAAGCTGTGATTTATAAAATTTAAATTTAATTGGACCCTTAACTATATTGTTGGCAAATTCATTCCACACCATCTGAAAGGTGCCAACCCACAGATAGTTTTGTTCTGCCGGTTTTTGTGAAACCGCAGCAAGCATTTCCACATTGGAACCGGCATATGCATAGCCGGAAAAACTTAATAATATTAGCGTAAATAATGCTGTAAACAGTTTTTTCATATAATCTTCACTCCTCTTGATAATACATAAGTATAAATCAAATATAAAAACTTTCCGACAGTCTAATGTTTATATATAAAAAATTTTAACAAAATTATTTTTTATAGTTAGTACCGGCTATAACAGATAAGGGATTCTCTGTTTTTGAGGCAATAAGGCAGAAATACATATATATTTTATCCCATATTCACAAGCGACATATATTTTCCGCCATCAGTTTGTTTTACAAAACCTTTTAATTCCAAATTCATCAATATAACTGTTAAGGCACCAAAATCCATACCTGTTTGAGAAACAATAGAATCAACCGTCATTTCATTTGTGGCAATAAGTTCAAAAACTGTTTTTTCGTCTTCGGTCAAATCCAGTGTTTCGATATTACTTTCTTGTTTTTGAGATGTGTTTACCACAATATCCCAGTTGAGCGTATCTAAAATATCCTGAGCTCTTGTAACAACAGCAGCACCGTTTTTAATAAGTTTATAAATTCCTTCGGTATTCGGGTTAGTCAAAAGCCCCGGCATGCACATAAGTTCTCTGTTTTGTTCAAGACACAGGTTTGCGCTGATTAAAGCACCGCTTTTAATTGCCGCCTCTGCAACAAGAGTACCTTTAGAAAGTCCCGTGACAATCCTGTTTCTGTGAGGGAATCGCCAAGGCAAAGGGTCCAAAGCAGGCCAGTATTCGCTAAAAATAACGCCGCTTTCATTTTCTATTTTGTCGTACAGGTATTTGTTCTGTTTTGGATAAACAAAATCAAACCCGCTTGCAATAACCCCGATTGTAGAAAGGTTGTTTTTTATTGCTGCCTGATGCGCACAGCCGTCAATCCCGACAGCAAGCCCGGAAACGATACATATATCCGTATTTTTAAACTCATCTATTATTTTTGTCAAAACTGTTTTTGCTGCTTCACTGGCTTTTCTTGAGCCTACTACAGCAAGAGTTCTGTCAAAATTACAGCGCGTTAAATCGCCTTTGTAAAACAGCGTAACAGGCGGATTGTGTATTTGTCTCAATAAAAACGGGTAATCAATATCGGTATAGGTTATAAACTTTAAATTTTTATTTTTTATGTAATCTAAACAGTCATCTGGATTTATATCTTTTCTCTTGTTCAAAAACACATTTATCTGAGATTTGGTAAGATTTTCTACTTTGTATAATTCATCTGCCCCTGCACACCACGCTGATTTTATAGAGCCAAAATGTTCAAACAGATTTTTTATAAAAACACTGCCGATTTCTTCTATTGATGCAAAAGCAAGCCAGTATTTAGAATCGTCCTGTATCATATTACAAATTTTCTCTAAATGAATTCAAATCAATAATTTTGTTAACCTCTTGCGGAACAAAATACGGACATGAGTTCCAGAGTATTGTATCCATCGGGGTATCTGACTCTTTTTGTACCACCTGTCTGTTGCAATACCCCTTAACCATGTTTGTTGAACCGTCCATTTTAAGGTTAAAATAACCGCAGGATTGGCATATCTTTATTCTAAAACCGTGTTCGTTCAACTTGTTTGATACCTCCTGTATTGCGTCGAGCATGCGTATTTGAGACGACGAGGAGTATTTTTTCTTTTTAAATCTGAAAACAGCCTTAACAAGTCCGCTTTCTGAAATTAAATCAAGCTTGCACTTCAAATTATTTTTTCCGTCCGTAACAGTAACCTCTACTGTTGAAGTTTCTTTATCTTCCGGTGCTTTTTTATGCGTCATTTTATTAATCAATGTGTTAACAAAAGGTATATGCATAAATATTTTTAAAAGTGAATACAATGGATACACAAGCAAATACCAGGCGTTTTTCCGCCCGATTTTTGATGTAAACAATGAAGTTACAAACGCAATAAACAGTATAAAAGCAAAAGTAAAAAACAGATTAAAATTAATCATTCCGGCAAGCAAGGCTGAAATATTAAAACTCTTTGCTTCAATATTTATTGTATAAGATGAAGTAAAACTTAACAGCCCCAGATAGATAAGCGACAACAGCCAAAAATTAGGAGTTAAAATATTCATCAAAAACTCGCCGAACTTTGGTGTTGATTTGATAATCAAAGGCAGACAGTTCCATACAAGAGAAATTTTAAAAGATACGGACTGTTTTCTGCATTTATAGTTATCTATAGAGGTATAAGTCTTTATCAGCGGGCAAAATTTTGGTATAAAACCGTTACGTACAAGCAGTGTAGTGTATTTCAACTCGCTGTTGATATCTTTAAAATCAACACACTGGATTTTTTCAAGCACATCTTTTTTGATAACAAAAATATCTGAATCAACAACACTTGCGAGACCCATCAGTGCTCTTGAGCAGTTAAAAATTCTGTCAACATAAGAGCGGTAAGTTGTTCTTATTCCGTTTATCAGGCACTTTTGGCGTGTAATATAATCGGTAGAACCTATTAAAACATCTTCGCCCTGAAGATTGGCATTGACAGAAGAAATAAAGTTTTCATCAATATATCTGTCCGCACTCAGGAATAAAAACGCATCTACGTTTTGATAAGACAACAACCCTTCCAAAAGCCAGGAAACTGACTCATCTTTTCCTACAGGGGCAATTTCGCCTACTCTCCAGATTTTTGCTCCGCCTATAAACTCGAGTATATTTGAAGAGTTGTCAGTACAGTTGTCTAAAATAATATGTATCTGGTAATTTTCTCTCGGGTAATTTTGTTTATTCAATGCTTCTAACAAAGGTACAACAGTCGATTCATTATTTCTTGCATAAATAATGACCATAATATTATGCGGCTGTGCTGCAGCATGATATTTTTGTTTTATTAAAAATCTTTTTGATTTTGTACTGTAAAAAACACAGACAGCATAATAAACCGAATAAACGGCAACATACAAAAACAATGCAGCAAGTAAAAATATTAATATAGTCATATTATTCCTCATTACCAGAGAGCTTTTATGGGGTTATTGATATAGATAGATGGAGCACTCTGCTGTACGAGGTTATTTTATAAAAAAAACGTTTAAAAATCCAGTACCCGCAAAAAAAACTCGTACATAAATATGAAATTAAAAATGTCTGAGATTAAGCCTTCTTTGGGAAAACAGATTGCCCCGTGCGCAAAGTTTTAAACTTCATATAGCCAACTGCCCCCGATATAATAACTATACTGCACGCAAAAGCTTTGCTTTTGACTTAGCATACCTCTAAAAAACGATACTTAATCATTTTTTAGAGTTCTTGGCACGCAGATAATGTGCATCTGACTTAGCCTATATCTTTGGTAATTTACATAAAATATTTAGATTTATTATAAAAAGACGCCTCCGGATGTGCAGAATTTGAGAGTACTATTTCTCTGTATTCATTTTTATCTATATCAATACCCATATTCTTTATTTTTATTTCGGGGCATTTCTTTTTTGAATTGTAATTATTTTTCTTTTCCATAGTTTTATTTTATTACAAAAATATTACATATAATAAGCAACCAGCTGACAAAGACGGATTATTTTATCCGCAAAAATGCATATGATTACTGTTGCAGCAGCACAGGCGTAGAGAATATACTTTGATGATATCAATCTTGTATCTGTTACAATTTCTGTTTCAATTCGTCTGAACATTGCACGTATTATGCGCCAGTACGCATATATCATAATTACGGAAGATATAAGCGCAACAATTAAAAACGGCAAAAATATAAACCCGGAACGAGCTACAGCCGAAAACACATAAAGCTTTGCCACAAATCCGCAGGTAGGCGCCAAACCGGCAAGTGCTATTAAAATTATTGTAAACGCTATAACATAATAAGGTCTGTGGTATAAAATTCCTTTTAAATCATCCAGTTTTTCAAGTTTTGCGGAATTATAAAGCAATATTATAGCAGCCCATGCCCCGATATTGACAAACACATAGCAAAACAAATAAAATAACACACTTGAAAGACTGTAAACAGAAAATACACACAGCCCCAGAAGCATTATACCTGACTGAACACTCATGGAATAAGCCATTAAACGTTTGAGGTTTTCCTGTCTTATTGCAGAGAGAGAGCCAAAAAGTATTGTCAAAACAGCAATAAAGGCGAGAACTATTTTTATTGTAAAAGTATAAGCCAAAAAAGTCATAAGTATTCTTGATAACACACCGAAACAAGCCAATACAGGAATACACGACATATAAGCCCCGATAGGATAATTTGCTCCCTCAAACGTATCACTCAGCCAGCTGGAAAAAGGTACAAGCCCGAGTTTAAACAGCATTGTGCAAATCATCAATATCAAAGCAAAAGTCAAAAGTATTTGAGAAGGATTCTGGCTAAAACACAGGCTGACTTTGGCATAATCCAGCTGCGCACACATTCCGTATACAATAGAAAGCCCTGTTAAAAACAGTGACGACACAACCGCCCCCTGTACCAGATAACCGAAGGTAAGCTGTTTTGCATTATGACTTTTGTTCAAAGACAACAAAAGATAACAGCTCAGCCCCAGAGCCTCAAGTGCAACAAAAAGAGAAACAAAGTTAACAGAGCTTACAGCACACATAGCAAACAACAGCCCTGATAAAAATACACAAAAGTATTCCGACGCACGGTCACGCTTTTCTCTTATCATGTTACGCGAAAGCAAAACAAGAAAAAATCCGCTTATTAATATAAGTATTTTGAAAAATACCGTATAAATATTTGACAAAAACATATTGTCAAAAGCAAAAATTTCAGGGTCAATCTGCAAATATATTGTAGAACCTATAGCCAGTATTATGCCAAGCAGGGTTGTCCATTTTGATATGCGATATACAGATGTTCCCGAAAATAACGAAAACAAAAGATTGATAATAATAAAAACCAGTATAACAAATTCCGGCAAGTACGCTGATAATAGCTCTGACATTTATTTTTTCTCACACCTGTAATTTTATACCTGAAGTACATCCAAAATTATACTGGAAACAGACTGATAAATTTGAATTATACTCATGGGATTTATACCAAAATACACAATCACAAGACACAAAGCCGTTAAAATACTTGTCTCCTGAGGCGAAAGGTCTTTAACTCCTTTCCATTGTTCAAGCAGTACCGAACAGAACACCTTATAAAAGAAATACAAGATATAACCGGCTGAAGCCATCATTGCAACAAGCCCTATCCCTGCACTGACTTTAACAAGCAGCTGCTGGTCAAGATTAGAAAGCATTGCTGCCGCCAGCACCATAAGTTTTGGCGTAAACATCATTAAAAAAGGAATGCCAATAGCAGCAAAGCATATAATCAGCGCAAGATACATACATTTTGGCATAACCTGCCCCAGACCGCCGAGAGCTGTAATATAAGTTGTTTTGGTTCTAAACTGGACACTTGAAATAACAACAAAAAGCGCACTGTACACTATTGAACATGCTATTGTCATAAACACCGCCCCGTTAAATCCGGTCTGGTTTAACGCAGCAAGCCCGAGCATAACAAAACCGGTTGCAGCTATATTGGAGTATGAAACCATCTTTTTTACCCCGGGCTGTATAACGGATAAGGCTCCGCAATAAACAATATTAACAAGCCCCCACACCATTAAAACAGGTGCAAAAAGCTTAAATATTTCCGCAAATACCTGCATGTTAAAACGAATAAGCCCGTATACTCCGGTTGCACTCATCATGCCTGCGAGTAATATATTAACAGGCGCTGCGGCCTTGCTTTGTATGTCAGGGTACCAGTTGTGGAAAGGCACAAGAGGTATACGAACAACAAAACCGATAAGAAAGTTCACAAACACCATTATCTGAAACCACATCGGATAAATTTTTTCATCCATATTCAACGATTCAATGTTAGCAGTCAAAACATTGCTGACCGCAAAATTGTAATAATATAAAATCAACATCCCGAAAAACAGGAACATATTTGCAACAAACGACGCTACCGTAAACTTGGTAGCCGCAGCACGAGCTTCTGAGTTTCCCCATTGAGCCGTAATAAAATAAACAGGGATAAGCAGAAGTTCCCAAAAAACAAAAAACATAAACATGTCTTTGGCACAAAATATGCCAAGTACGGCAGATTCTAATAAAAACACCATTGAATAATACAATTTGTGCTTATTTCTTATATGCATTTTGCTCATAAACAGTGTTATAAGCACAATGAAAGTTGTTAAAATAGATAACAGCAGCGTCATCCCGTCAACGGCAAATTTAGCGCTTATACCGAGAGTCTTTAACCAAGACAACCCGAAGAAAGTAAGCTCTTTTTCATAAGACATTCCATACATACTTGTGTCAAAACACAAAAGGAACATAAGCGCATAAATAAAATGCAATCCAGCAAACCATTTTGCAAAGCGTCTTATGCGAACCTGATGGTTAGGAAAAACAGGCAGCATTATCACTATAGCCGCTATTACCGGAAGAAATATTAACCATATTAAAGATAAAAAATTCATTTATTAACCCCTTGATTACACATTTATAAGTACAACATAAAATATTAAAACAAATACAAGTATCAAAATAAGCCCCGCAAGCGAATATATCAGATACGACTGAAAATTTCCGCCCTGAAAACGTCCGCTGACATAAGAAAGGGCTCTGAAAAACAATGCGATAAAATTTATTACCGTTTCAACAACGTATTTTTCTATCCAGCCGGCAACAGAACAAAAAGGCATAAACAGTCTGTTTACAAGCCCGAAAAACACAAATATCAGAATCAAAACAGGCAGAGTCCACCAGAAATTTTTTGATAATTCAAAAAAGAACGGATTTAACCGCATAAACAAAAATATTCCGACAAGAGCAAAGAGACTGTTTTGATACAGTATTATCCTTGAGGTGTCTGTTTTGTTGCTGGATTCAAATGTTATATAAATGAACGCCTGCATAAATTTCATTATAATAACAAACAGCAGCACAGAGCAGAAAAATACAAACACAGGCTCGCTCATAAGAGAGTGTATACTTGCCGCAATATTTCCCATATTAGCAAACGACAAGGCTGACAAACCAGAAAGTTCATTGTATACAACAGAAAAATACATTGTAACAAGCACACATAAAAGCAGAATTAAATCGCCTACCCTGTTAAAAATATAAGATTTTATAGCGGCTTTTGATTCGGCTCTGTTAGCAAAATCAAAGTTTATCAAAAGATAGCTGGCAACGCCTGCGACTTCGCAAAACAAATATGTCTGAAATAAGTTTGAACTTATAAATATTCCGTTTAATCCCGTTGCAAAAAAGTTTATATAAAGCATTAAACGCGAAAAATCGTTATGTTCCCTGAGTTTAAAAAACGCAAAATTTTGTATTAAAAATGCAGCTATATTTGTTATCAACACAAAACTTACTGCAACTTTATCTATATATGTGCCCAGATACAGGCTTATGTTTTCAAGCGTCATCCACTGAAAACTCTGAGTTAATGACATATTTTTTATTACGGAAAAGTCAAATACCGCGGCAGAAAAAACCATGCATATAAATGCGGATATTATGCTTATCAAAAAAATTGTCGGTTTGTCTATCCTGTTAGAAATAAGACGGTTAAATCCTATTATCAAACACATAATAAGAGGCAGTATAACCACAAGATTTATATTATCAGTAAAAAATTCCATTAACTCTCCTTATCTTTAATTTTTTCAGCATCAAGATTTTCGTTAGCCTGATAAATTTTATACAAAATAACAAGTGCAATAATTGTTTGTATAACAGTCAATATAAGTATAAAAACGCTTATCATATTTGCGTTTTCCATACTTTTATCGCAATAATAACCAAAAGCCGCAAAATTAATAACAGCCGAAACAGACATTATAAAAAGCGACATTACAGTCCTTAGCATGTTACGAGAAATCAACACCCCAAAAAGCCCTGTCAAATACAAAATCAAAGACAAAACAAGAAAATGAGCAAGCCCTATATTTACGAACATATTTATCATAGTTTGCTCTCCCCGCTTTCTTTTGGCTGCTGCACATTTTGCGAGGTGTCTAAAAACACCCTTAACACTGATGCACTGACAAGAACAAACACCCCGACAAGACTCAACGGGTAAAGGTAATGTTTAAAGTTAACAGAGACAAATGATTTTTCCGCAACCGTGTTAAAGAAAGAGTACAACGAATTGTCAATCTCCTGTGTAAAATACAAAACAAAAAGCAGTCCGAATAATGCTAAAAAGACACTGCTCACTATTATTTTGGAAACAGGTGCAAGTCTCAATTGCTGATTTATTTTCCCTATTTTTTTTATCAACAGAAAAATATATGATGACAAAAATACCCCGCACAAAATAAATTGAAATACAAAAAGATAAACAGAGTTCAAATAAAGATATATAAACCCTGAAAAACAAATAAACAAAAACAAAGCGAGTGCCGACAAATACATAACAGGTGCAAATATAACCCCAAGGGCACAACATATGGTTGCAAAAAACAGAAAATAAAAATAAATTAAATTTGTAACCACTCTGCACTCCTGTAAAGTATGTCTTTTTTATTTATACCACATATTAATGATGTTATAATTAGAATGTTGTGAATTATTAAGTTCAATTTTTATATGAAAAAAAAGATTTTTGTTACAATGCTATTGCTGCTGTTTGTTTTATGCTGCGGCGCAAAAAATCCAATACCTGCTGAAACATTAAAAGATTATCCCTCTGCAAATTCTTATTGCATAAAAGGGGATAAAATTCTTGATTATTACGAAAAACTCGAGGACAAAACAGACGCACAAAAATACCTTAATGCAGCAAAATACTACTATTATCAAGCGTCAAGAATTGATTTATCAAATCAGGATTCTTTTATTGGAATGGCAAGAATATCTCTATATCAGGGGCAAACCCGTGACGCAAAAAATACGCTTATGATTGCGCTAAACATTAATGAAAACAATCCGAAAGTGAGTTATTATCTAGGAGAAGCTTTTTTTATGGAGGGTGAGTATTTTCATGCAATAGATTTTTACAACTGGGCATATTCTCACGGTTACCAAAAGGATTACAAAACAAACTACAAACTGGGCGTGTGTTTTGAAAAACTGGACGATATATCCAAAGCCAGATTCCATTATCAAAATGCACTGAACACAAATCCATCATCAACTCAGGCACAAAAAAGGTTAAAAGGGCTGGATGCAATTGACACTGATTATAAAAATATAAAAAATAAAGATATAAAATATAATGAAAAAGACTCTGAAATTTTAAATCAAAGTGATTTAGATAAAATTAACACCCCTAATTTATAAGACACAAAAAAGAATCAGGTTTCAAATATTACGCAATGATTACACCGCTAAATTACACTCTGACGTTGTAAATTTCATTATACGCATTAACAAGCCTGTTTCTCATTTGCAGAGCCATTTGCATTGTCAAATTTGCTTTTTGAGAGGCGAGCATTACCTCATGAACACTGATGTCCCCGCCGGAGGCAAAAGTTTCCGCTGCTTCATACGCAGCATTTTGAGAGGCGTTTACATCATTTAAACTCTTAGAAAAAGCACTGCCTATGTCGTTTGCCATATTTTCCACCGGAGAATTTGAACGTTTTTTATTCGGATTTGCGTCTAAAAAGCTCTCCTGCATTTGGTTAACATTATCCATTCTTTCAATAGGAGAAATTCCCATATTTTCAAGTCCTACATTCATTTGAATGCCGGTATTTATTATAGGCCCCTGAGGAAGATTGCTCATCTCCCGCATTTTTCCGTTCAATACATTATCAAAAGCTGTCATGCCGTTTTTATCGGAAGTTATATTGAAAGCTTCCATATTCCGGCAGAAAATTTTGTTGTAGTTTTGTATTGAATTATTAGCTATTTGATTAAATTGCAATTTTTATACTCCTGTAATTTATTACCGGCAACCTTTGCATTGTTCAAAGCTCCGGCTCAACGATGATTAAATTCTTAATGCCGCGTTAATCATACCTTTTGTTGTTTCTGCGGTTGTAACATTAGCCTCGTAAGCCCGCGAAGCTGACACCATATTGACCATTTCTTCCACCGCATTGATGTTTGGCAAGGTAACAAAGCCATCCGCATCCGCTTCCGGATTGGAAGGGTCATATATTGTTTTGTACGGGTCATTTGCCGGTGTTATTTCTGCCACTTCAACCCCTTGAGAAATAGTTCTGTCATCGTAAGATATTCCGCCTTTAAGCATCATCGTGTTGTTTGTAGGGCTGAAAAACACCTCGTGCTGTCCGTCCGGAAAAGCCGGCGAATGAGAGCCGAGTCTGTCAGCGTATACCGCTTTAAAGCTTACATTTTTTTTGATATAAACCCCCGGAGTTCCGTCAGGGTTTCTTGTTGTATTTACGTTGGCAATATTGCTGGCAATGTTATCCATCATTGTTCTCTGGGCATACATGCCGCTTGCCGATATGTCAAATGCACTAAAACTCATTTATTACGAACCTCCTCCGCCTCTTACAACATCAAGAAGGTTTGACATAAATCTACCTTCTAAAGTAGCCAGCACATTATATTGTGAACCTGCTTTAGCCATGTCCATCATTTCTTCTTCCACATTTACATTGTTTCCGTTGCCGTAATCAATCCAGCTTGTATCTCTTATCACTTCCGGAGCATAACCATTCAGGTCGGATTGTGTCTGTTGAATATACATAAACTGCTCTTGAGGAAGTCTTTGCGCGATATTTTGCTGCATTGGGTTTGTTGAAGGGGCATAGCCAGGTTTGTAGGTTTCATTTTTGTACGCCTGACTGTTGATTTGTCTCAAATCACGTCTTATATCGTCTTTTGCAATGATTTCTCTCAACTGGTCTTCAAAAGCGACCTGTTTTCTCTGATATTCCGGAGTCATTGCGTTAGCAGTATTTGAGGCAATTGCTGTTTGTCTTTTTACAAGTCCGTCCATTGCAAGTTTTGATACTTCAATGGCTCTTACGTTAAACAAATCCAATTTTTACCTCCTCTCCTTTATTTTTTATAATCTTGGTATTGAAATTTCAAAGGTTGTACCTTTTTTATTTGAACTTATGAGTTTTAAATCTCCGTATTGTTCCTGCATAGCTTCTTTTGAAATATACAAGCCGAGTCCGCTGCCTGTAACTTTTGAGGTGAAACCTTCTTCAAAGATTTTTTTGCTGTTTTCTTTTTTTATGCCGCAGCCGTTATCAGAAACAAAAATTTTCAGCATATTATCTTCGCTGACTTCTGTTTTTATTTTTATTACACCGCCATTATCACTATCAGACATTGCATCGATTGCGTTATAAAAAAGATTTATCATAACATTAAGCAGTTTGTTTTCATCAGCAAGGATATCTCCGTCATAAGAATTTGTTATTTCTATATTTACATTTGACTGTTGAGCTTTTGCTTTCACAAGATTAATTGAATTTCCCAAAATTTTTGAAAAATTCAAGTT
The DNA here is from genome assembly GCA_944322975.1 of Candidatus Gastranaerophilales bacterium. Taxonomy (GTDB): domain Bacteria; phylum Cyanobacteriota; class Vampirovibrionia; order Gastranaerophilales; family Gastranaerophilaceae; genus Limenecus. The sequence continues at coordinate 48,107 of CALUQS010000078.1, forward strand.
TTCTAATTTTGCACTTTGTATGGTTTTGAGTTCCGTCAAAAGCACCTCTATGGAATCTTTAGATTTTTTGATACTTGAAATTGCGTTTGTCAAAGAATCTTTAAGCTCTGCACTGTTTACATGTTCAAGCCTTTTTTCCATAATTTTTGAGTACAAATCAATAATAGAAAGATGATTTTTTATATCGTGTGAAATTATTTTTGATTTTGTAGAAATATAGTCATATTTTTTAACAATGTCATCATTTTCGCTTAACAACCCAGCTTCAGCCTGTGTAAGGGCTGCTTCTTCAACAAAGGAGTCAGCAAAGTTGATAAATTTGTGTATAGCCTGATTCAAAAGTTCATTGCTTCTTCTCTCAGGCGTATACTCCTGTGTATATCTCATTAAATCGATTTTAGAATTTTCCGAAACAATGCGCACAACATTGTTAACCTCTCTTGAGTTTAAAAGGTAATACAAGCAAGAGGTATCTTTAATACTTTCCGTTGAATAATCCCAGAGCATACACGCGGAATACCTCGGAGAGAGTAAAACAAGAAATTCTGTCTGCCCCCAAATATCGTTTTGGGTAAGATTTTCTTCTTTTGTTGTATCATCAAATGAATAAACTTCCGCGTTTGTAAAATCAAGTCTTTTTAAAACGCCGTCGAGTTCTTTTGTATCAAAAAGCCTGATTAATACAACAGCTTTTTGTGTTTGAGATTCTAAAAGCGGTTCAAGCGCAAAGCGAAACAAACCTTTTATAGTTTGTTTCGTTACGGGTTTTGTTTGCCCGAGATAAATTAAATCTTTTAAAAGATTTTTTTGTCTGAAAGTTGTTCCGCTCATTTTTCTCTCTTGAATTTACTTATCGCTCGGTACTGTCATTCGCTGCGCTTTGCTTTTGCTCACTTCGTCCCTCGCTTTCCGGACTCTTCACTTCGTTCTCTCCGTCCGTCCGTAAATTCGCTTACCATTATTTAATTTGCGGGCTTTATGCCCGCTAAAGTATTTTTTCAGATAGCTATTTTAACTTTTCTTCTGTTCAAAAATCCGTTGTTCAATGCATACAATACAGCCTGTGTTCTGTCATTTACCTGCAATTTTTGAAAGATATTGTTTACGTGGGTTTTTACTGTGGTTTCTGATATAAAAAGCTTTTGTGCTACACCTTTATAAGTTATACCCTGTGTTAAAAGGTCAAGAACTTCTTCTTCTCTTTGTGTGAGATAATTCAACAGGTTTTCTTCGTCGTCTTTGTTTTCTGTTTCTTCTTTGAAGGACTGTTGAAAATATTCGAAAAATCTTGAGGACAAAGTTGCGGGAAGATAAATCTTACCTGCTGCAACTTCGTCTATTGCATAGATGAGTTGAGCTGATGCCATTGTTTTTAAGATATAGCCTTTAGCACCGATTTTCATAGCTCTGAAAATTAAATCAGGATCATCGTAGCCAGTTAAAGCGATGATACGCACTCCCAAATCAAGTTTTTCAATCTCTGCTATTGCAGTCAGACCGTCTTTTTCAGGCATGTTAATATCCATCAAAACGATTTCGGGACGATACTTCTTAATAAGACTGATTG
>CALUQS010000079.1 GCA_944322975.1 Candidatus Gastranaerophilales bacterium
TCGGATTACTTATCCAACGGGCTTGCCACAATAATTAATTTTTACAACCCCGAACTGATAGTGCTTGGCGGCGGTTTGATTGAAGCTGTTGATGAATTTTATGAAAGAACTATAACAAAAGCCAAAACAAAAGCACTGCCTGTGCCGGCGTCAAAAATTCAGTTTAAAAAAGCAAAGCTCGGTGATTTTTCCGGTGTTGTCGGCGCCTGCTTTCTTGAAGAAATCCAAAAATTAAAAAAAGTGTCTGACGTAAGTGTGTAGGGGACGCTTATTACGCAACATTTCATATAGAGATTTGTTGCAGTAAATTAAAAATTTGCCATGACCTGCGGCTCGTTGGGTACGTTTTTATGGTGACAGATTACAATTATACGTTATTTATAATATAAAATAATTTTCGCCTTCTTGAGTAAGCGTATATTCCGTATACTCCCCTGTGCCCGTTAAATCCGGAACAATTTTTATCAGGTTTTGTCTTATTGCCTCGTCTATTACGGAATGGTCAACAGCACTGCCTGTTGAGGGCACAAGCTTTGCATTAATTTGTTTTATACTGAAAGTTTCCTTATGCTCTGTATTTAAAATATACATGCCGGCAACAATGAGCCTGTCTAAATCGCTCTGCGGATTATAGGTGTTTAAGTATTGTAAAAAATGAGAGCCGTCATCGTTTTTTTCCACAACCTCTGTTTTAGGGTTTTGTATGGATTCTTCAAGCGCTCTTTCAAAATTAACCTCTGCAATGCGTTCCTCTTTTGTGTCGCTGAAATCAAAAGAGGGGACAGTCATATCATTTATTGATGAAAGGGCTTTGACATTTATAAACCCGTCTCGTTGAGAGGAGGAGGGTTTGTCGTTTTCATCGCCGGGGGCGGCAAGGTGTTTTCCGTTGACAAGACCGTTTATCCAGTCTGCCAGCTGCTGTTCAAATGTAGTTTTATCCGTTGTGGAAAACTCAAACTCTATATCGCCTTTTCTGATTTTAAAATAGTATTCATGCATAGTTATTTTCCCCTGTAGATACTAACATGTTAAGAATTTGCGAGGGTAATGTCAATCATTATATAATTTTGGTATGGAAAAATCTTTTAAAATAACGCTAATATGCTCAATAGTTTGCATACTGCTTGTCAGTTTTGTTTACATGCTGACAAAACCTAAAAAAGCTGCAGATAACGAGGTTGTTTTCTGGTCTTTGCAAATGGGAACCTTTGACGGATATATGAAACCGCTTATTGCGGAGTTTGAAAAACAGAATCCCGGTATAAAAATAAAATGGATTGATGTTCCTTATTCAGAGGGCGAAAAAAGAACCCTTGCCTCTATTTTAAGTTCAAACCCGCCTGACCTTGTTAACCTTACCCCTGATTTTTCCAGCGTTCTTGCCCAGAAACAGGCGCTTGAATATATAGACTGTAACAGGCTCAAAGATTACAACAAACAGATTACACAATCACTGATGACTGACGGAAAGTGTTATGCAATCCCGTTTTATGCAACCTCATCTTTGACTTTTTACAACAAAGAATTGCTAAAAAAAGCAGGTATAACCGCTATACCAAAAACCTATGACGGCTTAAATTCTATAGCACAACAAATAAAAGACAAAACCGGCGCTTTTGTCACTATGCCGACGCTGACAGAAAACGATACACTGCTGAAAATATTGAATAAATCCGGTATCAATTCGCCCCAAACACTTACCTCAGATAAATCAGTTCAAATTTTTTCGGCGTACAGAGCGCTTTATCAACAGGATTTAATTCCGCGAGAATCCATTACCCAGAACCATCAGGAGGCGCTTGAAAAATACATGTCAGGGCAGCTTGCCTTTATACAATCCGGTGCAAACTTTTTGAACATAGTAAAAGAAAACGCACCTCAGGTCTTTAAATATACTGATGTCGCACCCCAGCTGACCGGCAGCAGCAATAAGTACGATGTTTCGGTTATGAACCTGATTATTCCCGCAAGAGCAAAACAAAAAGAAGGAGCTTTGAAATTTGCTCTGTTTTTGACTAACCCGAAAAATCAGATTGAACTTGCAAAACTCACATCGATTTTGCCCGTGAATAACTACGCGTTAAAAGACGGGTATTTTAAAAATTACCGGCAGGGCGATATTATCTCAAAAGCAAGGGTTTTAAGCGCAAAACAGCTTTACAACCTTCAAAAAAATATACGTTTCAAAAACAATCACAAAGAAATTCTGACTCTTTTAAACACAACAGTGCAAACAATACTGCTGGGTAACGGCGATATAAAAAATACTCTTGAAAACACAGCAAAAGATTGGAAAAAGCTGGAATGATATTTGCAGACCTTGAAGTAAAAATTAACACTAAAAACGGCAATGAAATATTGCTTTTAAAACGTGCACCGGAAAACGATTATGACAAAACAGTGCTTGTGATAGGCGTGTTCCACGGTGACGAGCCTGACGGAGAGTATTTAATCGGCAGATATCTTTCCCAACGCTCTACAACCAAAAACAGGCTGCTTTTTATCCCTTGCCTCAACCCTGACGGAATGGCGCTAAAGACAAGAACCAACGCAAACAAGGTGGATTTAAACAGAAATTTCCCTGCAAAAAACTGGCAAAAAACAGAGGTTAACGAATACTTTGGCGGCACAGAGCCGGCAAGCGAGGACGAGACAAGATTTCTTGTTTACGTTATAGAAAAATACAAGCCGGATTTGATAATTACGCTGCATGAACCTTATGCCGTTGTGAACTACGACGGGCCTGCAGAAGGGATTGCAAGCAGGATATCACAAATAACAGGCTATAAAGTTGAAGAATCCATTGGCTACCCGACCCCGGGAAGTTTTGGCACATATTGCGGAATTGAAAGGAATATCCCCGTTATTACGCTTGAATTGCCGGAGCACACAAACAACGCAAAGGACAAAAACGCTCTGTGGAACAAAACAAAAGGAATATTTGATTACATAGCCTTAGAGTTTTAGAAACTGGTTTAAAGAATTTCATATAGATTTTTCCGGGGTGAGGGTTCATAAGCCCGTTGGCACCGGATTTTATTAAAAAAATTTTTATATATCCGGCGTGCATGTTTGCACTTTGCACACCCTGCAAGCTATAATAAACTTGTGTATTAAGCAAGGATAAATATTATGGACGAAAAACAATTTAAAAATGAGCTTGATGAGGCAATGAAACTTTTCGGGCAAAGAGATTTTGAAACAGCTGCACAAAAGTTCAAATCACTGCTTGAGGCGGATAACAAAAACGCTCATCTTTATAATAATACAGGTCTTTGCTATGCACATCTCGGTAAAAACGCCGAGGCAGAGGAGTACTATAAAAAAGCGCTTTTTCTCGATGACAAACTTGTTGAAACATATATAAACATCGCGGATATCTATTACAAAGAAAACCGCCTGTGGGACGCAATTGAACTTTTGCAGGAGGCAACGGCAATTATTCCTGATAATGTTGCGTTATTACATTATCTGGGAAGAATTTATATAGAAGACAAACGCTATGACGACGCAATTGATGTATTAGATTCTGTTCTTGAGCTTGCGCCTAAAAACTTTGACGCTAACTGGGATTTGGGAATGGTTTATTTTGAACTCGGAGATTACAACAGCGCAATAGCAAACTTTGAAGAGGTTTTAAAATACATAGAAGACAATGAGCTGATATATTATCAGACAGCGCTGGCTTATGAATCAAATGATGAAATAGATAAGGCAATTTCTAACCTTTTAAAAAGTATTTCCGTAAACGAAAAATTCCCGCTCGGTTATAAAAGACTGGGAATGCTCTTTATGGCGCGGGGGGAAAATGACGATGCCAAAGAATACTTTAACGAATATCTGCAATTTGATGTTCCTCAAGAAGAAAAAGAAAAAATTAAAAGTATTATGGACAGGTTAGCCTGATAAAACATTTCATATAGTCAACTGAACCCGATATAAATTAACAATAAACAATAAAAAGAGCGGATATAAAATCCGCCCTTTTTAAAAATTGTTTTTAATCAAACTTATTGAATAGATTCGATTAATCTAACTTTTGTTCTTGCACCTTTGCCGGAAAGATCAGCTTTACCTTCTTGAGCTAACCAGCCAATACCCATAGAAACAAAGTTTTGGTTCAAGTCTAATTCTTTTTCTAATTTAGAAATAGTTGCTTCATTGTTTTTTTGATCAGCTAAAAATTCGTAAACTTTTCCAGCAGCTTCGCCAATGTAATAATTCATCTTGTAAATCTCCTTCTTTTTTTGTATCACAAACAGATAAATTTTATATTATTATATATAGTATAAATTTTGAGTTTTGTAAATGGAGATTGACCATGAATACACTATTTGTAGGAAATTGTTGGAAATATGATGACAATGTTGATACTGATGTTATAATACCTGCACGTTATTTAAACACTTCTGACGAAAAAGAGCTGGCAAGCCACTGCTTAGAAGACCTTGACGAAACTTTTGCAAAAAATGTTGAACAAGGCGACATTATAGTTGCCGGCGAAAATTTTGGCTGCGGAAGTTCAAGAGAACACGCTCCGGTCGCGATTAAAGCCAGCGGTGTGTCTGTTGTTATTGCAAAATCTTTTGCGAGAATATTTTTTCGAAACGCTATCAATATCGGTCTGCCAATACTTGAAAACACAGACGCTGCAGATGATGCGCAAAAAGGGGATAAAATCAGTGTTGATTTGCAAAACGGCATTATAAAGAACATAACAAAAAACAAAGAATACAAATGTGCAAAATTTCCCGCTGAAATTCAGGATTTAATTGCTCAGGGCGGGCTTGTTAATTATACAAAGAAAAAATTGGGAGTTTAAAATATGGCAGTATATAAAATTGCACTTTTACCCGGTGACGGGGTCGGCCCGGAAATTATAGACGAAGGGGTTAAGGTATTAAAAGCGGTTGAACAAAAATATAAAGGTGAAATTAGTTTTGAATTTGAAAAAGCACTGATAGGCGGGTGTGCTTATGACGTATATAAAACCCCGCTGCCTCAGTCAACAATTGACCTTGCAAAAAATGCCGATGCGGTTTATCTTGGCGCTGTCGGAGACTGGAAATACGATGCACTCCCTCCGGAGCTGCGTCCGGAAAAAGCACTTTTGGGTATACGAAAAGAGTTAAATCTTTTTGCAAACCTAAGACCTGCAATTGTTTTTGATGAACTTTTAGAGTCGTCAACTTTAAAACCCGAGGTAATCAAAGGCGCTGATATAATGGTAGTGAGAGAACTCACGGGCGACGTCTATTTTGGAGAGCCCAGAGGTATTGACACCATCAACGGTAAAAGAGCCGGCTACAACAACATGATTTATTTTGAACATGAAATTGAAAGAATAGCCCATGTTGCCTTTAAGACAGCAATGAAAAGGAACAAAAAACTGTGTTCTGTTGACAAAGCCAATGTACTTGACTGTTCAAGATTGTGGCGGGAAATTATCACCTATGTATCAAAACAATACCCTGAGGTCGAGCTTACACACATGTACGTTGACAATGCCGCAATGCAGCTTATAAGAAACCCGAAACAGTTTGATGTAATTGTGACAGGCAACATATTCGGGGATATTCTCTCTGACGAAGCATCTATGCTTACAGGCTCTTTAGGAATGCTGCCGAGCGCAAGCCTGTCAGATACAAAAACAGGTATGTATGAGCCTATTCACGGTTCTGCACCTGATATTAAAGGTCAAAATATTGCAAACCCGATTGCGACAATACTTTCTGCAGCAATGATGTTAAGATATTCACTATCTTTAGACAAAGCTGCCGGCGATATTGAAAATGCTGTCAGAGCTGTTTTAAAAGAAGGTTTCCGCACAAAAGATATAGCCTCTGAAAACACTGTCGTGACAAGCACTTCCAAAATGGGAAATTTAATTGTAACAAAATTGTAAAGATATGACTTAAAAATGTTTAAAAAATAAAAATTTGGGTATTATATACATGTGCAGGCAGTTTACATCCAGGCAGTATATACGGGTTGCGAAAAAAAAAATTGTTTTTGGCTTGGTTTAAAAGTTTACTGACCTGCATCTTTTTATGCGGCGGCTAACTCCAGTTGTTTGCGTACATTTGTTGTCCGCAAATGCGGCATTCGGCACACTTTTCTGTTTCGAGATAACATTTTTTGCTAAAGTCGCAAAGATTTGCACCGCTTCTTCCTCTGTAGTCGTTTAATAAAGAAAGACAGTTGTATACGCCGGATTTTGTAAGTATACGCGAGGTCATACAATCAAGGTTGCATTTTTCCGGCGGAATCAGTGTATCAATATTTTCTGATTCACTGTTTTGTATCAAAAACGAAAAATTTATATCTTCTGTTTCAAATTTGAATTTTTTACCGAGTTCAATAAACCCGTCTTTAAATTCTTTTATTTGTTTGCGGGTAGTTTTAATTACAAGAATCGGATTAAACCCGTATTTGTTCAGCGAGGTAATTGCGTGCAGCGCTTTTCTGAAAGAACCGCGTCCCGAGATTTCATCATTTTTCTTTTCATCATAATGGTTTATAAAAATTTTGAAGATTATTTCGTTTGTTCCCTCTTCTTCAACTCTTTTTAAAAATCTTGCTTTTTTGTCGTTGATACAGCCTCCGTCAGAAAAAATTGTGACCGAGCTGTATGTCAGGCACAATCTTAGTATATGGTTGAACTCGGGGTGGGACATAGAGTTTTTTCCTGTTAAGTATATGTATTTTAACTTGCTTTTGTCTGCTTTTTTTAGTGCATCTTTGATTTCGTCCAGCTGCAAATATTTTTTATTCTTCTGGTTAAAACTTCTGCTGCGGTATACATTAAAGTTAGTATTTTTTTCTTTTGTGTAATCAAGGTCAATAAAAATATGATTTAGTTCTTTCATTTCCACACATTGTGCCTGAATAATTGAGTTGTTCATGTTTACCGTTCCTTCTAAAAATCTTTTCTTTGGTAAAATTTTAATCGTAATTATTCTGATAAGAAATTACACATGTGTATAAAAAATAATAATCAGGTTTCTATTTTTATTTGAACCGGCTTTTCTAAATAAAATCAATGATATTTTTTAAGAAAATTTTCTGCCTGCCGATATATATAAAAGAAGGAGAAATTGTTATGGCAACAATAATAGAAAATCTCAACGGCAGAAGACTCATCAGGGTGTCAACAGACGATATTATATCTATTGTAAGAGAATACCAGTCAATAAATTGTGATACAAATTCTTATGAAAAAACAAGACAAGTACTGGATAAAAAAGACATATATCTGCCTGAGGACGTTTAAGGCTGTAAATCAGCACATTTTGCTTTTGTAATTTGTTAAAAGAATCCAATGTCTGACGCTTCAGAATGACACCATGCCGGTGAAATGACTCACTAAAGATGTAACAAACAAATATTTTTTTTGGGTAAAACCCAAATCTGTATTTGCAGGCTTTTTATTTTCCTGCTGATTAATTCAATTTTTTGGAGCTACAGCTCAACAAAAGCTTTCATTTAAAATCATATCAATTCTTCCAGCGGCAGGGTCAAAAGTTTCTGGCGGTAGTTATAAATCTTTTGCAGCTCATTTTGCAATTCTTCAAACATTTCGCTTTCCTGAACTCTGGAATACTCAACAGGGTGTAAAAAAGTTATTTTGCAGCCGGTTATGTTTTTTTCAAGTATTTCAAACATTCCTAAAGACTCGAGCATATCAAAACAAAGCTCGCATACTTCGTCTGAAATTCCGAGGAAATCTGCAATATCAGACAAAACAACTTCTCCGTTTTTAGAGGTTGAGACATACTTTAACATGCCTGAAATATTTTTTATCAGCTCCTGAGGCTCAATATTTTTGTTGTTATAGTTCATAAAATGCAGGACTTTTGCGCCTGTTTTTTGGATAATTTCACGAAAAATGGATTCGCTTGCAGGATAATCAAAAAACATAACCTGAGAACAGCCGGAGAGGTTTTTTCTTCCGCGTATCAGTGAGGCAATTTCCCTGTAATGTTTTAAATTTTCACACACGCTTTTGCTCTGTGCAAAAACCTCTGTAGGGACTCTGGTAGTAGTAAGATAGTCGCAAATCTGACGGAATATATCTGTTTTTTTGCGGTGGTCGTAAAACTTAAACTCTGTTTTTTCCTGCTGTTTAAGTTCAAATTCCGATTTTATATCCTGTATATCAAGCTGGATTGTTGTAATCCCGTTAAAAACATTCAGCTTTGGATAAAACACAACGTCAAAAGTTTTGCCCTGAGGAATATTCAGTTCTCCATGGTTCCAGTACACACACTCAAAGGGTTTGTTTTGAGCGTTTTCGCAAAAGATTTTGAGGTGGTTATTTTTTTGCCCCATTGTGCGTATATTATTAACAATCAGGTTTTTTGTAATAAACAAAGGAGCCTTATTGCCCTCTCCCAAAGGTTCAAGCTTTGAAATTGCGTCAATCAAATCTATATTTATAAAACCTGAGTCAATTTCTAAATCAGCTTCAACAGACGGCACCAGATTTTTTCCGTCGAGCTGGATTTTAATCGCCTCATTGAGCGCGTGTTTAACCGTTTCAAAAGAAAATTTTTGAGGGTCAAAAACAAGCCCTGCAGCCTGAGAGTGCCCGCCAAAATACTCCATAAGATTTCCGTTTTGCGCAATGGCATCTCTTATGTGCACCTCGGGAATACTTCTTGAAGAACATCTTATAAACCCTGTGTTTTCGTCTTTTGTCATCAAAAAAACAGGTTTGTAATATTTTTCAACAAGTTTTGACGCAACAATCCCTATTATACCTATATGCCAGCCTTCTTTATAAAGGATTATACTCTCCTGAGGCGGTTCATTTTGCAGCATTTTAATTGCTTCTTCGTAAATGTTGTCGCACAAATCCTGTCGTATGCGATTCAGGTTATCAAGCTCCTGTGCGCAAAGGTCAACCTCGGCCTTGTTATCGGAAATCAAGAGTTTAACGGCATTGTCAACCGTGTCAAGGCGTCCTGCCGCATTGATTCTGGGGGCAACGCCAAAAGCGATATTCTCTGAGGTCAAGCCGTTTTGTATATCATACCCGCCTATGTTTAACAGTTTTGACAACCCGTAGTGCCTGCCCTGCTCAATGAGTTTTAATCCTGCGTCAACAAAAGAGCGGTTTTCGTATAGCAGAGGAACAACATCTGCAATTGTTCCGACAGCAACAAACGGCAAAAGTTCATTGGCAAAGTCGTAATCTTCTTTTTTTTCAAGCAAAGCACAAGCCAGTTTAAAAGCCACTCCGACACCGGCAAGCTGGTTCAAGGCTTCGATTTCTTCAACCGTTAAATCTTTTTTTAAAGAATTAAAAGCCTTGGGGTTTATGATTGCAAACGCCTCAGGCAAAACCCCGGGAGCTTCGTGGTGGTCTGTAATAATTACGTCAACCTTAAAACCGTTGGCAAAATTGACCTGTTCAACATCGCTTACACCGCAATCTACTGTTATAATAAGCTTTGCTTTGTGTTTTGCAATAAGTTTTACCAGCGCTTTTGAGTTTAAGCCGTGGTTTTCATTTTCTCTGTTAGGGATATAAAATTCTACATTGGCGTTTAAGTGACAAAGGGTTTTGTAAAGGAGAGACGTCGATGTTACCCCGTCAGCGTCAAAATCCCCGTAGATTATGATTTTTTCCTGCTTATCAACAGCGTCAAAAATTCTGTCAACGGATTTTTGCATATCCGTAAAAACAAAAGGAGATGTAATTTTCATCTGCGCGGGGTTTAAAAAATCGTGTATTTTTTTTACACTGTCTATCCCCCTTTGCACCAGCACTTGCGCAAGGAGTTTGTTGCCCGCTGCTTCTGTCAGTTCCAAAGCGGGTTCAATAAGTTCTTTTGTTTTCCAGATTTTTTCCATTTTTGTAAATTTTAAACCGATGTTTAAAACCTGCGAACAAACAAATTATTCGTTATCTTCGGTTTCGTCATCGTCTTGTTCGTCTTTATCTTCTTTAATTTTATCCACAACCATTTTGGCCATTTCTTTTGCAACTGCTTTTTGAACCGGCAGAGGGCTGTTTTCAAGCATATTAATAGCAGTTCTTACGGTTGTGTCAAGATCATACCATCTGCTTTTTCCTTTTTCCACAAGCCCGTCTTCTACTGCGGTCATCATATCTTCAACGCCTGTATAGGTATGCTCTGCAATGTTGTGTTCAATGATAATTTTAATAACATTCAGCGCAACTTTAATCTGGGTTTCATCGTCTGATTTTTCGAGTGTACTCATGGATTTAGACAAAATCGGATCTTTGTCATACCATCTGCGATAATTGTGGCTGTATTCTTCTTTCATACCTCTCTCCTTTTTTATTTTTATTAACCTTTTTTAAATTGTACGCCCTTGCCGCTTTTAGGATATTCCCATTGAAGATGTTTACAGGCAATCCTGCAGGCCCCGCATTCCAGGCATTTTTCGTAACTCACAACGAGTTTTTTTTCTGTTTCATTATAGCAGTAAACATTCGCCGGACATACAATTGTACAGGTTTTTTCAAGACATTGCAAGCATTTTGATTCATCGGGCCGCAAATGACAGTGAGCGTCTGTTTTGTACTTTACGCTAAAGAGTTTGTCTTCAATTTTTTCTGGCATTTTTTCGTTCATAATTCAGCTTTTCCGCTATTTTTATTTTAGTATATCAAACATTACTTTTATACCTGCAAACCCGTCTTTAAAAAGCTCTGAGAGGCTGCGTTTTGTAAAAAAGTGTTTTGCAAATTTTTGGAATTTTCCCTTTTTTTCGAGTCCGTCTGCTGTTGTGAAGATTTCAAAAAATTCGTTAACTTTTTGGGTGTAATACCCTATGGAATTTGCTCTGTTTGTAATTGTTTTTACA
>CALUQS010000080.1 GCA_944322975.1 Candidatus Gastranaerophilales bacterium
TTGCTGATTTTTACTGAATATTCTCTTGCTACTGTTTCTGTCTGCTGCGCAAGTATCATAAGAGAGTTCGTAATTTGTTGCGCTCTATATTCCAAATCGCTTTTTCTTGATGTTAATAATAACAATCTTGCCTGTGATGCTGCTAAACCCATTTTAAGTACTCCTTACATACTTACTTTTTTTACTTACATTTATATAAAAACAAAATATTCCTTCTATATTCATTATATATTTATTTTGTTACATTTCGTTACATTTACCGTTAAAGTATAAAAAAAACCTCTCTTGCAAATAATAAAAAGCAAAAGAGGTGAGCACTAAGTACAAGCAATCAGAAGAGTTGAGGATTTACATAGTCAATATAACGTTATTGAGCGCTAAAAACATTGTATTAAATCACTATGTTTATTTTTACTACTTTAGGGTAAGATTTATGTTTAGAGAGGAAGGTTGTTTGTTAAAACATTATGAAAATAAACTCAAATTTTTATAAAAACACAACACCAACAAACTTTAAAGGTATTTATAATAATAAATTTCTTTTAAAAGGGCTGGAATTTGCTGCAAATAACAGTTCTCTTTTCTGTGCAACAACTTCTCTTGCCCTGTCTGCTATAGCCAGACCAATAGCTATCCTTTCTACTCCGCAAACAGATAAAAAAAACAAACAATATGCCTGTGCAAAATCCATTGCCTCAAGTGCTGTCGGATACTTTATTATGGCTGTTGCTTCAAACCCTGTTGCCAAAGCTGTAAAAAAAATAGATAACACGCCGGAAAAGTTTTTAAATAAATCTGCTGTTAAAAATTTAAAAGATGCTGCTTCCGTCCTTACAAAATCTAATGTTTATCAATTTGCAACCCAATTGTTTAAACTGGGGCTCGGGTTTCTTATTGCCGTACCGAAATCTGCGCTTACATGCCTTATGATTCCGCCGATTATGGGCTTGTTATTTAAAAACAAACATAAAATGCCTGACAGTCCTTCAAAGTCCACTTCTTCCGTAATATCTTTTAAGGGTTTGTATAATTGCGCAACAGAAAGATTAGCCGCTGCTATAGCAGGTGTATTAAATAAAATTCAGGTTCAACAGTTTGCTAAGAAATATGCTGATACAAACTTTGCCCAGCATATTATGAACCTGACGGATGTTACTTTGACTGCATCATTTATTAACAGGACAGCAAAAAGCAAAAAGATAGAAAATGACCGTAAAATGGCCTTAATATATAACAGTGCAATATCAACGGGTCTGTGTGTTACGGGCGGATATGCGCTAAACCACTATACTAAAAAGCCCACAGAAAAGTTTATACAAAAATTTATACTGGCAAACAAAAATTCCCCTCTGCTTGATAAATATATAGAAGGAATTAAAATAGCTAAGCCTGCACTTATTTTAGGCGGAATTTATTACATAATTATCCCTGTTATTTCCACTTTTATGGCTGACAGAGCTGATAAAAAACATAATATAAAGCTTTATTAAGAAATACTGTAAAATAATAATGAACCTGTTATATAATATAAAATATCTTAGACTTAGGAGTATCAAAAATATGAAAAAATTATTATCAATTGTTTTTTGTTTGTCAGTGCTTTGTGTTAGCGGTTTGAGTGCCGATGCAAAAAAACACGACGAAACTCAATCACAGGTAAAAGATGCCCAGTTTTATTACAATGAAGGTATCAGATACGAAACCCACAACAATAAAGAAGGTGCAATTGATGTATACGCAAAAGCAGTTGAATTAGATCCGGAGTTCGATGCTGCAAGAATAGCAAAAGCACAGCTCTCTTATTTTTACGGAAGATATCAGGAAGCACTTGCTGATTACGAATATCTGGCAAGCAAACCGGGATACGGCGCAGGCGCTTTTTATGACAACAGAATTAACTGCAGACTTAAATTAGGCCAGTATGCAGAAGCATTAGATGACATGTATGAAGTTATACTTGCATATTGCGGACAGGTTAAAATATATGAGCAGATGAAACAAATCGTGGCAGAACATCCGGAACTTGCATACAAACTCAAACCGTCTTCTCATCCGGAGTTGAACGCAAAATACAAAGATAATGCAAAAATTATGAGAGATTATGCCAGAACCTTCAAAGATGCCAGAAACAATATCAATGAACCCGAAATCTATGATTTCTTTATGGATGTTGCAATAGCGTTAAACCCGGAATCTTTGAATACCGAATGGGACGGTACAATAGAAGTAGGCTCAACTGTTTACAGAAAAACCCCGTCAGGTCATGAAGAAGTGACAGAAGTAGATATCAACCAGAAATCTGACGAAAATATAAACAACTAAGATTGTAGTCATGTCTGAATTTAAAATAGTGTATGCTATAGATGACAACGTGTATAAACTTGCTGCTGTTTCAATGGCAAGTGTTTTATTAAACAATATCAATTCAGATATTGAATTTATTATTTTGCAGTCCAGCTTGTGCCAAGAGGCATTTGCAGAATTTAATAAACTAAAAAAAATAAAAGACTTTAAACTCTCAACAGTTACTATTGAGGAAGACCTGTTTCAAGGTCTTCCTACACTTTGGCTGACTGTTACTGCGTGGTTCAGGTTTGTTATGGCAGAAAAATGTCCGGATATTGACAAAGTCCTTTATCTGGATTGCGATACAATATGCAGGGGAAATCTCGACCCTGTATGGGAACAGAGTTTTGAAGATAATGCCGTAATAGTTGCGCAAGAAAGAAATGATTCAATATGTAAAAAACTCAATTTAAAATCAAAGTGCTATTTTAATTCAGGTGTTATGCTGTGTAATTTAAAAAAGTGGCGGGAACAAAATATTACTCAAAAACTTTTTGAATGCGCACATAAATACAAAAGTATTGTAGAATTTCTTGATCAGGACATATTGAATATTGTTTTAGACCACGACAAAAAAATATTTGCAAAAGACTCTATATTTTTAACTTATGACGGGACAAAATCCAATAATCATATTATTGTACATTTTATTGGAATCAAACCCGATAGTGCATTTTGCAGAAACCGCTACAGAAAAGACTGGTGGCATTATGCAAAATATACGTCTTTTTTACAGGAATTTAGAAAGACTTATAATGAAACAAAACTGGCCAAGTTCAAAGAACGCCTGTTATCTAAGAAAGAGGTTAACGGCAGGATTGAATTGTGTTTTCTAGGAATAAAAATTGCCGTTAAAAAACGATTTTTTAATATAAAAACGCAATAAAAATTTTCTAATTCCCGTAAAAATTCCATCTTAAGCGCACGCCGGCTTCTTTATAGTAAGTTGAGCCATAACCGCCAACAGAAAGGTGAGAGCCGTCTTTAAGTTCTTTATTGTAATTCACTTCAAAGGCAGCATCACTTTTAAAAAGCGAGGCATTAGCCCTGAGATATGATTTTGGGTTTATTTTTTGTGAATATCCTGCAGATATACCGGGGTTGTCTTTGTTCAGGTACACACCGCCGTCGATTGAGCAGTTTGGCATGTGATAGCTTGATGTCACACGGACAGTGCTGTCAAACGGTTCGTATTCAAGCGTGCCCTTAAAAGTAGTGTAGCCGCCGTTGCCTGTTTGTTTATATTTTAGTCCGACTGATTTGTCAAAATAGTCAACAGTAGCACCTGCATCAATTTCAGGGGTAAATTTTTTCATTGCGTTAAATTCGTCAATTGAAACATCATATTTTACGTCTTTAAAAAATGATGAATTCTTTTCAACGGACTGGGCTTGCGGTCTGAATACCACATCAGCAGCATTAGAGCTTTTGCGTTTAAGCTGGTGCTCAATTGCCTCATTTGTAGTTGTAGGCACAGCATTAGTCGGATTAAGATAATCCGGCGCCGCTGCATCTTTATCTTTTTTAAAGAATTTTTTGGCACCTTCGCCTATTGTTTCCAGCAAATCTTTGCCCTTGCTTTCCAGCACACTTATTTGCGGGGAATAAGTTTCCAACGCAGAGTCAAGCAGGACATCATCGCCGTTAGAATCCGATAACACTTTAAAAAACAGCTTGAAGTTGTCGCCGTCATCAGGCGGACTAACTCTGTTTTGTTCTCTTTTTTGTTCCTCTTTGTCAGACATTTTTTACCCCGTATTATATATATAAAGTATATTTATTCTTAAAAATTGCCCCGATTTAATATTATTTTTGTGATATATTTATTTAATAAACCAGGTTAGTAAACAAATTTATGCAGCAAAATTCATCAAAAAAAGTACTGATATTAAGACTCGGAGCTATAGGGGATGTTGTACACTCCACAATCATTGCTCAGGCAATAAAATCAACATATCCGCAGCATGAGGTGCATTTTATAACAGCCTCATATATCTGCCCGCTTATAGAAAACAGTGCTTATATCGATAAGGTTGTTCCTTTTGATATGAAAGAGAAGGATAATATCTTTTATCTAATAAAAAAAGGTATTGAACTGAGAAAAGAAAAGTACGACTTTATTATTAATTTAACAAATTCTACAAGAAACTTTTTTATGATTTATCTTGCAGCGCCTAAAAAACTGATAAAAAGAAATGCCAAAAGGGTTCATGCTGCAGATGCGTTTTATAACACCGCTTGTGATGCCTTCGGCAAGCTGATAAAGCCGGAAACAATTGACATAGGTGTTGATAAAGAGATACAAAACAAATTAAAACAAGAACTTTCAAGCCTTAATCACCCCATTGTAATAATCAGCCCTGGCGGAGATAACGATTCACAAAGGCAGGGGCGTATATGGGCTGATGATTACTGGACGCAGTTAGGCAATACGATTGTTGAAAAATATAATGCAACGATACTGGTAATAGGCTCTAAAACAGAGGCACAACATCACAGCCGCTTTAGTGAAATAAAAAATTCTCATATTTATTCCGGCAAACTGTCATTAAAAGAGACAGCAGCCCTTATCTCACTTTGTGATTTGTTTATATCAGGCGATTCAGGTCCATTGCATCTGGCTGACGCTGTCGGGGCAAAAACAATCGCGCTTATGGGTTCAACACACCCGCGCTCAAGTTCTGCGTACAGTAAAAACGGTATTTTTATAGAACCTGCTATTGCATGCAGATATTGCGGCAAAAGAAAATGTAAACTCTTAAATGACGGTGAAAAATTTACACCCTGTATGCTGTCAATAAAACCTGAAAAAGTAATAGACGTTATACAAAAAGCAAATATTATTTAAAATTTCACTTTTCAGGCAGCCGCAAAGCAACAAAAAACTTTACAATAAACCTGTCTGCAATCAGAATGTTTTACACTGCAGCAACATTTGATTTTGCAAACTGCATTTCGTACAGGCGTTTGTAAAATCCGTTTTCTCTGCACAAAAGCTCCTCGTGCGTGCCGAGTTCAACAAGTTCGCCCTCGTTAATAACAGCTATCTTGTCAGCATTTTTGATAGTAGAAAGCCTGTGCGCAATTACAAAAACGGTTTTATTCTGCATAAGATTGTCGAGCGCTTTTTGGACAACAGCCTCTGATTTGTTATCAAGCGCTGAAGTTGCCTCATCAAGAATAACAATCGGCGAATCTTTAAGCATAGCCCTTGCAATAGCAACTCTCTGTCTCTGTCCGCCTGAAAGCGTTGTACCTCGCTCCCCTATTTCAGTATCAAGACCGTCAGGCATCTCGCATAAAAACTCATCAATGTGTGCTGCCTGAACAACCCTTTGTATGTCCTCTTCTGTCGCATTAAAATTGCCCATCAAAAGATTTTCCCTGATTGTTCCGGTGAAAAGGAAATTATCCTGAAAAACAACAGAAATATGCTCTCTTAAAGAGTCTATTTTTAAATCTCTTATATCAACACCGTCAATTTTTATGGAGCCGTCTGTTACATCGTAAAATCGGGGGATAAGGTTGGCAATAGTAGTTTTTCCTCCGCCTGAATTTCCGACAATAGCAACAGTCTCGCCTACATGAGCACAAAGATTTATGCCTTTTAACACAGGGGTATCTTTTACATATTCAAACCACACATTTTCTAACGCAACCCCCTGTTTTACTTCTTTAAGCTCAATTGCGTTTTCTCTGTCTTTAATTTCTGCCTCAATATCAAAAAGCTCAAGAGTACGGCAAAGCGATACAAATATATTTTGCAGGTTTGTTAAAGTATTGCCGAGAGTCTTGACCGGTTTGTATAAAAGCAGAAGCGACGTTACAAAAGACAAAAGGCTGCCGCTTGTCATTTTGCCTGATAAAACAAGGTATGTACCAAATGCCATAACCAGCGCAATACCTACAGAGGCAATTGTATACATAATAGGCGACATCCACGCAACGCGTTTTACCAGCGACATGTTAACGTCAAAAGATGCGTGAATTTCTTTTTCAAACTTTTTGTACTGGTAATCTTCAAGATTGTAAGCGCTGACAATCTTGTTGCCTGCGGTAGTCTCGTTAAAATCGGTCATGATGTTGCCGCCGATTTTCATATTTTTGTTAGAGGCTGATTTTATTCTTTTTCTAATCAAAGCAGCCGGCAAAAAGGCTATGCAAAGCACTATAACACCGACAACGGCCAGCTCCCACGAGTTGTAGAGCATAACACCGATAAGAGCAATTGCACCGATACCCGAACTCATCAGGGCTTTTAAATTATCTAAAATACCTTTTGAAGCGGTTTCGGGGTCTGTCAAATACCTTGTAAGTATTATTCCGGAGGAGTTTTCATCATAAAACTTTGCATCCATCTGCACAAGCTTTTTGAACAACCCCATCTTCACGTCATTTGTAACTCTCTGACCTGTCCAGTTTGTCAGATAATCGTTAAGATACCTCAACAACCCCTGTAAAGCGGCAAAAGCAACAATACCAAAGGGTATTACGTATGCCAGTAACATGTTTTTATTAATCAAAACCTCATCCATATAAGGTTTTAGCGCATAAGCAATAACACCGTCTAAAGCACCGACCGGCAGCGCTATAATAAAACTCGCTATAATTCTAAACAAATACGGTCTTATATATTTATACATTCTTTTGGTTAAATAAGCGTAGTCAAAAGAATTTTCTGCCAGTGTGTCTTTTAATTTCATCGATACTCCCCGTTTAACTCTCTAATATCAATTTTATAATAACAGCAGAAAATATTCTTAAATATTTTAAAAAATCTTTACAAAGGTTGTATTTACAATACTATCAAGGATTTACAGGGGCTTTGAACTGCAAAATTTAAAAAAATTATTAAAGAAATCAAAAAAATTGCCGATACAAAAAATATAGTACAAAAACAGGAATGAAAGGCAAGTGTATGTTCAGAAAAGACTTAAAAATCGGTGAAGGTGATAAATATGATTTATCAAAAGTTTCCAAAGAATCTGTTGATTTGGAGGAAATTGCAAAAAAGAATGCAAAGCTTATAGATATTTTTAAAAAATTTGATGAAAATGGAGACAGAAAACTCTCTTCAGGAGAAATGGCGCAGGCTTTGAGTGCATTTGATACTCTTGATAAAAATAATGATGATAAACTTTCTAAAAAGGAATTGGACGCTGCCGCTGTGGCTTATAACGAAGAACTGAAACATTCAGGCAAAGACCAATTTAAAGGCAGCGATATAAAAGATTTTATAAAAAATTTGTACAGTGCAGTCAAAAATGACCCCACAGCCGATACACAAAAAGTTTTTGCTCAATATCAAAAACAGCAGCAAATCGATAAGGCAGCACGCCGGTATGGCCTTGAAGAGTATTACAACAGTGCAACCGAATATGCATACCATGACAAAAATACCGGTAAATATTACCTTCCAAACGAAGAAGGCACAGAATTTGTAGAAGTTCACTGGTCTGATGATGAACAAAGGTTTAAAGTTATGTCAGAAGAAGAACTTGCACGGCTCAATGCAGAAATAGCTGCACAAAACACACCTGTTGAAGAAGCACTGGAAGAAAAAACGCAGGAAGAACAACAGCCCGAAGTGCATCCATATATTGTGCAGTCAGATGAATCCTTTACTCAGGTTGTGACAAAATCACTTCAGGCTCAGGGTATAGAAAACCCGACAAAAGAACAAATAGAAGCTGAAAAAGAACAGTTCAAAAAAGACAACCCCGATGCAGTAAAAACTCTTTCTAACGGCTATGAGTTCCTTCATGTAGGTGCCAAGGTTAAACTGCGCGGAGAAGTTGAATATGCTAAAAACTCACAGCAGGCTATTGCCCAATGGGCAACAGACCACCCTGACAAGGTGTGGAAATCAAAAGCGCAAAGAGAAGAAGAAGCCAGAATCAAACAACAGCGTGAAGAAGCAGTACAAAAATCTGCAGAAAGTATTGCTCTTGATTTAACACCTAAAGAAACGATTGATGAAGATTTACAGCAAAATGCCAAAACTATACAACAAAATCAAACTGTGGCAAAAGACGTTAAAGAAGAAATTGAAGAAATATTAACAAAGACTAATCCGCCGGATTGGCAATTATTAGGTGTAATGTCAGAAAAAGACAGGTTTAATAAAGATACAGTCGCATATATTATCAATTAACAAAATCTTAAAAAGATAGAAAAAACAGTAATAAATGTTGATAAAAACAGAATATATGGCGAAATACTGGGGCTTTTAAAAGAGCGTGCAAAAGAATTAAATATAAAATTGCCTGATGAGCTGACAAAGCTTCCGGATGAAATGATATTAAACAAAAAAGAATTAATTAATAAACTATCTGCAGATATCAGGACAGCAGAACAGAAAACAGTTGACAATGCAAAAACTGATAAAGAGTCCTATGAAACAGAACAGGCAATGCTTGAAAAACTCAATGACAATAAAGAATTATTTGAAGAGTCCAACAAATCTCTTGCCCGTGTAGTTGATATGGCCGAAAATGAACCTGACAGCGTAAGCTTTGGTACATATGATGACGGCTGGGAATACTGCGAACTTGAAGATGGTACGTATGTTTATATAGAACGTGATGAAGAAGGTAATATCACTGCAATAGCCATACTAAACCCGGACGGACCAGACGGTTATTCAGATATACGTTATAATTCAG
>CALUQS010000081.1 GCA_944322975.1 Candidatus Gastranaerophilales bacterium
TCAGTGCCGGCAACGCAAACAAAATTGTCAACGGAAAAATAGAAAACGCAATAAACCTAGACCTGTTTGCAAACGGAACTCAAGGGGTAGGCGCACTGGATAATGACAATAAAATCGCCGGATACTCGGCCAGCAGAAAAAGTATTTTTACACCTCATTACGAAAACGGTGATTTGCTTATAGAATACAGGCGGGGAGGCTTCAACATTGCGGGCGGAGCCGGCATAGATGTTCCTTACACAAAACAGGTACAGGATTTATACAAAGAGATACAAAAACTAGATGTAAATTCCACAGATATTGAAGAAAAAGACAACCAGAAATTTTACAAAGGCATCCCTGTCAAAATTAATTACGGATGTTATGTTTACCCGTCGGCTATAGCGCGCGGCGGTACATCGTGGGCAACACCCAGACGGGTAGCTGAATATACAAAATATCTGATGTTAAAAGATATAATATAATGCATAAAACAGGATCTCATATTACAATCCGTTTTTTAGTTTGTAACAGAATATCTTAACAACTGAACAAAACGCCTCTTTTTTCGTTATATAATATGTGTACTAATAATATTTATTACGTGTGAGAAGGAGAAAAGTATTAATGAGAAAATTAATTGCAGTATTAGGATGTATGATAATATCAGGTTTTATGCTGGCGGCAAACGCTGCTACAACAACACCTGAACAGGTTTTGGCTTTTTTTAATAAATATGTAAATGCAGCAAACAGTTACAGTGAAACTATTACCGACTATTATTCTCCTAATGCAAGGATAATAAGGGTTGTAATGAAGCCTGACGGTACTACAGCCAGTGTAACTGCAAATACAAAGCAGTATTTTAATCAAATGAGACTTGGTGCTAACCTTGCTAAAATTAACAAATATAAAAACTTTTATACTGAAAGAAAAATTACAAAGCAGGGCGGTGACTTTAAAATTACCTGTTTAAGACAGCCATCAACCAGCGATTACAAAATTCCGGCTCATTTTGTAATCGGACTTGATGAAAACGGCGATTTAAAAATTAAAGAAGAAATGATGTATACAAAACAGCAAAAATTCTTAAAATATGCTGACAAAAAATAATTATTTATAAAGTATGCAACGAACATAATGAGAGTCTGAAATTTTAACTATTTCAGGCTCTTTTTGTTTGCAAACCTCTTGAGCATACGGGCAGCGCGTATGAAACCTGCACCCTGACGGCGGATTTTTAGGCGAAGGTAATTCTCCTTCAAGTTTTATTTCCTCTGATTTTTTTTTATGAATAGACGGTACTGCACTTATCAAAGCTTTTGTATACGGATGTTTCGGGTTTAAAAATAGTGAATCTGTGTCTGAAAGCTCTGCAATATCACCCAGATACATAACGGCAATTCTGTCACAGAGGTATTTTACTACCCCCAAATCGTGTGAAATAAACAGAATAGTGAGGTTTAGTTTTTCTTTTAAATGTTTTAAAAGAGTAATTATTTGCGCTTGAATACTGACATCAAGCGCAGACACAGGCTCATCTGCAACAAGAAAATCAGGTTTGAGTATTAATGCACGGGCTATAGCTATTCTTTGCCTTTGACCGCCTGAAAATTCGTGCGGGTAGCGCTTTAAGTCTTCTTCATTTAACCCTGTAAGATTAATTATCTCGTGTATTCTGGTATCAATTTCGTTTTTATCGCGTATACCGTGCACAACAAGCGGTTCCCGTAAAATTTTGTATACTGTCATTCTGGGGTCAAGGCTGGAATACGGGTTTTGAAAAATCATCTGTGATTTTTTTCTGAAATCTTTAAGTTCTTTATTTTTAAGCTCTAAAACGTTTTGACCTTCAAAATTCACTTCCCCGACCGGTTCAATGAGTTTTAAAACAGCTTTGCCCAGCGTAGATTTTCCGCAGCCGGATTCCCCGACCAGTCCCAGAATTTCGCCTTTTTTTATTTCAAGATTTATATTGTTCAGGGCATGTATATATTCTTTTCGGCTGCTCCAGCTACCGGAAAGAATTTTGTAATACATATTGAGATTCTTTACATCAACAAGTGTTTGCATAAAAACATTATAACGGTTTATTTAATAAATGCATATAATACTTGCTGCTAGTTTTTTGCTAAAGTAAATCTGATATTAGAATACGTTTGTTTTAGTAACGTTTTTAAACTTGGTTATGCTGCCTTGAAACAGCAAATCAACAGAGCCTACTGCGCCGTTTCTGTGTTTTGCAACAATTACTTCTGCTTTACCGCGGTTTTCTGTATCTTCTTTATTGTAGTATTCATCACGATAAATGAACATGATAATATCAGCATCCTGTTCAATTGCACCGGATTCTCTTAAGTCAGACATCATAGGTCTTTTATCCGGACGGGATTCTACAGCACGTGACAGCTGAGAAAGTGCTATTACAGGAACATTAAGCTCTCTTGCCAGACTTTTTAAACCTCTTGAAATACCTGAAATTTGCTGTGTCCTATCCTCTTTATTTCCTGAAGCTTCCATAAGCTGTAAATAATCTATCACAACAAGTCCGATTTCTTTTTGTTCAAGAGCCAGACGTCTGCATTTAGCCCTAACCTCCATTACGGTTGCACCTGGTTTGTCATCAATGAACAAAGGAGCATCGGCAAAGTGGTTCATTGCTGTAGTTAATTTTTCCCAGTCAGAAGCCTGCATGTTGCCTGTTTTTAATTTATGTGTGTCAACCTCTGCCTCAGAGCACAACATACGTTGTACGAGCTGTTCCTTTGACATTTCAAGAGAAAATATTGCGACGGTTTTTCTTGCCTTTAGCGCAACATTTTGCGCAATGTTCAAAGCAAGTGCTGTTTTACCCATTGAAGGACGTGCCGCAAGGATAATAAGATCGGATTTTTGAAGACCTGAAGTCATATTATCAAAGTCATAAAATCCGGTTGGTACACCTGTTAACTCGTCTCTGTGTTCGTATCTGTAAGAAATTTGCTCATAGCTTGTGAGCACAAGGTCTTTGACTGAAACCAAATCAGATGAGGTTTTTTGCTGAGCAATATTAAAAATAAGTCTTTCCGCGTTATCCAACGTTGCATCAGTCGGCATGTTATCATATGCCATTTCTGCAATTTCAGAACCGGCGTTAATCAATTCTCTTTTAATAGCCTTTTCCTGTACAATTTTGGCATAATACTCTATATTTGCCGTTGTTGCAATATTTATGGCAAGGTCGTTTATATACGCTCTGCCGCCAACCTGCTCAAGTTTTTCTTTTTCATTTAAATGTTCAGATACGGTAAGAATGTCTATTGCCTGATTTTTATTAAAAAGTTCTACAATAGCTTCAAAAATAATTTTGTGTGCAGGTTTATAAAAGCTGTTTGAAGTAATTATATCAGCAATCTTGTTAAAACAAACAGGGTTTTTTAATACCGCACCAAGAATTGCCTCCTCCGCTTCGATATTTTGAGGCGGGAGTTTTTCAAGCTTACCTTCTCTTGTTTTTACAAGACTGTTTTGCACGCTGCCAAATCCTTCCTTTGAAATATTATATGTTGCTCAAGATTATTATTCATTAAAAATTAACAAAAATTAAACGAAAAATGTATTGAATATATTAGCTCGTACTTGTCAAGTCTTTGGATAACAGCTGATTAATGTTATATATAAAATAAAGATATAAAGCATACTCTTTTGAGTATGCTTTATATCTTTTACATTGTAATATAAAAGTTATCCAACCGAAAAGGGCAAATCTGGAATACTCCAACCCAAAATTCATTCTCGCTCAAGGCGATATTTGGATAACTCATATATCCATGATAACATATTTAAAGAATAAATCAAGCATTAAGTATATAAAGGTGATATATGAATGAGTACATTTTAGCTGAATTCTCTATTTTTTATAAACGCATAGTTGTTATAGAAAATTGTTTAAAAGAGCTTATTATACAAAAATATTCACACTATTATGGTGACAATGCTTATTCTATTCTATACAGATATTTTAAAACTCTTGAAAACAACAGAACTACCGGTAAAGTCTTTGTAAAAATACACAACTCAAATAAAACAAATAGTGAAAAATTGGTATCATCTGTTAATAATATGTATTTAAGTGAAATACTAAATATGTTTACAAATAGTGTATATCTTAAAAATAAAAGAGTTAAAAATAATTTTTTTGTCAACTATGTTGAAACAAATACAACAGATTTTCAAAAAAATCAAAAGTTTTTAAACAGATTTAGAAACAGCATTGCACATTGCGATATAAAAAAATATGAAAATGAAAGAAAGCAATTCATAAAAGCCCTTATTTATTTTGAAAACAAACTAAATTGCAATCCTGTTATATCTATTTCATTTATGAAACAAATCAATTTAGCTAAAAAGCTTTCTGTATGGGATATTCTTTCTTTTATTTATAAAATAGATAACACTTATTTCAATGATGACAAACTTTTAATACTTCTATTTGATGATATAGCATTAATAAATGGTTATACATTTGCTTCTCTGCCACAAAGGTGGAGTATTCTCCGACAAAGATATAAATTATTAGAAAAAGTTAAAAACAATAAAGAAATAGAGTCATCTATTTTAAACAACCAAAATCAAATTAGTTTTGATTTTAACTAATTCTCCAAACAAGCGCAGGTCTATACCGATCCTAAAGTTATGTTGTATCGTGTTCAGGACATCAATGTATATTATCATAACGATTTAATATGTCTTTAAAAGCTTGCCCTGAGCCAGACTTGTCTACGGGAGTTAATGAGGCGAAGCCGAATGTTACACCCGTGGATGCCGGACATTTTTCAAAATGTCGGGTAAACCGC
>CALUQS010000082.1 GCA_944322975.1 Candidatus Gastranaerophilales bacterium
AATAGATAATTACATGTATTACTACAACAATGAAAGAAGACAATGGAATAAAAATAGAATGACTCCGGTTGAATACAGGAAATTTTTAATGGCGAGTTAATTGTCCACTTTTTGGGGGTCACTTCAAGAATAATTAAGGTGAATTCTGTAGCCCTCACCCCAGCCCTCTGTCTTGGGAATGTAAGGTTATAGTTGTTCTTCAAACCCTCACCCCAGCCCTCTCCCAGCGGGAGAGGGGGTATTTAAGCTTTGCCTACCCTACGGTTCTTTATGTTCCACCCATTCTTTGACGCAAAGAACGGGTGGAGCCCAGTCTCACTATTTACAGACATTCATAGCATTGTTTTATCTTTGTGTTTCCGTGAGGCCATTTTTCAGGCTTCGCTATAGCTCAGCCGAAAAAGAAGGCAAACTTTCCGACCTGGTGTTTCGTTCATACAGAAAGTAACACAAACCTGTGCTCGGCAACTCGGCACGTAAAAATTGCTAAAGTACAAAGATTAATTTGGTTTAAATAATTTCCCGTGCCTCAAACAAACCTCGCTTGTTGTTGTTTGTGTAACTTTCTGTAACTCACTCCACAAAGGTCGGAGGTGTTGCGGTATTCTCTGATTCAGTTGTTTCTCTTTTTATTTTCCTAATGATTAATTCCATTTTTAGGGGTACAGAACAGAAACACCAACCTACGCATGCTGTTTTGGTTGTGCTTTGCCCACCCTACGACTCTCTCCTAAGTGGAGAAATGGTATTTAGACAAGATGCGCTAAATTCGTGATTTAGTGCATCCTACCTGCTCACTCTCTGACATTTTATGTGAATTTTACGCATTTCAAGGGGTTCCATTTGCTACAAAAATAGTATATAATACAAATAGAAGATTATACTTCTTTAGTGTCACTAACAAAAGAAAATGAGAAAATAATGTCTTTTGGTATCAATGGTCCAAGTCCTATGCACGGAATACAAGAAGCACAAAGCATGCGCAACAATGGCGGCGGAGGCAACCTCGGGTATTTTCAACGGCGCAACAAAAAAGGTAAACAAAAAGAAAACGAAATTGATGTTTTTCTACCATCCGTTGACGAAAATGATGTCTTTATACCGGAAGAATCAGGTGATGATGACAGCATTTTAAAAAAAGCTTCTGATTTTATTAAACAGTTTAAAAAACCGAGAAGATCTCTTTAACGGTTTAGTTTAATGCAGAAGGACTTTGCCTTGAACCTCTTTTTTGGCGCCAAAAGAGTTTTGTAAACTATTCAGAAGCTCTGCCGCCGTATTTGCGCTATAGAATTTGCCGCTTGTTACAAGAGCGGTACATTTTAGCTGGTTATTCGCCTCAGTATCATAGATATTAAATGCAATTACATCTATAAAAATATCCTGCCTCGTTTTGGTAAGCTCCATAACATAATCACACGGGCTTTCGTCACAGTTTTCTCCCCCGTCAGAGAGAAGTATAATCCTCTTTTTCCCTGTAACACCGGCAAAATCTGAGTTAATTGCCTGTTTTAGAGAATATGTAATCGGTGTCCATCCTGTCGGTTTCAGGTTAAATAAAGCACTTTGTATTGCAGCTCCGCTGTTTTTTGCCATCGGAACAATGAGAGAACTTGCTTTGCAAGCTGCATCAGGCAGAATAAAACCACCTTTGTGTCCGTAAACTCTTAGACCGACCCGTTTGTCAGCAGGCAGATTGGGTATCAGTTCCTGCATAGTATCTATCACCATATTTATTTTGCTTGTACCGTTGAGTTTTTCGCTCATGCTGTTGGAAAAATCTACAATAAACAATACAAATTCTTCCGCACTGTCATTTTGTGTAAAATCCATATGCGGTGCTGATTTTACAATTGTACTCTTTACAAAAATCAAAAAAAGTACTATAAATATAACAAGTAGTTTACTGGATGTAGTTTTCATAACGTGTTAAATATTGGAGTTAATTAATATGTGTGCAGCAGCGCAAGCCCCTGCAAAAAATTTTGCAAATTTACTTAATACAGCAAAAGGTATCAAAAAATTTAAGAAAAAAATACCACCCGTTGAGGCTATAACGCAAATAGTCGAGTCGGGTAAAAATTCACTGAGAGCGGATTTATACAAAAGGTTAGATTTTACCGTTGTTTATGATGAAAAAATGAAACAACGTATGGCTCAAGCCTCCGAGGCAATGTTTAAAAATTTGTATGAAAAATCAACAAATGAAATAGACAGAGCCAAATTAAATGCCTATATGCATTATGCAATGTTTTTTATAAAAGCTCCGGTAGTAATTGCGCTTACGCAAAAAACACCTTTTGAGGTTGACTTAAGTGATATGGTTATTGCAATGAAAACATGCGCAAATGTTTACAATCTGGAGATATTCGAGCTTTTAGCTCAACTAAATGCACACAGAGACTTTGCGGATATTTTGGGCTTTGAAAAGCCGGCTCAGGTTTTAACTATTTTTGCTGTAGGTTATCCTGACTCCGAGTAATTATAAAAACA
Source organism: Candidatus Gastranaerophilales bacterium (assembly GCA_944322975.1). Lineage (GTDB taxonomy): Bacteria > Cyanobacteriota > Vampirovibrionia > Gastranaerophilales > Gastranaerophilaceae > Limenecus. Next base: position 2,494 of record CALUQS010000082.1, read on the forward strand.
GATAACACTCATCTGGCACTTATATAAAACAAAATAGAACCGGCTGTACTCAAATTTAGGGATTCTGTTTTAGAACTCATAGGTATTGTTGTTTTAACATCTGCAACATCAATCGCCTCATCGCTTAATCCGTCCGCTTCCGAACCAAGCATAAGAACAAAGGGTTTTGTATAATCAACAGTCTCAGGATTAACAATGTCCTTGTGGTTGACAACACTTGCAATAAAGACCGATTTAGAAAAAGTTTGCTTTGCTTCGTTTAAAGAAACACTCACTACAGGCAGTTTGAATAAAGCTCCGACCGTTGACCTTACAACCTTCGGGTTATAAATATCAACAGTATCACCGCATAAAATTATAGCGTCATACGAAAATGCGCACGCAGAACGTATCAAAGTACCAAGGTTTCCTGCATCTTTAATATTTTCAATTAGCGCAACCCTTTTTGCCTGTTTTATTGATTCAATATTATACTTTTGTTGTTTCGCTACAGCAACTGCTTCCGGCATACTGTCGGTTGTCGAAATTTTTTCTAAAACCTGCTGTGAAACAATAACAACCTTATCTTTACAAAAATCAAATTTTTCCGGATATTTTTCTGTTGTATAAACGCAATGTAACTCTATACCTGACTCAAAAGCTTCTTTTATCGGCTTATAACCTTCCAACAGAAAAAGTCCTGTCTGGTTTCTGTACTTTTTTTGCTGAAGTTTAACCGTTTCTTTGATTTTTGTATTAGAAGTGCTTGTTATAATTTCAGATTCGTGCATTTTACTCCTCTATAGCTTCATTTATCCGTTCAACAAGCCTGTATATAAAAGAATCTTTTTTATTTGACAGATTTTTGCCGTCTTTTAAATCAGTGAGCTGGTCTGCTGTAAACGTGTCACTGAATTGAGTTCTTTTAGCCATTAATTTGCCGTTTTCCATATATGCACGGGTAAATCTTGCTTTTAATCCTGCCTGAATAATATCTTCGGGCATTTCAAAAAGTTTTGACAAAAATCTTTCAACAGGATGGTCTTTGATTGTTATTTCCAGTGTTTGAACCTCGTTCAGAGGTGATGATTTTATAGTACTTATAATTTGTTGCTTAATTGCTTTTTGAGTCTTTGACAAAGCATTTGATTGAACCATTGCTTTTTGTCGTGTTATATCCAGTCTAATCACTTTTTTCTCCCGATGATGTGTTATTCCATTGTTTCAGCCATTTTTTCTCCTGTTCGTTCAAAAGCGAAAAATCAATTACGTTTTCCTGAAACGGAACATGAGACAAGGATTGTATTTTTAATTTTCCGTTTATGTCTGTTAAATAAACCGAGTTTTCTAATCTTACACCGCCGAAACCCGCCTTGTAAAGTCCGGGTTCTATTGTAAATACCATATTTTTTTTCAACACACGTTTACCGGCGGCGCCGCAAGAGATGGTGGGCGGGTTTTCGTGCACGTTTATCCCTACACCGTGACCTAACCCGTGATTAAAATTGAAGTCTTTTAATCCGGATTTTTTATGAATTTTTCTTGCAACAGAATCCAGAGTAAAACCTGTGGTTCTGTTTGTAACTTTATAGTTATATGCATTTAAAAACATTTTTAAAACTGTTGTATAAACTTTTTTTTGCAATTGTGAGGGCTTCCCCTTTAAAAAAGTTCTTGTAATATCCGTAGAATACCCGCCTTCAAAATGCCCGCCGCAATCAAGCAGTATAAAATCACCGTCTTTAATTTTGACCTTATCACACGGGTGAGAGTAATGAATAATAGAAGAATTTGCGCCTGCGGCAAGTATAGTTTTAAAACTGAGCTGTTTTGCTCCCTGATTGATAAATTCTTTTTCAACAGCATCAGACAGCGCTTTTTCCGTTAGACTGTCTTTTGTTTGCACAAGGTCAAAGGCCTTATTCACAACATTGTCAGTGCGTTTATAATTCTTTTTATAGTGTTCGATTTCGCGGTTATTTTTAATTGCCTTCATCTCTTTTATGCAATCTGATTTAGCCTCAAATGCTTTCGATTTTATGAGATTGTAGTCATACAGGTTTATTGTTGAAGGGTTAAAAATAACTTTCTTAACTTTTTTAAACGCATTATCAAATTCTTTTAGCGGAAACACCTCAAAATACTTACCGATATTTGTTTTAAATTTTTCATCACTGAAGATAACGCATCTGTCTTTATACAGCACCATTTTTGCTTTAAATGTTGAAGAATACGGTGTTTTATACTGTCTGCAATTGGTCAGATACGCAATATTCTCCAGATTAGTATCAATAAAAGACTCATCTTTTTTGTATTTTTTTATAATTTTTTTGAATTTATCGTCAGCGCTAATGCCGGCTATATCAAGGCCGATTTGTTCAACACAATTTGAACTGTCGCTTGATTTTAGTTTGTGAAAATTATCGACAGGCTCAAAATCCAGAATATTTATTTTGCAGTGTTTTTTAGACAGCCTGTCTTTTAAATTCTTATAAAAATTAAGGGAGATTTTTTTTGAAACCACTCCGACTACACTGTGCGGTGCAATTCGTTCAACAAGTTCAGAGACAAACGTTTGCCAGAGCTGTAATTTTACAACGGTAACAGTCTTTAAATCGCACTCGTCGTCTGCCTGTTGATGATATCTTCCGTCGACAAACTGGTATACGTTTTTTTTTGAAAGTAAAACATCCCCTGTCGAACCCGAAAACCCTGTTACAAAATACCTTGCACAGTTAGAAAGTTCGTTATACTCAACCAGAAACTCATCTGTGGTGTTTATTAACAAGTAGTCGAGTTTGTTTTCTTTTAAAAACTCCCTTAATTTTTTTATCATTCTAGTCCTTCTTATCTGTTAAATAAAGCAAATGCCAGCCGAATTGTGTTTGAATCGGTTCTGACAAATCGCCGATATTCATGGAAAAAGCAGCATCTTCAAATTCTTTAACCATAACACCTTTGCCAAAAAAGCCGAGGTCTCCGCCGTTTGCTCCTGACGGACAAAGAGAAACAGCAGCAGCAACATCTTCAAACTTTTTGCCGTTTAAAATTTCTTCTCTGAGTTTTTTTGCCTCTTCTTCTGTTTTTACAAGCAGGTGGCTTGCTCTTACTTCTGTCATAATTATTATTCCTTATTTTGTTGTACAAAATTATTATATCAGCATTGAAAAATTACTTGCAATTCATCTGATTATAAAACAACAATCAAAAATATTATTGCAGAGGAATACTATTTTTATTAACATTGTTTTAAAGGCAACAGCTGTTTTTGTGTTTAATAAAACCGTATTGCAATGAAATGTGAACAAGCAGCAGAAACTGACGGAGTTGTATATGGAAATTTTCACTAGGTGCGAGAAATTTTTTGTTTTTTTTGCAATTATTTGCGCTCTGGCGCTTGTGTTTTTTCTTCCGCCATTTACCGGGGCTGATGAACCTGCACATTTTGCACGTATATATTCACTTTCGCAGGGTAAAATTATGTCACAGGTTGTTAACAATCAAGCCGGAAATTATGTGCCTGCTGCAATTATGGACTTTGAACGTTTCTGGCACCCGATGATTGTTGATAACAAGATAAAAACAAATTTTGAACAGATAAAAAAATCTGTCGGTTTTATAGCTGACACAAACAGACAAGAGTTTACAAACCAGTGTTATCAGACTCTGTATTCGCCAATAGCGTATCTGCCTCAAACAATAGGGTTGTCTGTTGCCAATTTTTTTACAGACAGTGTTTATTTCCTTTTGTTGAGTGCAAAACTTTTTCTGCTTGCTTTCTATATAGCAGCAGGATATTGGGCAATAAAAATTACACCGGTTTATAAATGGATATTTTTGCTGGTGCTTTTGATGCCTACATCTTTGTCTCTCGGAGCATCTGTGTCGGCAGACGGAGTTGTTATACCCTTGAGCGCGTTATTTTTTGCTTATGTTTTCAAATATTCTTTTGATGATAAGTTAAGAATAGATAAAAAAGCGGTTTTTATATTTTCTTTGTTTACAATTGCGCTTTCACTTGTAAAACAAAGTTTTTTAATTGCATTGTTTTTGCTTTTTATACCCAAGAATAAATTTGGCTCAGGGTGGAAAACATATTTATTAAAGCTGTCTGCAATTTTCTTGCCCGGGCTGTCTCTTGCTCTTTTATGGAACATGTGTTGCAAAGGCTGGTTTGTTCCGCTAAACGGTTCAAATCCGGTTGTGCAGCTCAGATTTATACTTGAACATCCTGTAACATATTTATTTACAATTTTAAAAACAATCAAATTGTGTTTTGTAATGTGGCTGTATATGGCAATAGGAGTGCTCGGGTGTAATAATGTCTTTTTATTCCCGCCGGTTTATGTACTTTATGCTGTTGCTTTTGCAGTTAATATTGTCTTTAAAACTGAACAGGAGAAGGTGTATATAACGTCTTTGCAAAAAAGTGTTTTTGCTTTTTTGATTTTAGTTAACTTTATTTTTATTGTTACCGAACTGTATTTGTCATGGACATCACCGTATTTTACAAAATTTGTATCTTTTGTGCAGGGACGGTATTTGATACCCGTTTTAATACCTGTTCTCACCCTTTTGGGTTTTATATTTGTTTCTCCTAAGGGAAGAAACAGCTGCGTTGATATTTTCACAGCTTGTGTGCTGACGGTTGCTTACTTAAACACATTTCTTGCAATTTTTGTTGAGTATTATTTTTAAATATAGCCATATAGTCAACCGCACCCGATATGTAGGCCGGATTTGCTAATCCGACAAAAATTAAATGGCAGCTTAAATTCCCCATCACCACCTTGGGGTGAGAACTGGGGTGAGGAGGAATTTTCCTGCATTGTATGACTATGATTTACAATCTTTAATTTAATCTGTACGGCAATTTATTTTTGTCGGATAATAATTTATACTGCTCAGGTAAATCAAAAAAGGAAAAAGGAGCATATATAGATGGACGAATACATTTGCAACGTTTGCGGATATGTTTATGACCCCGCGCAGCATGATAACACACCTTTTGAAGATTTGCCTGTTGATTGGGTATGCCCTCTTTGCGGTGTTGGCAAAGACGAGTTTTCAAAGGCATAATTATCAAAAATAGTAAGGATTTTTGGCAGTGAAATCCCCTTAGAACATAAGGAGATATCGTTATGGATTTAAAAATCAAACCTATAAAAAATAATGTTTTTTTCATCGGTTCAAAAGACTGCAACCGTAAATTATTTGACCAGCTTGTACCACTGCCTCAAGGCACAACATACAACTCGTATCTTGTTAAAGGCAGCGAAAAAACAGCTATTGTTGATACGGATTATCCTAAAAAGCTTGAGGAATACAAAAAAAGACTACAGGAAAACAGCATCACAAAAGTAGACTACATTATATCAAACCACGCAGAACAGGATCACTCTGGCGGAATTCCGATGCTTTTGGAAATGTTCCCCGAAGCAAAGGTCGTCACAAATGCCAAGGTCAAAGAAAACGTAATCAACATGCTGCACGTTAATGAAGATAAATTTATTGTTATCAACGACGGTGACGAACTTTCTTTAGGCGACAAAACTTTTCAGTTTATAATAGCCCCGTTTGTTCACTGGCCTGACACAATGTTTTCTTATTTAAAAGAAGACAAAATGTTGTTCACATGTGATTTTCTCGGTGCTCATTACACAAAACATGAGCTGTTTGCTGACTGTTCAGAGGGGTTAAAAGAAGCCGCAAAAAGATATTACGCGGAAATTATTATGCCGTTTAGAAATTTTGCAAAAAAATATACGGATAAAGTTAAATCAATGGATATAGACATGATTTTGCCAAGCCATGGCCCTGTTTATGACAAACCGCAATGGATTCTGGATTTATACGCTGATTGGACATCAGACAGAGTAGAAAACAAAGTGGTTATCCCTTATGTTTCTATGTACGAAAGTACGACAATGCTGGTTAACAGATTGAGCAAAAAACTTTCCAATGCAGGTATAGAAGTAAAACTGTTTGACCTTGTACACTGCGACGAAGGTGAATTATCAATGGAGCTTGTGGATTGCGCCACTGTTGTTTTAGGCTCTTCAATGGTTCTTGCCGGACCTCACCCCGCAGCCGTTACAGCTGCTTACCTTGTTAATGCGTTAAGACCAAAATTAAGATACTATTCTATTATTGGTTCTTACGGCTGGGGCGGAAATCTGGAAGGAACAATTGAAAAAATGTTTACCATAATCAAGCCCGAAAAACTTGACTATGTAATCGTCAAAGGTCAACCGAGAACAGCAGATTTTGAAAAAATTGATTTACTTGCAAATGAGATTATTGAAAAACATAAAAATCTTTAAATTAAATAATAATTTCATATAATCGCATTTGTCCGGCATAGCTTGTCCTGCTTCAGGCATGAGATGTTTGCGAAAGATGCCCACGTGTACAAGCGAGGTGCGACTAAGACATTTAATTAACACAGCACAGCAAAAATTTATTTAGCTGTGCTGTTTAGTTAAATATATATGCAAAATTTTTTGTTTAATATAACATATATTATATGTTTAAAAAAATAGATAAAAGATATCTGGTTAGTATTCTATCGTTTATAGTAAAATGGTTCTATGCTTTTGAGAGCCTGTTTTATAACTGTAAAAATATTAACTACCCTAAAGACAAACCCGTAATATTTGCCCTGTGGCATGCACACCAGTGTGCTTTGTATGCAAATGAAGACAGGGGCAGCCTTAATGTAATGATTTCAAAATCAAATGACGGTGATATCATAGCAGCTGCAACGGAACACATGGGAATAAGGGTCGTACGCGGCTCTTACAAACGTGCCGGAGCATCTGCGTCGCTTGCAATGATAGAAAAACTTGAACAGGGTGAAAATGCCGCCATTACTATTGACGGACCTCGCGGGCCAAAAGGCAAAGTAAAAGACGGAGTTATTAACATAGCAAAACTGACCCAGATTCCGATTGTCCCAATGACCTGGTATTCGCCTTCTAAATGGCTGTTAAAATTTAACACGTGGGATGAATTTCGCTTTCCGTTTTTGGGAGTAAAAACAATCGCTGTTTACGGAGAACCTATATATATCCCTGCTGATTGCACCAAAGAAGAGGCGGAAACATACCGTCAAAAAGTAGAAAATGCTCTTAATGATTTATACAAATATGCTGAAGAAAATTTTGACGACCTTATTAAACAGGCATAAAATTTTCGTTTTCAAAATTTATGCTGTTTAAAATAATAGGAAAAAACATACAATGAATAAAGTTCTTATTACATTGCCTAATAGCATTGCCGGAACCCTCATTATGAAAGGTTTTAAGCAGGGGTTTAAATCAAACGGCTGTTTTGTTATGGAAAAAGACTTAAGAGAACTTTCAACAGATGACATAAAATGTTTTAAACCGGATATTATAATAGGCTATGACTACGGTTTTTTGTTTTGCGATAACGATGAACTAAAAGACTATATAATACAAAACAAACACAAATATAAGCTGGTGCACTATTTTGCGGATGAACCGCAGGGAAAATACGCCTGTGTAAATAAACCGTGGCTGTATGAAGAATTTAAAAAACTCAACCTTTATTCTTTTATATGGGACAGGGAGTTTGTAAATGACCTGCCAAACTGTCGATTTTTACCTTTAGCAGTAAATGCAAAAGCCTACAGACCACCGGACGAATTTGATGAAAAACAGCCTGTTTATGAAATCTCTTTTGTCGGTCGTCCTCTCGGAGACAAACGACAGAAAATTCTGGCTGCTTTGATAAAAAAATTCGGTAAAAAATTGAATATTTTCTCTTATGAAAGACATTTTTTACAGAGTCTTGATGATATGAAAGAAAAACAATTCCTTTCTGACAGAGAGCTGGATATCTATAAAAGCGCATACAGGGGGTTTCTTACTACAGAAAAAGATCTGGCACGAGTTTATACAAACAGTTTTGTTAATATAAATATTACATTGCAGGGGAAATCCGGCTTAAACTACCGCGTTTTTGAAGTTCTTGCCTCGAGAGGTTTTTTGCTCACCGATGATATGGAGGATATTGAACGTAATTTTATTGTTTCAAAAGAGCTTGAAACGTACAAAGACATTAATGACCTTTTGGACAAAACAGAATTTTATCTGAAAAATGTTAATATTGCTCAAAAAATTGCCACAATAGGTTTTGCTGATGTATACAAACGCCACAGTTATACAGCGAGGGCAAGAACTATTCTTGAAAATATCAAACTACAAACTAATAGTTATTAAAAAACAAGCTTAATCAAATAAGCTTGTTTTTATTATTTAAGTCCTGATTTAGCAGCAAGTTTGTCGGAAAGTTCCCGAGCGGTTTTTATATTATTATCCAGCTGCTCTATAATTGTTGTATTGTTAGCAATTATTTGCTCATATACAGCTATTTGTCTATTCAGATCATTTATTTCCTCTTCAGCTTTTTTGATTGGTTCGTCTAAATCTTTTATCTCTTTTTCTTTTGCTTTTATTAGCGTTTCTTTTTCGTCTATTTGTTTTTTTAACTCTGCAATTTGTCTGTTATGTTCACTCAATTCCTCAGCAGTCATTTGCGAAGTATCCATAGATTTTAAGACACGTAACTGTTCAGTTAACGCATCTTTTTCGGTATTAAGCTCATTTAAAGCTGTTCTTAATTCAGCCCTTTGGGTTTTAAGTTTATTACACTCATTTTCTTTTGTTCCTTTAAGTTTTATTTTATCATTCATTGATTTTTCTGCTGATGCTTTTTTACCGGCTGGATCTCTTTTAGCATTGCCTGCAGCAGTTATAGCGGCCATAAGGTTACTATTTGCATCTGTGATAAAATTCTGGTCATCAGAATTAAGCGCATCTTCTGCTGTAACGATACAAGAGTCAAGCGCGTTCATTGCATCTTGAGCATTTGTAGTACTATTGCTTATTGTTTTTGATTCTTTGCGGGAGAAAATGCCTTCTGATGCATTTGTATTGCCGGCACCTCTCATTGCTCTTACTCCTGAAACAATTCCTACTGCAGCCATAGCAGCACCGCCAAATAACGAAACGCCTGCTGCGATATTGCCCATGGTTTCAAGAAAACCGCCGCCTTTAAGGCTTGAACTTGTATTACCGAAGTTTAAAATTCTGTCGGTTGTATTATATCTGTTCCACTCTACTTTGGGCATAGAGGTTTTTATAGTATTCCAGTTTGTAGATTCGAGCCTGCCGCCGTTTCTGTAATCAATACTCGGACGGCTAAAGTTATTAGCAGGCTGCCCTGACGTGACAAGCGCGCTTTTATATCTATTTAAGCTGTTATCGTGTTCGCCCATTTTGTTAAGCCTCTCTTATTATTCTAATAACTTAAACTCTCTTGTATATATATAAAGTATATACTAGTTAAATAATTGCCTTTTTTGTATACACTTCCTTAATATTTCTTAACAAAAGCATGTTCTACTTATATCAGAATAATATTGCCGTTTATCCTGCTTTTAAGCAATAAAACAAAACAGACCCGTAATTCTAACAGGTCTGTTTTATAAAATTTAAGTAATACTTAATAACTTGTATTTTCTTATTTTCCTGCCATCTGGCTTGCTACTTCTTCAGCAAAGTTATCCTGTCTTTTTTCAAGACCTTCACCTAATACGTAACGTACAAATGATTTAATTTGCAATTTACCTTCAATCAATTGAGCAACTGTTTCATCCGGATTTTTAACAAACGGTTGTTCAAGCAGACATCTTGAAGCCATCAGTTTGTTAATTCTGCCTTCAACGATTTTTGCTCTGATATTTTCAGGTTTTTTAGCAAGGTCTTCTTTGCCCATTTCGATTCTTGTTTCTTCATCAATAACTGATTGGGGAATTTCTTCTCTTGAAACAAATTCGGGAGCATTAGAAGCGATGTGCAAACAAATATCTTTTTCTAAAGTTTCGTCAGCTTTGTCAGTATTCAAAAGAACACCGATTTTGCCGTTATGTATATAAGTTGCAGGGTTGCCTTCAACAAGAACAAATCTTCTTACAGTGATTTTTTCGCCGATTGTAGCAACTTTTTCTTTAATTATATCTTCTATCTTCTGTCCGCATTTTGCACATGTTGAGGCTAATAATTCTTCAACATTAGCAGGTTTAATAGCTACGATCTGTTTTGCAAGGTTAGAAACAAGTTCTTTAAATTCGTCATTTTTGGCAACAAAGTCAGTTTCACAGTTAACTTCAATCATTGCACCAACATTGCCTTCGATATATGAACCTACTAAACCTTCTGCAGCTATTCTGCCCATTTTCTTTTCAGCAGATGCAATACCTTTCTGGCGGAGGAATTCTGCAGCTTTTTCCATATCGCCATCGCTTTCAACAAGTGCTTTTTTGGCATCGAGAATACCTGCACCGGTTTTTTCTCTGAGTTCTTTTACCATAGCAGCGGTTATTGTCATAATGTAATCCTCTCTGTTTTATTTAATAAACCTTAAATTCCGGTATTAAAAAAGCAGGCAGGAAGTTTTTCCGACCTGCTTTTATAATTTTTTAATTAAGCTTCAGACGGAGTTTCTTCAGCTTTCACTTCTTCAGCGCTGACACCGGCATCTTCTGCCTTGATAGTTTCAGCTTTAGCGCCTACTGCTTTATTTTCTCTTAACTGTTTGCCTTCTAAAACAGCATCAGCCAATTTAGCGGCAATTAATCTGATAGAACGGATTGCATCATCGTTTCCGGGGATGATATAGTCAATTCCGTCAGGGTTTGCATTTGTATCAGCAAGACAAATTACAGGGATATGCAATTTGTTAGCTTCTGCAATAGCAATGTCTTCTTTCTTCTGGTCAACAACAAAGATAATGTCGGGCATACCGCGCATTTCTTTGATACCGCCTAAAGTTTTAGACAATTTTTCGAGTTTTTTAGTCATTTGAACAACTTCTTTTTTCGGAAGTTTGTCGATAT
>CALUQS010000083.1 GCA_944322975.1 Candidatus Gastranaerophilales bacterium
ATGTGTGATACCACAGTGCATATTATAGAAAATGATAATAATCAGAACAGATTAAACGGCTGTATAGGTCACAGAAAAATACGTATAGCTGGAAAAAGCGAAATAAATAATAAGAATATCTCTCAAATCAGTACTTTGCTTTTTAATAAAATATTAAAACTTGATATTATAAAAAAATACAATATTGAATTTCCTGATGCAAAAATGCATGAAGACAGCACTTTTATCGTACAGTATTTGTTATTGGCAAAAACATACTATGGGTTAGACGAAAAACTATATAATTATGCGTACAGGAAAAATTCTCTTGTGTATAATGCTTCTAATGACAATGATAAAAAATTGAAATATCCATCAATAGAGTGTATAAAATTAATCAATGATTTTATAGAAAGAAATGATTCATTTGCATATGATATGAATTACATCTTACAAAAATTTTGTGATTTTATATATTTTGATTTTTATAATTTTAAAAAACAAAATAAAAAAATCAGACTATTAAAAAAAGCTCATAGTATATTTAAAAACATCTCATATATTAAATCAGATAAGCCTTTGCTGTTTGCAATCAAAAGAGGTAAAATATACCAAGCAGTAAACCAGTTAGAGGATAAATTAATACTTTCTCCATTACAGCAGCTATTTTCTATAAAAAATAAAAAAGATTACAAACAAATTACAATTGCTGGTATAAAATTTAAAATTAAAAATAAACATGTTTTACAACAACCTCAACCCCAAATAATAAAAGAACATACTATTACAAAATGTAATGATGAAAAAATACTTGCAGCAATGAAAAGAAGAACCCCACAGCCAACTCTGCATAGTATAGCGGTTCACCTTGTCGACCATTGCAATTTGCGCTGTTGTGGTTGTGACCATTTTGCACCTCTGGCAGAAAAGAGATTTGAAGATATTGAAGTTTTTGAAAGAGACATAAAAAGATTTGCAGAGCTTTCTGGTGCGCAATTGAATATTTTAAAACTTATGGGCGGAGAACCTCTTTTGCACCCTCAATTGACAGAATTTATGAGGATTGCAAGACAATATCTTCCAAATACAAGGATAGAAGTCGTCACAAATGCTATTTTGTTAAATTTGCAAAAAGAAAATTTCTGGAATTCATGCAAAGAATACAATATTGTAATTGTTCCGACAAAATATCCGCTAAAAACTAATTATGAAAAAGCAGAACAAACAGCAGAATCATATGGAGTAAAACTGGAATATTACGGTAACACAAATTCTGTACTAAAAACCAGCTACCATATACCGCTTGATTTGGAAGGGAAACAAGATCCTGTAAATAATTTTTTAAACTGTTTTCACGCAAATTTTTGTGTATTTCTTAAACAGGGGAAATTATATACCTGCACGGTCGCCCCGAATATAGGACAGTTTAACAAATACTTTGGAACGAATATTCCATTAACAGATAGAGACGGAATAGATATACATAAAGCCCAAAGTATAGATGAAATACTTGAATTTTTAGCAAAACCAATACCATTTTGCAGATATTGTAATGTAAAAGGCAGAACATTCGGACATCCTTGGGGAGTATCTAAAAAAGAAATTGAAGAGTGGATATAAAAGTTTTAGCCCGTAGGTTGTGGTAAATTTTAATTTAGCGCAACAGAAATGTTTGGGTAATCAGAGCTTACCCAAACCTACTAAAAACTATGCAGGCAGAATGGAAGATGCTGTAAATCTCTATGATTTACAGCATCTTATTATTTTGCGGTGCCTTTTGTCAGTGCCGCCCCGCACCCCTGCCCTCTGATGGACAATATTTATACTACAAAATGGCTGTCATACTGAGGAGCGCAGCGGGCTCAGAATCTTACCGGTGAAAAATAATAACAAAAAACGTTGGTCAGATTCTGAACACACACGTCTGGTGAATAACTCCATCGCCAGATGTTTCAGAATGACACCATGCCGGTATTGCCACCTTTATTGCATTGCCTATATTCCAACATGAACATAAAAAATGATATTGATAATAAAATCGGCAGCGAGCAAATAAAACGTGGACAAAATTGCTGATTTTGTAGTTGATTCTCCAACATCTTTTGCGCCGCCATGCGTTTTATAACCCTGTGTAGCACAAACAAGTGTAATTAAAATGCCAAAAACAAAGGCTTTTAGTATGCTTATATAAATATCTTTTGCTGCAAGCAAGAGCCAAACAGTGTTCATAAATCTGTTGGGATGCAAACCAATAGCAAAATATGCCACCATCATTCCGCCAACAATACCTATGAACTCTGCCAGTATTACAACCATCGGCACGGTCAGGGCAGAGGCTATAAGCCTCGGGGCGAAGTAGTATCCCACAGGGTCAACCCCAAGCGTTTTTATTGCATCTACCTGTTCTGTAACCTGCATATTTGCAACTTCAGCGCAAATTGCAGTGCCCGCTCTTGCGCCTATTGCCAGAGCCGCAAACCCGGGGGCTATTTCTCTTACCAGAGAAACAGCTATAAAACCGCCGACATAACTTTCGGCACCGCTCATTAAAAACTGTTTTGAAATTTGCAAAGATATAACAGCAGCTGCGATAAACACAATTGTTAATGATATCGATAAAGAATCGTAGCTTATCATTGCAGCCTGTGAAATTACTGCACTGAACTTTGTACGTCCGTCAAGAATGTATTTTATTGTTTGTACTAAATTTTGGACGCAAAGTCCGAGAAAATTAATCATATATTGGTGTACACCATTTTTTGTATTTTTCTACCTTACCTTTAACAACGTCAAAATACAGTTTTTGAAGTTCTTTTGTGTGTTCCCCTACAGAGCCTGTGCCTATCGGTCTGTGGTCTATAGAAGTAATAGGACTTATTTGTGCGCCTGTTCCGCAATAGAACGCCTCATCCGCAACATACAGTTCGGTTCTTGAAATTTCTCTTTCACAAACCTTCATGCCCAGTACATTTTTGCCTAATTCTATGACAGTATTCCTTGTAACACCGACAAGAATGTTATCTGTTGTTTGTGTTGTTACAAGAGTGTCCCCTTCTATAAGGAACAGGTTCATTGCAGAACCTTCCGTAACTTTGCCTGCCTGATCAAGTACAATAGCATCATCAAAGCCGGCAAGTTTTGCATCGGTAACGATAAGCGCTGTATTTGCATAAGAGCCTGATACTTTAGCTCTGGGCGGAATTGCGTTGTCGTCATTTCTTCTCCAGTTAGAAACACAAACGCTCAAACCTTTCTCTAAATCAATATAGTCACCCATTGCAAAAGAAAAAATCAAAACCGCATCAGGGTTATCCAAAAGACCGGGGCCAATTTTTAAAGCATTTTTATACACCTGGGGTCTGATATATGCGTCTGTTTTATAGCCGTTTTTCTTCAACAATTCTTTAGTTAATCCGCAATATTCTTCCACGCTGAATTTTGAATCCATATGCATAATTTTGCAGCTGTTTATCAGTCTTTCAAAGTGCTCTTTCATTCTAAAAGCGTACAACTGGTCTTCTTCTTTATTGTAATAAGCACGAATTCCCTCAAAAACCGATGTTCCGTATAAAAAAGCGTGGTTTCTTACAGGTATCGAAGCTGTTTTGGCGTCTACATATTCTCCGTTTAAATAAACATATTCTGTTGTCATCTCTAATCTCCTTTCGGCTGTGACAGACTATTAGGTTTTAATGTATTTATTATCGCGATTTTTCCGCATATTGGCAAGGATTTTTATAAATTTTTAATAATCAGAGGAAAATAATTTGCAAAAACACTTAACCGCAAGCCCCGTCTTGCAGAGTAATCAGTATTTTTTGTTGATTAAAACTTCATGTGCTTTGTTTTCGAATGTGTCGTCAAGCACTGACAGTTCTATTTTTTCTTTATATCTTTTGTGCAGGGCAAGTGAAATCAAATAATCAGCAAAATGGGGGTTTTTCGGCAAAAAAGAGCCGTGCAAATAAGTGCCGAAAACATTTTTGTAAGTAGCGCCTTCTGTTTTATCTTTGCCGTTGTTACCGTTACCTGTTTTTACAGTTGCTATGGGTAAAGTGTCATTTTGCAGGTAAGTAAGCCCGCTGTGGTTTTCAAAACCGACAAGCGTTTGCGGATGAATAAAATTGCATTCCGCAGTAACATTTCCGATAAAACGTTTATCACCGGCAACGGTATAAACATCCAGAAGACTTATGCCCGAAAGCTCATCGCCGTCGCCTGGAAGATAATAATGTCCGAGAAGCTGATACCCACCGCATATTGCAAGGAACACGGCGTTTTCATCACGCGCGTCTTGAAGTGAAGCTTTGTGCCTTTGTAATTCTTTAGAAACAGCAATTTGCTGCTGGTCTTGTCCGCCGCCGATGAAGTAAAAGTCATACTTTTTAATGTCAATAGAATCACCTATGTTGATAGAATCTATATTGACATTGATATTACGCCATTCACAACGTCTTTTTATAGTCAAAACATTGCCCCAATCACCGTATATGTTAAGCAGTTTTGGATACAAATGCGCAATGTTTATTGTATAATTTTTACTATCCATTCTTTAATTATGCCAAAAAATAAGTTTTTTAACAAATTTGTTTCATTATATTAGTCAGCTTATAATAAAAATATGAAAAAGTTTTTAAATTTTGTATTAATAATATTTTTACTTCTTGTAATTGTTAACAATCAAGAAGCACATGCGTATATAAATCCGGGTTCGGGCAGTTATATTTTTCAGACTATTATAGGCGGATTGCTGGCTGTAGTTGCTGTGTTCAAAAAGCTTTTAGGCTCAATAACAGGTTTGTTTAAAAAACACAAAGACACTGACGGGGAGCAGGATGAATAATACCTCATACAAAGACCCCGCGGGATTTGTTTTTGAATTTGAAGGTCAAATATACAGACAAATCAACCTTTGCGCGGCTGAAGATTATGACTTTTTAACGGAAAGCGGGCTGTATAAAAAACTTACACAAAAAGGTCTGCTAGTTGAGCATCAGGAAGTCTCTTTGAGTAAAAAAACGGCTTGCGAATTTTATAAAATTATAAAACCCGCACAGATTAAATATATCACCTATCCTTACGAGTGGTCTTTTTCAGCGCTGAAAGACGCTGCACTTTTAACGCTGAAAATACAAAAGACAGCATTAAAACATAAAATGTCGTTAAAAGATGCATCGGCTTATAACATACAGTTTTGCAAGGGGAAACCGGTATTTATAGATACATTATCGTTTGAAAAATATAAACCTGATACCCCGTGGGCTGCTTACGGACAATTTTGCAGACATTTTCTTACACCACTGGCGTTAATGAGTTATACGGATATAGACTTAAACAAACTTTTGATTACAAATATCGACGGTATTGCCCTTGAAACAGCCAAAAAACTGCTGCCGTTCAGAGCGATTTTTAATTTTGGTATATTAACACACATTATTATACACTCAATGTCTCAAAAAGCTTATGAAAACACTGAAAAACCAGCCTTTAAAACTGCACGTATGAGCCTTTTTGAACAACAGGCGCTGATAGATTCGCTGATTAACACGGTAAAATCTCTTAAATTTCCTAAAATATACACTCAGTGGGGTGATTATTATAAAAACACAAATTACAGTGAAGAATCTTTTCAGGAGAAAAAAGACATAATTTTGCACTTTATTAATAAAGTGGAGCCCAAATCGCTTTGCGATTTAGGCTCCAACAGAGGTGATTTTTCAAGAATAGCTTCTGACAGAAACATAGTGACACTGGCTTTTGACATTGACCCCGTGGCAGTTGAGGACAGTTATCTTTATATGAAAAGCAACAAAGAAACCAATATACTGCCTCTGCTGCAAGATTTGACAAATCCGAGTCCGGCTATAGGGTTTATGAATGAGGAACGCAAAAATTTTTCCTCAAGATTCCAATGCGATATGGTTATGGCTCTGGCCTTAATTCACCATCTTGCAATTTCTAACAACCTGCCTTTTGACAATATTGCAAAGTTTTTTAGTTCACTCGGAAAATATCTGGTAATAGAATTTGTGCCAAAAACTGATTCAAAAGTACAGCACCTTTTAAGTTCAAGGGAAGATATTTTTGACAACTATGATAAAGAAACTTTTGAGTCAATTTTTGACAAATATTTTGAAATATTAGAAACAATAAACATAAAAAATTCAAAGCGCATTTTATATTTGATGAGGAGCAGGTAATGGATACTTTGTGTCTTTTTTACCCTGTTTTGTTGTGTTTAATACCGGTGCATTCGCTTTTTGCCCAGAATGTCGGAGAAATTGCCATTAAAGATTATTACCGGGCACTTATTATTGTCACTGCTATAGTCGCGGCGGGATGTTCGGGGTTAAACTTTTTTATAAATGATATATACACATCAGAGGCAATTTTTTGTATAAACTTTTTTGCAATATTGTATGCAAATTATGTTTTTATCGGATTATTCAGCCAGTATAAACGTACGCTTAATCGTATAAAATTCTTTTTTTGCATAAGTTACATTATACTGTCTGTTATTATTTCCGTACTTTTTTACTTGTTTGTGCCGAAAATTATTGTGATTGCAGCCTCAAAAACAATGTTTTTTATTGCGGGCATAATATCTCTTTTTGTTATTTTGGATATTATGGTTAAACTGTCAAAATTTAAGTGTGAAAAACCTGAAAAAGCATTTGATAATGTTGAAAACAATAAAGACTATCCCGATATTTATCATATACTGGCTGACGGTCACTGCGGATTTTTTAACCCGAAATATTGCGACGAAGAATTTAAAAAAGGACTTGAACAAAGAGGTTTTTGTATCTGTCAACTTGCAAAAAGCAACTACAATTTTACTCACCTTTCTGTACCTTCAATGTTAAACATGGATTATGTTTATAACTTTATCTCAAGAGAAAAAACTCTTTTGCCGGTCAAGTGCTGGCCGTTTTATGCAAAAAACAAAGTATTTGATGAGTTAAAAACGAGAGGGTATTTGTTTAATTTTGTTTTTCACAAGTTGTTTATAAACATGCACCGGTATAATTACATTGGTAAAAATGACACAATAAATACTTATATAAGCAGCTCTAATTCAATAACAGCAATGATGTGTTTTTCTTCAATATTCAGATTTTTTATCACAAAGTCAAAAAAATTGAATTACAAACACGATATAGAAGACCTGTTAGCCAGATATAAAAAAGTGGTAAAAGTAAAAACAAATCAGCCGGTTTACAATTACATGCACATTCTGGCGCCGCATCCTCCATATTTTAAAGAAGAAAACGGCAATGATTTACCGCTTTTGGAACAAAATAACCCTAAACATTACGGAGCATATCAAAAATTTATTAATAAAAAATATTTGTCTTTAATTGACGAAATTAAAAAGAATATGAAACCAAATTCAATAATTTTAATACACTCTGACCACAGTCTTTTTGAAGAAAACAATATAAATATGACCTATCATATACTTTTTGCGCTGTATTTTCCTGAAAAATACAAATATGATAATATTCCGCAAGATATTACTCTGGCAAATTCTTTCAGGTATTTGTTTAATGAAATATTTAAAGATAATTATCCTATTTTAAATAACGAATTTTATAAGACAAAACCATATGAATATAAAATTGAAAAACTTGATGTAACGGAGAATTTTTAGAATAAAAATTCAAAACGGAATACTAAACCTTGTGAACGCCAATAATCCAAGACAGAGGGCCGGGGTGAGGGGTCACTTCAGGGGCACAGACCCTGCGTGCCCACTGTTACAAAAAATTTGCATGACATTCCCCTTTCTGTCCTTGCCAACCCGGGGAATGTACGTCTGTTCCATCCCCGACCGGGTGAAAAACAAACTTTCTCCATGCTAACCAGTTTTTATATCGGGGCAGTTGACTATACGAAATTCATTGCAGCAGAGAAAATTAAAGCTATTTTTGCAAGATGAAAGAATTTCAACTATCTGCTTAGCATAACCATCAGTACGGAAATATCCGCAGGTTTCACGCCGCCGATTCTTGCTGCCTGTCCGAGGTTTGCCGGTCTGACTTTTGCCAGTTTTTCTTTTGTTTCCGTGGAAATATGCTGCAATTCGTCATAGTTTATGTCAGCCGGTATTTTTATTTTTTCAAGCCTGTCCATTGTTTCAACCTGCTGATTCTGGCGTTTTATGTAACCGTCGTATTTTATTTTTATTTCGGCCTCTTCAAAAATCTCTGCCGGCAAGTCAAGCTCTTTGGTTGATTGGTCAATGTCTTTGAGAACTTTATAGTCTATTGACGGACGTTTTAACAGCTCGGCAAGTTTCATGCCCCTTTCGATATTTTCATTGTACTGCGCAAGTTTCTCATTAACTTCCGCTGTCGGCGAAATTTTTGTGGTTTTTAACCTTTCAATTTCCTCTTCGATTCTTTTTTGTTTGTCCAAAAATCTCTGATATCTCTCATCAGAAATCAGTCCTATCTTATGCCCTATCGGAGTAAGCCTTTCATCAGCATTATCCTGACGCAAAAGCAGCCTGTATTCGGAGCGTGAGGTTAACATTCTGTAAGGTTCCTGAATATCTTTTGTAACAAGGTCATCAATCAAGGTGCCTATGTAAGAGTTGCTCCTTGAAAGTTCGAGCATGTCATTATTGTTTAAATAGTTATAAGCGTTTATACCGGCGACAAGCCCCTGTGCCGCAGCCTCTTCATAGCCGCTTGTTCCGTTAATCTGTCCCGCACAAAACAGCCCTTTAATCTTTTTGGTCATCAAAGAATGGTTAAGCTGTAAAGCCGGCACAGCATCATATTCAACTGCGTATGCCGGTTTTATAATATGAACATTTTCCAGCCCCGGCAAAGATTTAAGCATCTGTATCTGCACATCAGCCGGCAAACTCGTTGAAAAACCCTGAACGTAAATTTCATAAGTGTCTTTGCCTTCCGGCTCTATAAATATGTGGTGCGACGGATTGTGCGCAAATCTTACTACCTTATCTTCAATTGAGGGGCAGTATCTGGGCCCGATTCCATGTATAAGCCCTGCGTACAACGGTGATTTATCCAAATTGTTACGAATAATGTCATGGGTTTTTTCTGTAGTTCTGGTAAGGTAACACGGATATTGTTTTCTTACCGGTCTGTCCGGCTCAAAGGAGAAAAAGTGCAGTTCATCATCCCCGGGCTGTATTGTCATCTTTGAATAATCTATTGTTCTGGAATCGACCCTTGCCGGAGTGCCTGTTTTAAGCCGTTTGAGCGTTAAACCGTTTTTGATTAACGAATCAGAAAGCCCTGTTGCCGCACGTTCTCCCATTCTTCCGGCGCTTACGGACTGCAAACCCACATAGCATTTGCCTTCTAATGATGTACCTGTGGTTAAAATGACAGCAGGGGCATGGTATTCTAAACCGAATTCATCAACTACACCTTTTACTGTATTTTTTTCTACAATCAGTCCCGAAACCATGGTTTGCTTCAGAGAAATGTAACAATTTTTTTCAATTAAATTTCGCATGAAAGTCATGTACTCTTTTTTATCAGATTGAGCACGCAAAGCCCTGACAGCAGGGCCTTTTGACGAATTCAAAATTTTCATTTGTATATAAGTTGCGTCTGTTACAATACCCATGACCCCGCCCAAAGCGTCGATTTCACGCACAAGAGCAGACTTTGCCGGGCCGCCAATTGCGGGATTACAAGGCATCAATGCGATATGCTCAAGGTTCAGGGTCATCAGCAGCGTTTTTAGACCTAATTTTGCCCCGGAAAGCGCTGCCTCACAACCGGCATGACCTGAGCCGACAACTATTAAATCATAATTAAACATGTTTACATTATATAACAAATCTTAACAAAGTGTTTAAAATTTGAAAATTTGGGTATTAATAAATTAAGAGTTGATTTTTTTTACTTAATGATATATAGTTATTAGGTATTAAATACTCAACGCAGATGTAAGTAAACTAAGATTGATAGAAAAGAAAGAGGATCTTATGAACAAAAAATCAGGTTTTACTTTAGCAGAAGTTTTGGTTACATTGATGATTATCGGTGTAATTGCTGCTATGACAATCCCATCATTGATGC
>CALUQS010000084.1 GCA_944322975.1 Candidatus Gastranaerophilales bacterium
CTATTTCTCAGTTCATGTTGTATCATGACTCATTAAATAAGAAGTCATTAAATCAAACAGATAATTTTATTTCAAGAAAGACCGCTAAAAATGTTTCATTTGGCGGTCTTTCTTTATCAGAAGTTAATAAAATAAAACAGACAAACCTGTGGAAATTTTTAAATAATAAAACTCTGGAAAAATTTATAAGCATGGCTGATGCAAGCCAAACAATTTTTGATGCTGTATTTGCTCTTGGTATTACCTGTGTATTAAGACCGGCCGCTATTATGGCGCAGTCAAACGACAAAAATAAAGAAAAAAATAAAAAAGCTGCCTCACATTCAATTTCATCAGGTTTAATCGGTTACGGGTTTGCTGTTGCATTATTTTCACCTATTAAAAAAGGGTTAAACAAGTTAAAAGCAAATCCTGAAATTTACGCCAAAAAAGCAGCACAGTTTATTGGTTCCACAAAAAATGCACAGACTTTTACAATGCTTGTTAACAAGTCTACAGAAGCTTTAACGGCAAGTGTTCGCTCGGGTATTACAATCGCATTAATTCCGTTTATTGATAAATACCTTTTAAACAGAATTTTTGGAACAGCAAAGAAAAGCGTTTCGGACAAGACAGAGACAGGCAATATGCTCCAAAATCCGATTTACAGATATTCTGTAATTAACTTTAAAAACAATGCAAAGGCAAGTAAAACTTTCCAAAATTTCACAGGAGGGCTTGAATAATGCGGATTAGACAGGCAACATATTCCCCTCAAACAAGACCGGCATTCAAAAGGCTTGATATGCAAACAGCTCAAAAGCTTGCGCAGCAGACAAAACAACTTGCAAATCAGGTATCTGATAAAGGTACAAGCGGCATTGCGTACGCTCTCGGAGAGCTTGCTGCTTTAAAACCTGTGCAAAATCTTGTTAATTATCTTAAAAACAAGAACTATCAGGAACATCTTGCAGCCTTTGTAGGCTGCACACTCTCAGGCTTTTATATGCTTGATACTGCCCGTTCAAAGACAATTGAAAAAGACCAAAAAGTTCCGCTTATGATTAATCAGGGGGCGGTATGTGCTATGTCAACAGTTGGGGCTTATACACTAAACCACTATCTTAACAGAAAAATTAATCATATTGCAGAATTGTTCCATATTTCAAAAATTGAAGACGAAAAACTTCAGCAAAGATTTTTAAGATTTAAACAAGACCCTGAATACGCTCAGGTCATTGAAAGAGCAGCAAAACAAAGTGAAAAATTTAATAATATAGTTGAGATAATAAAAAACAAATTTGAATTTAACAGCAACGTAAAAGTTTATCTGAAAGAAGAAATTAAAAAACAAAAAGGCGATAATGTTGCAAGAGAATTCTTAAAAGAAATTAAAAACATAACTGTTGAAAACGGTAAAGACAAAGCGGATGTTGTAAAAGATTTGTATTTGAAAAAAATGTCCGACAGCAAGGCAATGAAAGCTGCCTTCAACAGAGAGGGGATGAATAATGCCATCAAACTTGTAGCAAAAGCTGACCAGAGCAAAAAACTCACAAGAATGATGAACGGCTTTAAAACAGCACAGGCATTAATGGTATTTGCTTTGATATACAGATTTGTATCACCGGTTATTGCAACACCGATTGCCAACAGCATTAGTGAAAAATTAGAAAAGAACAAAAAACAAGCCAAATAGTTTCTGACTTGTTTTATAAATAAAAAACCTTCCTTTTATAGGAAGGTTTTTTTTACTAGTTAATTCTTTGAAACATATAGCCTATACCGCGGGCTGTCAAAATCAATTCAGGATTTGCAGGGTCAGTTTCGAGTTTTGAACGTAATCTTGAAATATGTACGTCAACCACCCTTGTATCAATTCTGTGATCCGGCGGATATGCCCAAACGTATTGCAGTATTTCATTTCTGGAATATGCCTGACCCGAGTTGTTAACCAGCAGTTCAAGCAGGCTGAATTCCATACCTGTAAGTCTGATTCTTTCGTTCTTTCTGAATACCTGACGTCTTGCAGTATCAATTTTTATGTTACCTGTTGTAATAACATTTTTAGTAACTTTGCCTGTTGACGGAGTGATTTCTCTGTTTGTAGAACGTCTTAAAACTGATTTAACACGTGCTTCGAGTTCTTTAGGGCTGAAAGGTTTTACAACATAATCATCTGCACCGAGTTCAAGACCGGTGATTCTTTCAGAAACATCGCCTAATGCTGTTAATATAATAATTGGAACATCTGATGTTCTTCTGATTTCTCTGCAAACTCCATATCCGTCCATTTTAGGCATCATGACGTCTAAAACAACTAAATCAGGATTTTCTTTGTTAAATGCAGCAACTGCCTCTTCTCCGTCAGCCGCTGTAACTATATCATAGCCAATCATGCTCAATCTTGTTTCAAGAATTCTTCTTATACTGGCTTCATCATCCGCGATTAATATTTTTTGTTTCGCTTCTGCTTGTTCATTAGGAATTTCACTATTTGGACACATGTTAAAAACCTATCTTTCTTTACCCTATTTTGTAAACCACATATTTTAAAAAAAAATTTTGTAATAACAAATATTACAAAATATTGATTTTTTTTAAATTATATTACAATTTTTTTATATAGTCAACTTAACCGGGACGTACAATTGACAAGTTTGCATTAGTTTTTTGCTGGTGCTATAAAATTATTATATTAGTTTAGAGACTTAATAAAAAGGGGAAAACAATGTCTAACATCGAGGTAATTTTACCTGACAATTCAAAAATCTCATTACAAGACGGAGCTAACGGTTTTGATTTAGCAAAAACCATAAGCGAGGGTCTTGCCAAAAATGCAGTAGCTCTTGAAATTAACGGAGATGTAAAAGACATTCGAACAACGTTATCTAACAACGATAAGGTCAAAATTTTAACCTCTAAAGACCCTGAAACTTTATATATATTGCGCCATTCTACTTCTCACATTATGGCACAGGCTGTTATATCACTGTTTCCGCAGGCAAAACTCGCAATAGGTCCTGCTATTGAAAACGGTTTTTATTATGACTTTGACTTAGAAGGTCACACTTTCACGGAAGATGACCTTAAAAAAATCGAAGATAAGATGCACGAAATTGTTAAACAAAATCTTACCTTTGAAAAATACTTAATTCCGGATGTTGATGCACAAATAAACGAGTTCAAATCAGAAGGCGAAATCTATAAAGCAGAATTGTTGGAAGAACACAGAAATCATAAACCCACTCTGTTTTTAACAAAAGACAAAGACGGAAATTCTCTCTTTAACGACCTTTGTGCAGGTCCTCACCTTCCGAACACTTCATTTATAAAAGCTTTTAAATTAATGAAAGTAGCCGGTGCATACTGGAGAGGCAACGCTAAAAACAAAATGCTCCAGAGAATTTATGCTACTGCTTTCTGGACAAATGAAGATTTAAAAGCATATTTAACAATGCTTGAAGAAGCGGAAAAACGCGACCACCGAAAACTCGGGGCAAAGCTTGATTTGTTTTCAACAAGAGAAGAACTCGGTGCAGGGCTTGTTTTGTGGCACCCGAACCTTGCTGTAGTAAGAGAAGAAATAGAAAACTACTGGAGAACAGAGCACAGAAAAAGAGGCTATGTAATTGTTAACACACCTCATATTGCTAAATCAAAACTCTGGGAAATCTCCGGTCACGCTGACCACTACAGAGAAAACATGTTCTTTATACAAAAAGAAGATGAATCAGACGACCAGTACATCTTAAAACCGATGAACTGTCCGTTCCATATCTTGATTTATCAGGCAAACAGACATTCATACCGTTCATTGCCGTTGCGTATGGCAGAACTGGGCACTGTATACAGAAGAGAACACTCAGGTGCCTTAGGCGGTTTGACACGTGTTCAGGGCTTTACTCAAGACGATGCCCACATTTTCTGTACACCCGAACAACTGGTTGATGAAATCAACGAAATCATTGACTTTGTGGCTGATACAATGGCTATTTTCAAAATGAATTTTGAAGTTGAACTTTCAACACGTCCGGAAAGCTACATAGGAGAGATTGAAAACTGGGATAAAGCAGAAGCCGGTTTGAAAGAAGCAATGGAACGCCGCGGAATGAAATATGAAATAAACGAAGGTGACGGTGCGTTTTACGGCCCTAAAATCGACTTTAAGGTAAAAGACGCAATCGGCAGAACATGGCAGTGCGCTACAATTCAGTTAGACTTCAACCTGCCTGCACGTTTTGATATTAAATATCAGGATAAAGACGGACAGTTAAAAACACCGCTGATGCTGCACAGGGTTGTATTCGGCTCAATGGAAAGATTCCACGGTATTTTGATAGAACACTATACCGGTGCTTTCCCGCTATGGCTTGCTCCTGCTCAGGTTGAAATTGTTCCGATTTCTAACGATAAACATACTGACTACGCTGAAAAAATCTACAAACAACTCAGAAACGCAGGTATAAGAGCAAATCTTGACGACCGCAGCGAAAGTATGAACTACAAAATAAGAGAAGCTTTACAGGATAAAAAGATTCCTTATGTAGTTGTCGTCGGCGATAAAGAAATGGCTGACGGTACTGTAGCCATAAGAAAAAGAGGCGAAGGTCCGATAGGCACTAAAACAATCGATGAATTTGAAGCAATGCTTCTTGAAGAAATTAAAAACAGAGTGTAATCTTTATGGCTAAACTTGTAAAAGAATTTAAAAAGCCTATATCAGGTGAATCAGTTTTTATTGGTCCTGATGCGGATAAAGACATAATAATTATGGCTCTGGAATCAAGCTGTGACGAGACAGCCTGCGCAATTGTTAAAAACGGCAGAGAAGTTCTGGCTAATGTTGTAGCCTCTCAGATTAAAACTCACCGTCTTTATGGTGGGGTTGTGCCTGAGGTCGCGGCAAGAGAACATCTGGATGCGGTAAACTTAATTATTCAGGAGGCTTTTGACCAGTCCGGTCTGACACCGGATGATATTACTGCGGTTGCCGCTACTGTCGGCCCCGGGCTTGTCGGGTCGCTGCTTGTCGGACTAAATGCAGCCAAGGCGCTTGCTGTTACATATGACAAACCTTTTATCGGTGTAAATCATCTGAATGCGCATGTTTGCGCAAACTATATAGATACGGATTTAAAACCGCCGATGATAGCTCTTCTTATAAGCGGGGGGCATACTCAGATAATTAAGGTAGAGGACTATTTGAATCAGCAAATAATCGGAGAAACTATTGACGACGCAACAGGCGAAGCATACGACAAAGTTGCAAGACTCCTTGGGCTGCCGTATCCGGGCGGCTTAAACCTCGATAGAATGGCACCTGCCGGAAACCCTAAAGCATATAAATTACCAGAGGCTAAAGTTCAGGGAGAATTTGATTTCAGCTTTTCCGGTTTGAAAACAGCGGTTTTAAACCTTACAAGAAAACTTGAAAAGGAATTGGGAAGCATCCCTAAAGAAGATGTTGCAGCCAGTTTTCAGGAATGCATAACCTCAACACTGTTCAAAAAAACCTTAAAAGCTGCTGAAAAATACGGAATAAAACAGATAGTTCTGGGAGGCGGCGTGGCTGCAAACTCTGAAATCAGAAAGAAATTTTTTGCTCTTCAAGATGAGGGGTATAAAATCTTTGCACCTGCAATGAAATACTGCACTGATAATGCCTCTATGATTGCAAGCTCTGCTTATTTTCTTGCTAATACAATGGATTCACTTGAAATTGAAGTCTTTTCAAGATGCTGAAAAAATGTCTGGTTTTAATTGTATTAGCTTTAACGTCCGTACCTGTTTCTGCACGTACAAACTCTCAAATCGGACAGCAGCTTTATAGTGTTGCGAATCAAATGTCAATGTATAGCCAGCCGCGCAGCGATGAAATGAAAGATAATATTGCAGTCTTTTTAAGCGAAGCAAACTGGCTGAATTTTAACGAGGACACTGCTGTTTGGAAAAAACTGCCAAACGGCTGGTTGTATGACTCAAAATCATTGTGGAGTTTATATACAAGACATATCGGGGTTTACAAGACTCCGGACGGGCAGGTTATGGGGATATTTGACCTGAACTGTGAAGATTTTAACGACATGCAGGAACGTCAGTTCGGGTTTATTATTAAGACTGAAGTTTATTTTAACAACAATTACAGACCCAAAAGGGGACGTTCTACAGGACTTTATAAAACTTTTTGTAAACAAAAGGGATAAATTTGTCTGAGTTGGACCTAGCTTTATGGGTGGTACATACTCTGCCGAGTAAATATACCAGCGGCATATTTATGAGAGGCAGTGAGGTCGCATAAGTCATCAGGTTTACGCAAGTGACCCCATGCACTTGTTGCCGGTGCCAGGGTTATAAGATGACGGTTGAACTTGTTTTATGCACCAGTTCAATAAGTTATCGGGGTCAGTTGACTATATGAAAAATTTTTTATTTTAATAAATTGGTTAAATAACTTTGTTTGTAGTAAAATATTGATATATACGAGTTTAAGACTAATTGGGGATAATTAAGAATGACCGCAGAAACACATTATGACGCCAGTAATATCAGAGTTTTAGAGGGCTTGGAAGCTGTTAGAATGCGTCCCGGCATGTATATCGGTTCTACCTCTCAAAGAGGTTTGCACCATTGTATTTACGAGATTGTTGATAATTCAATCGATGAATCTCTTGCCGGATATTGTACGGAAATTGTTGTTACAATCAACGCTGATGAAAGCGTTACAGTACAGGATAACGGGCGTGGTATTCCTGTTGATATAAAACCTGATTCAGGAAAATCAGCACTTGAAATTGTACACACAGTACTTCACGCAGGCGGAAAATTCGGTGACGGCGGTTATAAAGTATCAGGCGGTCTTCACGGTGTTGGTGCGTCAGTTGTAAACGCGCTTTCTGAAAAATATGTGGTAGAAGTTGCCCGTGACGGTTATTTATGGAGACAGGAATACTTAAGAGGAGAACCGACTACACCTGTTGAAAAAATAAAAGAGACAGATAAAACAGGTACAAGAACAACCTTCTGGCCTGATCCGGAAATTTTTACAGAAACTACTCACATAGACAGAGATGTTATTGCTAACAGATTAAGAGAAATGGCCTTCTTGAATAAAGGTTTGAAAATCAGATATGTAGATGTTGCATCAAAAGATGAACAGGATTTTCATTTTGAAGGCGGTATAGGCAGCTATGTTGAGTTTTTAAACAAAAACAAAACAGTACTTTTTGAGCAGCCTATTTATATTGATAAAGCGGTTGATAATATGCAGGTGGAAATTGCAATGCAATATACAGATGCCTACAATGAATCAGTACTAAGCTTTGCCAATAACATCAATACACACGGCGGCGGTACCCACCTGACAGGTTTTAGAAACGGTATTACACGTGTATTAAACGATTATGCCAGAAAAAATAAACTGTTAAAAGATTCTGAGGCAAACCTCTCGGGCGAGGACGTGAGAGAAGGGCTTACTGCTATTGTTTCAGTTAAACTTCCTAACCCTGAATTTGAAGGTCAGACAAAAGATAAACTGGGAAGCTCTGAAGCTACAGCTGCAGTGCAGGATGCTATAAGAGATAAATTACAGGAATGGCTTGAGTTTAACCCTAAATACGCCAAAATAATTATTGAAAAAACCTTGCAAGCCCAAAGAGCAAGAGAGGCCGCAAGAAAAGCCAGAGAATTAACAAGAAGAAAATCAGCGTTAGAAACTTCTACCCTGCCGGGAAAACTCGCTGACTGTTCAAACAGAGAACCTGAAAAATGCGAGCTTTATATTGTAGAGGGTGATTCAGCGGGCGGTTCTGCAAAACAGGGAAGAAACAGAATGTTTCAGGCTATTTTACCGTTAAGAGGTAAAATCCTGAACGTTGAACGTGCAAGATTAGACAAAATGTACGCTAACAACGAAATAAAATCAATGGTTCAGGCTCTTGGTATTAATATAAGCAAAAACGAAGATGACGTTGATATAGAAAAATTACGTTATCACAAAATTATTATCATGACAGATGCTGATGTTGACGGTGCCCATATCAGGACGCTGTTGTTAACCTTCTTTTTCAGATATGCAAAACCTCTGCTTGATAAAGGACATGTTTTCATTGCACAACCGCCTTTGTATAAAATTACAATAGGAAAACAGGCTGAATACTTATACGATGACAGAGCTTTAGATAAAATGCTCAGAGAACGCGGTGTTAAAGATTTAACACTCTATAACAAAGACAAGTCAAAAAGCGCAACAGGGCAGGAACTGACTGAGCTGCTTGCAAACATGTCAACCTTCTATCATTCATTTAACAATCCTCTTATCAATGCAATACCGTCAGTTGTTATGAGAGCATTGATTCGTTCGAATATCGAACCTGAAGATTTTGATAATCAGGAAACAATGCAAAAACACTGCGATTATATTAACCATTATCTTCAAGACCATGCTGAAAACTATGGAATTACTGAAGCTAAGGACTATCGTGTTGAACTCAAATTTAATACGGAAGTGCAAAAATATAATCTGCTTTTGCATCTTGAAAGAGAAACAGAACAGGTGTCATTGACAGCAATACTTGTTAAGAGTAACGAGTTCCAGAGGGTAAAAAATGCATACCCTGCAATAAGAAATTACTTAATAGAAGAAGAAAAAGTGCTTGTGCTTGATACAGGCAGTGAAGAACTTCAAATAACAGCCTTTACTGAACTGCAAAGGGTTGTTGAAGAAAGAGGTAAAAAAGGCCTGACCTTGCAGAGATTCAAAGGGCTTGGCGAAATGATGCCGCAGCAGCTGTGGGAAACTACCATGGATCCTGCAACGAGAACTCTGTTGAGAGTACACGTTGAAGATGCAATGCTTTGTGACCAGTTGTTTGATGTATTAATGGGCGATAAAGTCGAGCCAAGACGCGACTTTATTGAAACCAATGCTGTATTTGCACAAAACATTGATACATAATCAATTCACAATTAAATATCAAAGAAAGGCACTTATTGTGCCTTTTTTGTTCTAAAATTTTAAGATTTATTAAAATAAAAAATTTTTATAGCAAAAATTTTTTTTGACAGACTTACTTTGAAAGAAAATATAAATGTATTTAGAGAGGTTTTAACATGAACATTAATAAAATTAACGTCTACACACCTGTTTATTCTAATAAAAATAACAAACGCAATACAAATCCTGTTGCGTTTAAAGGATTAAAAACAGATGTTTTTAAATTTATGGCAAATGTAAATTACAGGACTTTAGAGCAAAACATGTTTGTTTCACAGGTTGCAGCATTTTTGAATATGCCTAAAAAGGAGATAACACCTTTTACATCCAAAATGAAAAGACATAAAATGAATTTGTTATATAAGCTTTCGGAAAAGTTTAATAAAGACAATTATTACAAGACAAACACAAATACGGAAACAAATAAAAAACTTGTGTTTGATATATATGATAAAATTAATGCTCCTCAGAATACGCACATAAGATTTCTTGAATTTACAGATTATTCTTTTGAGCAACTCAATAAAATATTTGATATAACAGAAAAAGACCCTAAAAAATTATCACTTGCCGGAAATCTCTTATCAACATATCCGTCTAAGGGTTCTACCAGCCAGCTGCCGTTTAAGACTTTGGAAGAATTTTTAACCACACCGTCTTCTTCAAAAATCGCAGCTGAATATGATGATTTTAAGCCATATATAGAACTTAATTATGAAAATCCGCAAATAGTAAAAAATCTGGAATCAGAAATACAAAACGGTTATAACAAAAAAATATATATAAAAAAATTAAATATCAAAAAACTTACATCAAACGATGAATTAACAAGTCTTCTTAATCAAGATGCGCTTGAACAGAACTATAAACAAGACGGTATCGAGCTCTTAAAGGTATTAAATAAAACATACGCAGGAGAATCAATTACAAAATATCCTGATAAAAATGCAATTTCTGAAATTATTATGGAAATGTATAACTCAACAACTCCGCAAAATTTAAAAGCAAGAACCTCGGTGTTGAATTTTATTAGAATGCATTTTGATTTAAATAAAAAGTTGGAATCAGCTCCGCTGGAAGCAGTTAATAATATTTTCAAAAAGATAGATGCTGATGCAGAAGCTCGAAAATTTGTGGAATCAACAACCGGATACAACTCGTTGTTTGATTCTGTTACACAAATTGATGATGCATTATCTAATGCAGATTTAAAAAAGCTTAATTCGCGTTTAGATCTTGTTGCGTATGCTCTTAATAACAGAGAAAATTTAGCTGAATTTTCCAGAAAAGATTTCAAAACAATAGACAAACAAATAAAGCTTGCGCAAATCGAAGAAAAAAAACAACAGGAAAAACTTTTCTTCTCGCCAAATCCGATAATAACAGATTTGCATGTATTAAAAATGAAAATAAAAAGATTTATTCAAAAAACTGTTGAAAAATTTAATTAATATTCTTAAAAGGCTGATTATATCAGCCTTTTTTGTATTAACTTTTGTATAGTTAATTTATAATTGCTAGCAAAAAATTTTTTTAGACGGTTTAAAGCTATTGAGCAATAAATTGCTTTTAAAATCCTTTAAATATTTCTTTTATCGGGTTAAGATAATATTCTCACTCTATTAAGCAAACAGATAATCGAAAAAATTGGGCAAATCGTGAAAATCGGACAAATTGAAACAACAAATCAATACGGTCTGAAGCGAAAAGAAATCCGTTACCACTATGCGGAACAAGGTTCGCTCCATTCGAGCAAACAACCTGCCTTACAGAATAAAAGTATATCATCAAAACCCTTGCAAGAAGGCGCAAATGCGCAAATATCTTTCAAGGGTTTTAATTTTAATGCAAAAAACTTGGATTTTGTAAAAACTTCACTTAAACCAATAATAAAAGTAGTACCCAAAAACCTTCAGGATAAAGTTTTTGAATCATTAAGCAGAATTAATAAACAACAACTAAATTATTATACGGAAATAAAAAATGACTATATAAAATATATACTAGAACACGAAGATTTCCAGAAACAAAACGGAATAAGCAAAGAAATTTTAGAAACACTAAAACAGGGTCAACTCATTTATATACCTAAAAAACACGTTGTTACTAAATTTTTTACACAGCTTATATCTCCGTTAACAGCGATATACAACTGGGGTGAAAAATTAATACTGCCCAAAAATTCCCCTATACTTGAAAGAAGAGCTGAAAAAGAGAGAGTAATTAAAAATTTCAGGTCGCTTGAAGGACTTTTAAAGTCGCATGAAATCTGGGAAAACGGTTATCGCAAAAAAAGCGGACACACGAAATTTAATGAAAGCTCAAAATTTCTTATACCTGACGATGTATTAGAAGGTAAACTTAACCGTCGCCGCAACAAAGTTGTTGATCCTAATAAAGGTAAATATTCATCAAACTCATTGATGATTGGCAACAGACTTATCTCCGGTATAGTTTATTCGTATTTTCTCGGAACAGACGCCTACAATACAACAATGAGATACAGCAACGATCATACCGAAGCGGCCAATCAGCGAAAATCCCGTATAGCACAGGAGTTTTCGAGAATAGGCATGAATATGTATATTCAAAACCTGTTGTTTGGTACATTTGAAACAGCAGTTAACAGAAATCTGCTTACAGCAATGTTTGTATCAGGTTCAACTGTAGCTTTTTCTGAGATTTTAGGCAGAAAACTCGTAGGAAAACCTATCATGCCATCAGACAAAGACACCCTTGACAGACTTGAAAAAGAAATGTACGAAAAAAAAGGTATACTTCCTTCTATAGGCAGACTGCTTACTACTGTGAAGAAAAAAGATAATGTTGCAACGCTCAATGAACAAAATGTTTTGCACAAAACTTTTAATCATACAAAGGCAAATGAAAAACTCTTTAAAGCTTTTGCTCAGCAAAAACATACAAATACGAATCAACCGGCTTATCAGCCTTTAAAAAGCACAGATGAGCCGTCTTTTAAGGGGTATTATCGTGTTGAAAAGATGATAGATAAAAATAAACTTACACAAATTATAAAAATTTTGGAACAAGCTGATGAACAAACAGCCGCAACCCTAAAAAATGCGATTTTAAAATCAAGCCGCAAATCAGATTTTCTTAAAAGCAACAATGCCTCTTTAATGTCCGACTTCAATGATTTAATACAGAATAATGATTTAACTCAGATTCCTGTTGGTACAAAAGAAACCGTTTGGGGTAAATGGACAAAAAGTATACTTGTTCCGGTTAATTTTATAAAAAATCTTTCGCGCAGTACATACTATTTTGTAAAAAACATTATAAACATTGTTCTCGGCAAAAAAAATAATTCACTCGAAACAGAATTTGCCATAGTCATGAAAGAAAACACACCATACACGCAAGACTTTAAAAAATATCTGAATGAAAGAAAAAATCTGGAAGTGTGGAGAACCTCTCCTTTATCAAACGATGAAAAGAATATAAAAATCTATAAAGAGTTTAAAGCTTCCCGCAAAAAAGAAACGGAAGATATAGAAGGTGCGAAGAATATCCTTCTCTGGCTTGATAAACAAATACAAAAAGAACATATAAAAATCCAGCCGGACGGAACATTAAAAGAAACCGATATCAAAAAATTACAATCAATACTTAAAGACTCCGTAATGCGTGCTGACGGAGAAAAGCAGCTGGAGTATGACGGCAATACACTTGCCCAGACAAATATTAACCTTTCCAGAGCCATAACCACACTGTTCCTTGTTACTGACGCATACAACCTGACCATGCAATACAGTAATGACAATAAAAAAGATGCAAGTAAAAGTGCCAAAAACAGGGCGGCTCAGGAAATATCAAGAATCAGCGTGTCCGCCTATATCATGGCTTTTGTACATAATCTGCTTTCAAAACTATGCAACTCAAGTCTTGCAGGTGCGTTTACTTTGACCGCCCTAACCTCTTCAATCAATGATTCAATCTCAAGACAGGTTGTAGGGGTACCGTTGAGCGCAAAAACACAGGAGGAACTTGAGGAAATAGACAGAAAAAATGCAAAATCCAAAAGCCCGATAAAAAAAGCTCTGGCATATTCAATCGGCAAAAAATCAGCAATACCGCCTAAACAAACCGCAATAAAAAAATCAAACAGTCAGGAGATAGACTATTTTGGCAATGACTTTTTTATTACTCCGGAAATTAATTAACGCTGCGTATTTTTAATATAAAATAATAAAATGGACTCTAAAAATCAAAATCAGGAATTTAAACACTACACAGTAATGGCTCACGAAGCGGTTGATGCACTTAATTGTGCACCCGGAAAAATTTATGTAGACGCAACCCTGGGCGGCGGCGGGCACAGCGAGCTTATTTTAAAAAAAATCCAGCCTGACGGTCAGCTTATTGCCTTTGATGTTGATGAAGATGCTATAAAAGCCTCACAAGAGAGATTAAAAGATTACAAAAATTTAACAATTGTACATGATTCTTACACAAATATTAAAAAAGTGTTACAAGATTTAAATATCAAAGAAATTACAGGCGGAATAGTCTTTGATTTAGGTGCTTCTTACCACCAGCTGACAAAGCAGGAGAGAGGTTTTAGTTTTATGAAAGATGCCCCGCTTGATATGCGTTTTAATACAGACAGTGATTTTAGCGCCTACGACGTAGTTAACGGCTACAGTGAAGACGATTTAATAAGAGTAATAAGCGAATACGGAGAAGAAAGGTTTACAAAAAGAATAGTAAGAAATATTATCAATTACCGTAGTTCGAAAAATATTGAAACTACGCTGGAGTTAGCTGAAATAATAAAAAATGCAGTTCCTAAAACAAAAGAAAAAATTCATCCTGCAACTCGAACTTTTCAGGCTATTCGTATAGAAGTAAACAATGAATTACAAAATATTAAAAATACATTAAATGAAGTGCTTACTTTATTATCAGTTAATGCTATAATCAGTATAATAAGTTTTCACTCGCTTGAGGATAGACTTGTAAAACAGTGTTTCAAGTATTATGCGTCAAAATGCCGCTGTAAACCAAATGAACCGGTTTGTCACTGCGAGCCTCCGATGCTTGAATTAATAAATAAAAAACCGATAACAGCATCAGAATCAGAGTTAAAAGAAAATCCTCCGTCACGATCTGCAAAACTGAGGGTAGCAAAAAAAATCACGTCATGGGAGAAATAAATTGACAAGACCCGTTATCTATCAAAATAACAATTACAACAGAAACCGTAACAATAACGGTCAGGTTACTTCTCCTCTTATCAACGGTTATTTCCCTGAAACTCATAAAACTTATAAAGAAATGGCTATTTCAAGAGTAAACAAAACTTTGTGCGCTATTCTTATCATGTTTATCCTGATATCAGCTGTTAGTTATTACTTTGTTACCTCAAGTGAAATAACTCTCAATAAATACAGAAAACAGGTTCTTGCACTTAATGACGAGAACGTTGAACTGCAAAACAAGCTGGATTATTTAAAATCTTATTACAATGTTGATAAGGCTATGCAAAAGCAGCACCTGCTTCAAAAAGCAAAAAATGTTATGGAGGTAAAAGGTTCTCCCTCTACGGCTCCTGTTAATAAGACAGCAATGGTTGATTCCAAACAACAAAAACAGTTCCAGTGGTCATTAGGTTTTTAATTAAGGAATGGTTTAAAGTTTAACAATAATGTCTAAAAATTATACCGAAGAAATAAATGCAATAACTTTAAAAATCCAACAAAAAGGCGATAGCAGCCCTCAGATTTGGGAATTGTATTATCAGCGCGGTTATTTGTATTTTTTAAATAACGATGATGACAATGCAAAAGCAGACTACAAAAAAGCAGAAACACTCGGATTAGATGTAACACAGCTGCCTTATTATACCTTTTCTAATTCAAACAGCAAAAGAAGAGAGTTTCTTTTGCCCGAAAAAATTCTTGTTTTTTTAATTTTAATAATGGTATTTGCCGCCATTTGCCTGCAGGTGATTA
The DNA here is from genome assembly GCA_944322975.1 of Candidatus Gastranaerophilales bacterium. GTDB lineage: Bacteria > Cyanobacteriota > Vampirovibrionia > Gastranaerophilales > Gastranaerophilaceae > Limenecus. The sequence continues at coordinate 14,950 of CALUQS010000084.1, forward strand.
GCTTTTTGTACAATATAAAAGCCCATATTTAAAAAATTAAATCATTGTATATAAAGATTCCGATATGTTTATGAATTCTCTTACCAAATTTTTATCCCACTGTATGCCTGCACCAATACGTAATATCTCGCATGCCTTTTCGTTTGACATTCCTTTACGGTAAGGTCTGTCTGAAATTAATGCGTGATATGCGTCAGCAACAGAAACAATTCTTGCCGCAAGCGGAATTTCTTCCCCTTTTAATTTGTCAGGATACCCGGAACCGTCCCAGTGTTCGTGGTGGTATTTTACAATCGGAATTAAATCATGTAGTGATTCATTTGGCATAAGTACTTTTTCCGCACCAATAACAGGGTGCTGTTTCATTATTTCCCATTCGTCGTCAGTAAGTTTGGACGGTTTTTTTAGAACAGTTTCAGGAATACCGATTTTGCCAATGTCATGCAGCAGAGCCCCGAGTTTTATTCTTTCAACATCTTTTTCAGGCAAATTCAGCGCTCTTGCCAGAGCCTCAGAATATCTTGATACAGCTGATGAGTGACCTTTTGTATATTCATCTTTAGCATCAATAGCACCTGCAAGTGAAGTAACTACCTCAATAAGATGTCCCTGATTTATTATTTCTTCGCTGTGGAATTTGTTAACAAGCTCCTCATCAAAATTTATACCGATAGATGCATGTCTTTTTGCGATAACCGACGCAAAAGAACTAAGCGCCGTATCGTCCCAAAAATCAAAGTCATCAGAGCATACAATTGTAGACATTCCGTTTTTGTAACCTTTGCTCTTTGAGATATACATAGCCTGCTCTGCCAGTATCAAAAGTTTTTCTAAATCCCGGGTAGAATTCGGATATGTTGCTATACCTACAGAGGCCTTAACCGGTCCAACATCATCAACAAGGCAGCATGATAATGAATATGTTAAATATTCGGCTAAATATTTAGCCTCTGATGAGGTTGTTTCTGGAAGTATAATTGCAATTTCGTCCCCTCCGTATCTTGCAGCGGAATCGTTGTTTCTAATCCCCTGTTTGATTTTCTCAGCAACGAGTTTTATAATTTCATCGCCCTTTGCCGCACCAAAATCCTTGTTTATTTGTGAAATATTGTTTATGTCAAATATTACAACAGAAGTTTGGGTTTGATTCCTTTTGGCTTTGTCAATTTCAGAGTTAAGAATTTCCTGAAATTTTCTGTGGTTATATAATCCTGTTAAGGCATCAGTATCTGTATTTAGCAGAACTTTTGCCGAAAGTGTTTTATTTTGTATAAATAATGCCAGATAATTTGACATTAGTTTATAAATTTCTGAGGTTGATTCATAATTATTATCCCCTATCATCATAACACCTATGCAGGTATTAACAGCGCACAGCGGAATTATTGCAACAGCCGATTCAGTAAGATAATGTACATTCAAAAATTTATTGCTGGGTTCATAAATAGTTGTCTGTGTATTAAAAGCTTTTTCAACAGGATTATCAGAACCGTTAAGCAATACCCGGCATGTGAAGGTTGAACCGATTTTATCAATGATTTTAAAGTTTATAGAGTTAGTTTGCTGTTGATATAAACCAAAAGCTGAAAAAACAGCATTTAATTTGTTTGTAAAAATGTTATGCAAAGAATAGAACATCTCGTTCTGGCTTTCTTTGCCTCTTGTAACTTCATTTATAAATTTAATAACCTCCTGATAATCAATGTTTTCATACGTCCGCCAGGTTTTGTGATTATAGCCGGCGTAGAGTCTGTTGGAGGTTGTTCTGTTGTTTATCGCATTAATTTTAGAAATAAGACCGCTCGGGATTATCGGGTTTGACTGTTTGTTCTCAAAACCGATATTTTCCGCAATATCATTTTCAGGTGCAGAATTTTCAATATTTTTCTTTTTAAAACTATTGAAATTATCGAAATTCAACTTAAAGACCTTCCTTGTCTGATTAAATGCTTAAAAATCCCTCATAAACAAAATTTGCCATGTCAAAGACATTTTTCTTTACAAATTTTACATTCAAAGAATGTTTATGTATTTTAACAGTTCTTATTGAAATTTGTAAAGGTATAAATTAATGAGATTTTGTATTAATTATTGAACAGCATGTGATGCCGGCAATAGAAACCTGAAATAAATATAAGCCGAACTCATTAAAAGAGATACAAAAGTTATGCTGGCACCGTATTTTAAATATTTCATAAACGAAATCGGTTTGCCGTAAGCAGCAGCAGTCTCCGATACAATAACGTTTGCAGCAGCTCCGATAATAGTCATATTTCCGCCGAGGCAAGCACCTAATGACAAACACCACCAAAGAGGATGTGCATACTGTGCACCCTCTACAAGCTGTATTTGATAAATCATGGGCGCCATAGTAGCAGTATAAGGGATATTGTCAACTATACCCGATAAAATTCCCGAGGCCCATAAAATCAGCATAGCAGCAGCCGATTCATTGCCGTTTGTGACATCAAGAATCCATTTTGCCATTATAGCAATACCACCTGCAGCCTCAAAACCGCCTATGATTATAAAAAGTCCGATAAAGAAAAATATTGTGTTCCATTCTATACCGTTAAGCACTCTTTTGGGACTTTCAAAAATCATTAAAAAGCTGGCACCGGCAAGCGCTATAACATACGATTCCATATGTATTACATCGTGCAAAATAAAACCTAATATAACCAGCAGCAAAACGACAGATGAACGTATTGCAAGTGATTTGTCGGTTATTGTCTGCGAGTTGTCCAGCTGCGCAACAGCATCCATTTTGTCCTGCGTTGCAACAAGATCTTTTTTAAAACACAACCACAAAATCAACATAGTCACCGCAAAGATTAAACAAACAATATCAGTAAGCTCAAGCAAAAATGTCATAAATGTGAATCCTGCTTTGCTGCCAATAATAATATTTGGCGGGTCGCCAATGAGTGTAGCAGTACCGCCTATGTTTGAGGCTAGAATTTCCGTAATCAAATACGGAATAGGGTTTATATCTAATTTTTTTGCAATCAAAAATGTTACGGGTACAACAAGTATAACTGTTGTAACATTATCCAAAAAAGCCGAGGCAAAAGCTGTAAAGCAGCCCAGAGTAATTAAAATTTTTGTAGGATGCCCTTTTGTTTTTTTCAGCAGAGCATTAGCTATCCATGTGAAAATGCCGCTTTTGCTGGCAATACTTACTATAATCATCATGCTGATTAAGAGAAATATTACGTTAAAATCAACAAAATTTATAAAGTAATGCGGGTCAATTGTGTCATGACCTTTAGATTGTGCAAGCAAGCCAAGTATAAGCGTTAGCGCCGCACCGAGCATTGCAACGGTAACTTTTGAAATTTTTTCCCACGCAATAAAAATATATGCAATAATCAAAATTGATGAAGAAAACATTAAAGCATGATTTTGTATGTAGTTTGTAATTGTTTCCATTATTCCTCCCCTGTAATTTTTCCATTTTACCACAACCTGTATGCAGTCAACCTGTTTATAAAAAATTTTAACGCAGCCCTGCTTATATCTTTCCAGTATTAATTGCTTGAATAAATAGTGACTTTACGGTATGATATAGCCTATAATAGTGATTTAATTCACGATTGATGGTCTTTTGACTGTTAGTAAGGGTAAAATAAACACATTTTTGTAAAGGAGATTTTAATGAGCCCACAGACTCACACAGGACTTGACTATTCCAAAGTTGATGAGATTCTCGCTAACTACGGATACGAAAAGTCAAATTTAATTGCAATATTGCAAAAAGTACAGGAAGTATTTCGCTATCTGCCGCTGGATGTAATGACATACATCGGCACAAAAATAGAAGGTTTGTCACCGGCAA
>CALUQS010000085.1 GCA_944322975.1 Candidatus Gastranaerophilales bacterium
GCTTGAATATTTGGATTGTTTTCCAGTATTGTTTTTTCTTCTTTTGTAAATTTTTCCATCGTTTGTACCCTTTCTTTTTATATCATACTCGCTCTTTTTTGTTGTCCACTTTTTAGGGTACACTTCACCCCTTCACCCCAGTGCTCACCCCCAAGGTTGAGAGGGAGTGTATTTAGACAAGATGCACTAAATCACAGGTTTCCCACACTCTACCTGCTAAAAGATGAATGCAAATTTTTCAAAACTCTTGTTTTTTGATAAAATTGTTAAAGAATTAAGACTATGAGGAGAAAACATGCTACAAATTTTGCTGGCGCTGGTTGTCGGGTATTTAATAGGTTCAATTCCTACAGGTTACATAATTGTAAAAGCAAAAACCGGAGAAGATATAAGAAAAGTCGGCTCGGGTTCTACAGGGGCAACAAACGTAAAAAGAGTACTGGGCAAAAAATGGTTCTTTATAGTAATGATTCTGGATGCCATAAAAGGGGCATTGCCGGTTGTTTTGGCGGTGTTGTTTTTGCATGCATATGCAAAATACGGGATTACACCTGTTGCTGCAGCAGTAGCAGTACTTGTCGGTCACAGCAAATCAATATTTCTAAAATTCACAGGAGGAAAGTCCGTTGCCTCAGGAGTTGGGACAATTATTGCTCTTTGCTGGCCGGTCGGATTAATCACTGCCGCAATATGGGGCGTAATTACATGGGTATCAAAATACGTTTCTTTAGGTTCGATAATAGCTTTAGCTATATCCCCTATCCTTATGTGGGCATTTAAACAGCCTTTAGGCTACATCGCTTATGCAGCAACAGGAGCTGTTTACATAATATGGCTGCACAGAGAAAACATAAAAAGACTTATTAAAGGCGAAGAAAACAAAGTAAGACAGTAAGGTAAAATACAATGCCACAATATAACGGTTTTAAAACAATACCCAAAGTTTCAATAAACGACCACGATGCATTATCTCTTGTCTACACTCCGGGTGTTGGTTCATCTTGTTTGCAAATAGAGAAGAATCCCGAGGCAGCAACTGTTTATACAAACAAAATAAACTCCGTTGCCGTTATTGCTTTTGATTATGAAGAGGCGCTTAAACGTTCGATATTTTTAAAAAGTGTTTTATTGATTGACGCTTATCCGCTTGTTGTAAAAAAAGATATATTAAAAGTTGATTTAAAACTGGCTGTAGAAAATATTTATATCAACTTCTGTGCAATAGATTTGTCTTTAATTCAGGATTTTGTTAGTGATATAGATTTTAGAGTTGATATTCCGGTATTGAAAACCCCTGTGCCGGACTTAAAAGATTTTTTCGGGGCGATTGCAAGAAACGTGTTTATGCTTGATATATCAAAGCTAAAAGGCGATGTTAAAGAACGGTCTTTGCAGCTGCATGAACTGGCAGGCGGTGTTGTAGAAACACAGCTTACCGAACAAAAGCGGAAAAAACCTGTTGCAGTTGTATCTGACGGAACAGCAGTCCTCGGGTTTGGTAATATCGGGGCTCTTGCCGCAATTCCCGTAATGGAAGGCAAAGCAGCTTTGCACTCGGAGATGGCAGATATGGATGCTATGTCTTTTTGTATCAAAACGCAAAATAAAGACGATTTAATAAAAATTGTACAGCTTTTTGAAGACTCATTTTCTGCTATACATCTTGAAGACATTGCAGCACCTGCTTGTTTTGATGTGGAGAATACTCTTTCAGAAACACTTAACATTCCTGTGCTGCATGATGACCAGCATTGTACGGCAATTATTGTACTTGCAGGAATCCTGAATTCTCTTGCCATTGTTGACAAAAAACTTGAACATACAAAAATAGTTATAACGGGTGCAGGTGCAGCAGGCAGCGCAATTGCAAAACTCTTGCTGCATGCCGGAGCCAAAAACGTAATCCTTTACGACATAAACGGAGTTGTTTATAAAGGCAGACAAACAAATGACAAATACCTTGAAGAGCTTGCACAAGTTACAAACCCGAATGATGAAAGGGGCAGTTTAGACGAAATAATAAAAAATGCTGACATATTTATAGGCGTATCAAAAGGCGGCCTTTTGACAAAACAAATGGTTGAAAAAATGGAGTATAAGCCGGTTATTTTTGCTTTAGCAAACCCTGAGCCCGAAATTTTGCCTGATGCAGCTAAAGATGCCGGTGCTTATATTGTTGCTACAGGCAGAAGTGATTATCCTAACCAGATAAACAATCTGCTTGTGTTTCCGGGGTTGTTTAAAGGGCTTTTAGACGGTCATATAAAAAAAGTTACTGACGATATAAAACTTGAATGTGCAATTATGATAGCGTCTATGGTTGATGAAGATGAGCTTACGACGGATTTTATTATACCTGATGCGCTGAACCGGTTGTTGCCTTTGCAAATGTCACAGGCGATAGTCAATAAATTCGGAGATTAAAAACAGGTTGTTGCGCCTGATAAACAATAGAAAAAAGCCGGTTTTTGATTATTAAGCGATTTACGAGAAAAATATTCATGCAGGTTTTAAGGTTTTATCTTTGTCCAGAGATTTTTAAAGAAGTCAACAACAGCGGTTCCGGCTGATTTTAATTTATTGCCAATATTGTTAAAGAAATTGCTGACGGATGTTGTATTAAAAGCATTTTTTAAAGCTTTAAACCCTGAACTTATTTTGTAAAATCCGAAAACACTTACCCCTGCTAAAAGCAAAACAAGTGCTGCTTTTTTCCAACCGTCATGGTGCGGCTGTTTAACAAAGTCGTTTATTTGATTTTTGTCAGGCACTCCCTGAGTGGTGTGCTGATGTTCTGCAGCAACTGTTTGGTATACATCATTTTTTGGCAATTGTTTTGGCGCAGGTGCAGCCGGTAAAGCATCCGGTAAAATTTGTCCCGGAAGGGTCGGTGTTCCGCCTCTTTGTGCTACATAATTTTGAAGATAAGGCGACGGCTGGTCTGTAATATAGCCCACGACGTCATCTGCAACAATACCGTGGGTTGTTAAAAGGTCGAAACAGTTGGGGTAAATAGGGGCTCCGTAATTAATTGGCTGCATTTTTTCATCTCACACTTGTTAACACTAATTTGTTAAATGTTTTTGAACAATTTCATTGTCTGAAACCGTTAAATAAATTGTGGTCTCAGTGGACTATATGAAATTATTCCTTCCATTTCACATGCTATATAAGTATTGTGACAAGGTGAAATTGACTTTTTTGTACAAAACCACGTTACAAAACTTAATTTTTATGCAAGATAATCATTTATGATAGTTTCTTTTTTTAACGGTTTTAGGTCTTTGCACGCTTCTTCATATCTTTTGGGCAAATCTTCCAATATCACAGAGCTGTCGGATTTTCCCATTTTCATAACACCGTTTTCTTTGCGATAAACCCTCATTGCAAGGCTTGGCATTTCTACATAATAATTTGGGTCAACAACATAAATTGATACTTTGTCGTCTTTTCCGTCATTTTCGAGTCTTTTTATTTCTTTGTTAACCAAATCTATATCTTTTTCACTGCAACAATCAATAACCGAAACCCCGTTGTTAACAGGCAATATAACTTTTGAGCCGAACGATATGCTGTTTACCATACATTCTCCTTTGGATGTCTTTATTATATTTTAAAGTTTCTCATAAAAAATTTTGCTATTTTTTTAAGAAATGTAAAAATACACCGGTATGCTTTTGTCACACCGGTGTATTTTATAGCAAGGTTGTTTTAATTACATAGAGGCAAGTTTGTCGGCCAGCGGTGTTTTCAAAATCCCGTTCAAAGATTTGTCAATTTCTTTTAACTTTCGGGCAACAGTTTCCATCTCATCTGTCCAAACAAAGTTATCCAGCACATATTTTTCGCCTGTGGCAAAGTCTTTTGATAACTGGACTCTTATTATCTGAGCGAGCATTTTTTGCGCGGTCGGAACCATTTTATCCATATCAATTTCTAAAAGTCCCTGACTGTTAAGGCGGATAGCTTTGTTTTCAAGGAAAAATTTTGTCTGCATAACAGTTCTTACCCTGTGAGCCTGAGACATTGTAGGCTTTGCCTTTAAGAAATTATCCGCAGCGTAGGTAACAATTATTTGTTTTTTTTCATCTTCGCTGTACATACCGAGTTCAACAAGAACATCCAATAGAGCCAGAGAGCCCATGTCTGCTTTGTTTTCTTCTATAATATTTTTATACTTGCCAAGCGCTTCTGTACCTGATTTAGGGCCTAAAGAGTGAACATTTTCATGTCCGATTGTGAACCAGTGGTCAGCTTCTTGATTGTAATATTTATGTAAATCTTTTGATAAAGTAGCGTCCAGTCTTTTTTGTCTTTTTTCCTTTGCTTCCGGACTTGTGCTTATCCTTATCTGCCTGTGATAGACATTTCTTCTGCCGCCGCCTATTTTTAATGACGGTTTGTCATTGTTTGGCAGATTTTGCGCAAGAGTAATACCGCCTCTATAGGTGCCTTCGTCTCCTCTTAAGGTAACTATATCAACATCCACCATTGTTTGTTTTTCATCGTCGCCTTCTGAGATATTTTGCTCATATTCATCTTTGTATGGCATATATTGCGCAAGTGTCGGCATGTATTTTTTTATTTCAAGCAGTTTTGCAGTACCTTCTTTATTTACAATGCCGACTCTTATACCGAGTGAGTCTTTTGAAATCGGCTCAATATTGTTTTGTATAAGCAGGTTGTTAAGTTCTTCATTTTCTACAACGCTGCCTGTCATTTCATCAGCGTATTGTTCTCTTGAAATTGTGAATTCCAGAGGTGTATCTTGTAATTGAGCCCATTTTTTATCGGCATAGGCATCATTTTGGGGATTATTTTCACAAAGTGCAATTGCCTGCAGTTTAAGATATTTGTTAAAGTCGTCGTTTGTGGACACTTCTGCTGCGGCTTCTAGTTCGTCTGCTATGTAAGAAAACTCTTTTGCAAAATATTCTGTATAGTCAATTGCTTTGAGCTTTTCCCCGTCTCTAACCACCATTGAGCGCTGGTTAAGGATATTTTTTACTTCTTCGGTTTCACCGTTTTTCAACATTTTTATGAGTATATTATGGAATTCATCTTTTGATAAATCCTGAGGATAAAAGCCTTTGCCCGGAAGTTCCGGAAGGTTTTTGGCAAGAAAAATTTTATTTGCCTCGGAATCAACGGCGTTCATTCCTATTTGTGCATTGAACAGTGTTAATGTCATTTGTGCATCTTCGTTGCCGTTTTTGGACTGCTCTTCAAGAAAAGCTTTAAAATCAAGATTGTAAGGATTATCCTGTTTCATAAACACTTCATCTATTGCTTTGGCTGCTTTTACAAGGTGAATCAAAGCTTCTTTGTCGCCCTGCGCAAGCGACTCATACTCTTTGCTGTCTGTTTTGAGCATTTCTTTAGGTATTAAACAATCTTTTGAAGTCCTTTTAACAAGTTCTTCATGCGACAGGTTAAGTTCAAAATTTTTCATATCAAAAACTCCCGATAATTACTAATATTTATAGTTTTTGTAGCGCAAAAAAACAACTTTAACAATCCGTTTTATTAAGTATATTTTTTATTATTCCTGCCGATTTGTTGTATTCAGCAGAAACCCGACATGTGAGATAAACAATGTACCTTGCTGCTTGATCATAGTACTTGCAAGCTGCTGCAGAAAATAATAAAATAACTTATTAATTTATAATTAAAGGTAAAAATGACGTTTAAACAGGGAAAAATAAAAACTGCATTAATTCTTATTCTGTCTTTGATTCTCATATGCCAGCTTGTTATTGTTGTATTTAAACCGTATATTAGTGCAGAAGCAATCAATTTAGCTAAAAAATACACAAGAGGAAGATTCGTATGTACACTTAATACAAAAGGGGAACATGTCGGCAGGCTATACAAAATTAACGGAAAAGAAGAAAAATTAATACATATGGCAACCGGAGAAAGCTGTATATTTTCACGTCCAAAAGTTAATGCCGGATTTTTTGTATTTGCATCAGGCGGCGGAGGCGGCGCAACTCCATATGAAAGCGGTAAAAACGGAGAAATAATATCAAAACACAAAAAAATAACTTTACCTGTAATTGTAATAAAAATAGGCAAGGGCGGAGAAGGTACGCACCTTGACCGCGACGGGAATTTTATAGACGCAAAAGACGGTGAGGCAACAGTTATTAAAGATTTAAAAATATTTGCCCGCGGCGGCTCAAAATCAACCAGAATGACACCTCTTGGTACGGAACAAAATCAAGATGAATATCATATTCCGGAAAAATACTACTACCTTTACGATATTTCCAAAAGCTCAAAATACGGACTCGGCGGTGAATATAACAAAAGAACAGAACACACAAGCGCTAAAGCCCAAAACGGGCATAACGGGGCTGTAATCATACAGTGGTAAAATTTTATATAGTCAACTGATCCCGATATAAAAACTATACTGCATGCATTTTGGCTTAGCGTACCTCTAAAAAACGATACTCAATCGTTTGTTCGGCAGAGTGTGTACTACTTTTAGCCTGAGATATTGGCGAGTTTACGGGCCATGCATATCAGGATGCACTCGGGTACAAGCGAGGTCCCGCTCAGACATTCATTGTGTAAAAAAAACAACTTTAAAGTTTACAATTAGTCAAATTTATTTTAGTGGTTGTGTTTATACACATGTGAATAAATTATGTTAAAAATACCTTTTTTTAAAAATTTTATAACGTGTGCGCCTTTTCAAAAGCCGGACGGATTTATTAAAAACCCGCCCGTGTTAAATGCGGAAAATATTAAATTTAACGCAGGAGCAATTAAAGATTCTTTTGAGTTTATTGCCGGCGGGGCTCAGGGCTGTGTATACAGGATTCTTGGTACAAGCTTTGCAATAAAGATGAAAAACAAGGCGGATTTAAAAACAATTTTTTCGCAACCTTTAAACTTTAATCTGAGTGATATTGACAGAATAAACCGTATCAGAGCCAAAATCGGCAATGATTTTGAAATCATGGACTTTGTGCAGGGTGAACAAATAAAAAATCATACTAACCAGAAAGATTTTAAAATTGAAAAAATTACAGACTATCTTAAATACATATATAATGCCGCTTTAAAAAACATACGACATGATTGCGGCGGCAAAAACACTCTGTTTGATAACAAAACCGGAAATTTAACCCCTATAGATTTTTATCAGGGCAAACCGGGTTACAAACACTTTATCATTAATGATGCATTTTTGCAGCTTTATTTGTCTGCTAAAAACGCTAACGATGCAGAATCATTATTGAGCAAAATTGCTTTAAGTTTTTTGGAATTGTTAAAAACAGATATTATAACCAAAAAAGGATTGCTAAATATTGATACAGGGCTTAAAAATGTTAAAGATATTATTGCAACTACCAGAGAGTACCAAGGCGCACAAACTTTTGTTTGTGAACTTGAAAAAAAACTTAAAGACATAGCTGCACAAAAAAGTTTGCAAGGAATATTGCCCGACGCAAAAAAAGTTTTGACAGCAAAAATTGAAAATCTGGAAAAGGAATTGCAAGATAAAATTATATAAATTTCATATAGTCAACTGACCACTCAGACATTTTATTGGTTTATTTCAAAGCCTAAAATTTGCCAGCAGAGCATTTTCAAGCTATAATATTATAACTTGAACAAGCAACATGGGGTTAAATATGAACAAACCTGATTTGATTGAAAAAACTCAGGCAAAAAATAACAAAAGAAAAAATAAAATCCGTTTTTACTATTCTTTTCTTACTATAGTATTGCTTGTTTGCCTTGTTCAAATAGGTTTTAGCGCTTTTAACAACATAACAAAAAGCATTAGCTATCATGGCAAAATTAAAAAGATGAAAGCTCTTAACGAGCAGGCTTATGTTGAAAATCAAAGGCTGAAAGAAGAACTTGAAGATTTTAATTCAACCAAAAGTCTCGAGGCAATTGCCAGAAACAATCTTAAAATGGCAGGCGAAGACGAAGTGCTTGTTATAATAAACAAACCGCAGGAACAAACAAGCAGTGAGAACACTAAAAAGAAAAAGACTTTAATAAAAAATAAAACACAAAAAAATTAAACTTTTTGACAATATTTTTTAACCCGGCAATTGATTTTCACTCGTTTTTCTGCATAAATTATGCAAGGAAAACACTGCCATGAAAAGACAAACAACAGGAATCTTAAACGGAGCAATAGCTGCTGCAAGTTACGGGACAAACCCGCTTTTTGCGCTGCCAATGTATGCCCACGGCATCGGGGTTAATTCTGTTCTTTTTTACAGGTATGCAATTGCTGTTTCTGTTTATTTTCTATGGATAAAATTTGTCAAAAAAACTTCTTTAAAAATTACGGTTAAAGAGGCTGTATGGCTTCTGGTATTCGGAATATTTTTTTCTTTGTCCTCTTTAACTCTTTTTGAAGCGTTTAAGTATATCGAAGCCGGCATTGCCTGCACAATACTTTTTATTTATCCGCTGCTTGTGGCTATAATTATGACACTGTTTTTTCACGAAAAATTAACTAAAACAGTTATATTTTCAATAATATTAACCTTTGCCGGTATTACACTTTTATACCACGGAAAGCCCCAAACAACGCTTAACCTCCATGGTGTTGCCATAGTTTTGCTTTCGGCGTTATTATATGCACTTTATATAGTAGGGGTTAAAAATGTAAAAACAATTAAACATATAAAAACGGACAAATTGAGTTTTTATGTAATGTTATTCGGTCTTCTTGTTTATGTTTACAATTTAGATTTTTGCACAAAGCTGCAAATGTTAGACTCGCCGTTTTTGCTGTTATGCACTGTTGGTCTCGCTCTTTTCCCGACAATAATATCGCTTGAAACACTTACAATTGCAATAAAACTAATCGGTTCAACCACAACGGCAATTTTAGGTGCACTTGAACCTTTGACTGCTATATTTTTCGGGGTTTTATTCTTTAATGAACAATTGACTTTAAGAATATCCATCGGCGTTATTTTGATTTTATCAGGGGTTTTTCTTGTTATCACAAGAAAACAAATTAAAAAAAATTGATTTAAAATATTGGGTTTTGTTAATTATTGTTACAATATTTCTTCTCAGGTATAAAGTTTTTTCAATATTTGCCGATAAACAACATGTAGAAACAAATTGATTCGCAAAAATAACAGGGTTTTGCGATTAACAGCAGTGATTATAATATGCGTCGAGCATTTTATAAATAAATGTATTAGTTAAGAAGAAAGTCCAGGAAGAACATGATTCTCGAATACTCTGTAAACGAAGCACAGGTTCAGCCGGCATGGCTCAAAACACTCTACGATTTGGTCGAAGAGCTAAATTGCAAGTGCAAAACCTACATTGATGAATCTTACAACAGATCCTACAAGCAATTCACAAGAACAAGAACTATTCAGGTCTATGGTTCTGAAACAATGCTGTCATGGTTAAAGCTGAGAATGGAGCGCTACGCTCATTTTATCAACGCTTTTAACGATCAGGCAGATATCCAGACCAGCATGAAAGAAGAACACGACGAAGACGAATAAAAACTGTAATTTATACTTAAATAACGGTTTTATTCACCTTTCAATTTTCTGTTCATAAGTTTGTCTAAAAGTTCTTGAGGTGTAATGTCTGTGTACACAGCCTCGTGTATTGCAGAAGAGATAGGAACTTCAATATTTAATTTTTTTGCCAGTTCACAAACAGCTTTAGAAGTTTTTACACCTTCTGCAACGGAACCAAGTTCTCTTAAAATGTCGTCGATTTTTTTGCCGCGTCCCAGCATCGAACCTACCGTAAAGTTGCGTGACATAGGACTTGAACAGGTTGCTATCAAATCACCCATGCCTGACAATCCGTATAAAGTAGCCGGTTTTGCGCCAAGTGCTACGCTTATTCTTGTAATTTCCGCCATACCGCGCGTAAGCAGTGCACCGCGGCAGTTGTCGCCAAGTTTCATTGCATCGGCAAAACCTGAGGCAATAGCTATAACGTTTTTTAAACTTCCGCCGAGTTCCAGACCGATTATATCTTCATTGGTATAAAGCCGGAATTTTGAAGGTACAGTTAATTTTTCCTGCAAAAATTTAGAAACTTCGGGGTTGTTTTCGCAAGCTATTGATGCTGCTGTAGGACAGCCCATAAGAACTTCTTTTGCCAGAGTAGGGCCTGAAAGTACTGCAATATTTGCATTTGGCAATTCTTCTTTCATAACCTGACTCATACGCATCAAAGACGGCAGCTCAAGCCCTTTTGATGTATTAACTAATATCTGGTTTTCTTTTAAACCCTGACCGTTATTGAGTTTGGCAAGGTTTTGACAGACTTCTCTTATTCCTGAAGTTGCAACAACCAACAGAATTATATCAGCGTTTTCAACGGCTTTTTCAAGGTCAGAGGTTACTTCTACTTTGTCTTTAAGTTGAATCTCAAGCGGTTTTGAAGCTTGTTTTTTTGTGCGCAATTCTTCCGAGATATCCACATGCCTGCCCCAGACACAAACCTCGTCAAAATTATCCGTCAAAAGCCAGGTCAGTGTTAATCCCCAGCAGCCTGCACCTAAAACAGTAAGTTTCATAAAAGTAATCCCTTTTAAGCTGACAATGTTTTTATTATAGTTTATTAAGAATTTTTTGTAAAAAAGTTAATAATGCGTGTTCATGCTAAAATTTTAGTAATATTGCATATAGTCGACTGACCCCGACAAATAAGAAAAATAAGGAGAGTTTAATGATTACAACAGAACTGAAATACGATGTAAAAGATATGGCTCTGGCAGAACAGGGCAAAAATAACATCGAATGGGCAATGAAAGACATGCCGGTTCTTGAAAGAATTAAAGCCAGATTTAAAAAAGAACAGCCTTTCAAAGGTTTAAGATTAACCGCCTGCGTTCATGTTACAAAGGAAACAGCAGCTCTTTGTATAGCAATGAAAGAAGGCGGAGCCGATGCTGTACTGGCTGCGTCAAATCCTCTTTCCACACAGGATGATGTTGCTGCAGCGCTTGTAAAATACTGGGGAATCCCTGTTTTCGGATATGCAGGTGAAACCCCGGAAACCTATGCAAAACATGTTCAGACTGTTCTTGACCACAAACCTAATATTGTTATAGATGACGGATGCGACCTGGTTGCAACAATCCACAAAAGCAGACAGGATTTAATTCCTGACATTATCGGCACAACAGAAGAAACAACAACCGGTATTATAAGACTTCAGGCAATGGAAGCCGACGGAAGTTTAAAATTTCCGACTGTCGGTGTTAACAACAGTTTAACAAAGCATCTGTATGATAACAGATACGGTACAGGACAAAGTGCAATCGACGGCATAATCCGCGCAACAAATATTCTTCTCGCAGGTAAAACTTTTGTTGTATGCGGTTACGGCTGGTGCGGTAAAGGGGCAGCTATGAGAGCAAAAGGGCTCGGGGCTAATGTAATAGTTACAGAAGTTGACCCGCTTAAAGCTCTGGAAGCCGCTATGGAAGGTTACAGTGTAATGCCTATAGCCGAGGCTGCAAAAGTCGGTGATATTTTCCTCTCAATTACAGGAGATAAAAATGTTGTTGATGTTCATCATATGCTTACAATGAAAGACGGATCATTTGTTTGCAATGCCGGACACTTTGATGTTGAAGTTAATGTAAACGGTTTGAAGAAAGAAACAACAGAAATCAAACAAATCAGACCTTCTTTAGAAGAATACAGATTGAAAAACGGAAAATCAATTTATGTACTTGCAGAAGGCAGACTTGTTAATCTAGTTGCAGCAGAAGGACACCCAGCCTCTGTTATGGATATGAGTTTTGCAAATCAGGCTCTCGGTATTGAATACATTGTTAAAAACAAAGGAAAACTCGAAAACAAAATGTATACACTCCCGCATGAAGTTGATGTTGAAATTGCAAAAATCAAACTCGATTCCATGGGCATAAAAATTGATACCTTAACTCCCGAGCAGGAGGCTTATCTTCACAGCTGGAGCACAGGTACAGTATAGACTTATTTTTTGTAAAAACAAAAGTGCTGAACAAATTTGTTCAGCACTTTTTTATTGTTTATAAAAATCAATTATCAATGCAATGGCTTGTAAACATAGAATTTTGCAAAAATCACGATTAAATTTTTAATCGTGATTGATTTGTTAAAATTTTGTAAATATTTTATCAAATCATGCAATAACTTGATTTTGCTTGTGTTTATATATATAAATGTGGAAAGTGCAGGTGTTCTTTAATGTATAGTTTAACTTTTATGAGATTTTTAATAGGTCGTGACGCAGATGACTTTCTTATGGAAGAAAAAGAAGAACAAACCTTCAAAAAACCGGTCGACAATCCAATATACAGATGTGTTAGATATGCGACAGTGCCTGTTGAAATAAAACACGAATGAACAGATTTTTTTATTGAAATATAAAAAACACTCCCAAAATTCGGGAGTGTTTTTATTATAAATTTTTATTATTACTAATCAGCAATTAAAGCATTAATTTCTGCAACCATAACATCAGGGTCTACCCCGTGGACTTTTGCACCTGCTTCAAGGTTTTCAAATCTTGCTGCTGCACAACCTATACAACCAAGTCCGTATTTTGCAAAAACTTCTAATGCTTCCGGGTGATTTTGAACTATCTCTATAAGTCCCATGTCTTTTGTTACTTTTCCTGCCATAATGATTTATCCTTTCATACTTTAAAAATTTTTTTAAATTTGTTGACTATCATTTTAATTTCATTAATAAGATTATACATTGAAAAAATCTTTATGTGGAGTACACGTTGAGTTATCTGAAAGAAATATTAATTAAACTAAAAGACATTATCTTGCTGCTGCTTGCTTTTATAGGTATGGTGGCAGCTACTGTTTATGAAAAATATCTTACGAAAATTTATTTAATGCTCAAAGAGATATTTTATATGCCTCCTGCACCTGTCGGTTTGAACGCCATGGGGGTGCGGGCAAGATATCTCGATAAAATTTACAGGTGCAATTATAGTAAGAACCGTTTTTGTTCAGATATAATTTCTCCGGTTAACGACCCGTATTTAATTAATCCTGCGGAATTATAACAATATTTTTTTATAATTCTTCTTTTCTTTTTTCTGCCAAACTGCCCTGAGAATCGATATCCGCAACAAGTTTTATAATAGAATGGATAATAATTAAAAGCTGTGGCGTAACTTTTAAACTTTTTGAAAAAGTCACACCGGTTTCGTGTTTATCTTGTTCGTTATCAGATTTTGCACGTGTTGTATAAGACGGCGGATTTTTGAGAATAAATTTTGTATCTGCTTTTACCTCTTCATTAAATTTATCTTTTGGAAAATCCTCTCGGCAATTTACATCCATATCATAACCGTCGTCTTGTTTATACAAAAATATTTTTACTATGCCGTAGTTTTTAGTTGTTATATAGATAGTTATTGTATCTTGTGCTTCTGCTTTTTGACCGGTTTCTTCACTGACCCCGCCAAAGCTGAAACCGCTGCTTTCATTGAGCGGCAGCCATGGCAGATACATTATCATAAAACTTTTTAAAATTTGTGATTGAGATGCGTCGTTTGCAGGTATACAGGCATTTATTAAAACAGACATTTCTTTGAGCTGCTGTGTGTTATAAATGCCTGATTGGTTCATTGTCGCAATCATTTTTGCTATTTTTTCAAGCGCTGTTTTTCCGTTTGTTTGTAATAATACAAGCAGTTTAGACAAATCAAGCTCTTTATTCATTAAAGCTAAAAGCTCCTGTGCAGAAACTTTTTTTCCGTCAGTAACAACGGTTTCTAAAAGCTGGGCAATGTTTTCCGGAAAATCGAATAAATGACGCATAAGCCATGACTGCTGGGCATTAGAAAGTTCTTTAAGCATCATCTGGGTCTGTAAAATATTTTGCTGCTGTGTCATGTTTTGTGCGATATTTTGGGCGGTTTGCTGTACCATTTTCATAACTTGCTGCTGCGCGTGCTGAAAATTTTCGTTAGCAATTTTACCGGGCTGCTGCGCTACAGGTTTGCCGGTGCTGTAATCAAATACATTTTTAAAAAATTGCCCGAGGCTTAAATCGCTCATATTGTGCTTTCATTAGTGGATTTGTGGATTTAATTATTATTTAATAATTTTTTTAAATAAATCTATTTTAAAATTTATTTTGCTGGCTTTTTTCAAAAACTTCTCTGCTTTTTGCAAGCGCCTTGTGTTTAAAAGAACACATGCCGTTTTCTCTGTCAAAAACACCTATGCTTGTAAGTCTGTTCGATACAAACTCATTTATGTCGGAAGGTGCAATAAACAGAGCGCATTCAGGCGTGCATTCGTCGAAATTAAAAGGGCATTTTTTCATAATTGTTTTCTCCTGTCCCAACCCTATTTTTGCACTTTTGGGCAAATTGTGCATACGCATTTCAGGTGATTTTTCAAAAACACATGTTAACAAAATTTAATAATGTATTATAATAATCATGACATACCGTAAAAAATCCGTATATACTTAATTGTTAATAAATCAGGCGTGTGAAAGGACTATTATGATACAAAATCTTTTAGGTTTAATTTCCCAAACATTGACTCCGCGGCAGACGACTGCGATTACAACAGTCCGTCCCGCAACATCTAATCCTTTTGCCGCTCCGTCAACAAATCCTTTTATGCAAAACACTTCCGTATCCTCAAACTTTTACGGAAAAAACCAGCCTGTAAGGGGCGGTTATTTTGCGGGATATTACAATGGAAAACCCAATATTGTCGGAAGAAGACTTTTTGTTGAAGTTTAATCACGCAATATTATCCGGCAGGGTTAACTAAAAATTTAAAAAAGCCTTACTGTTGAGAGAAACAGGAAGGCTTTTATTTTGGGTTTTCATCGTGACAAAATAAATCGATACTATGGTGTCCGGTTGAAAACGCAACTGTTAATTATTATCTAAAATGTTTTGAACAACCGTATTTAATTCAAAGGTGTCAGTTTTTTTGTTGTAAGTAACTTTTGGGAATGTCATTTCTTTCGGGGCGTTGTTAAGAATAACTTCAAATTGACCATTGTTATCAGGTTTATACCCGCCTTGTGTCCCTTTTTTAACCAGGGCGTTTTGGAGTATTGTTGTGTTGCCTCCGGCATTCCTACTTTTCCAGCCTGAAGCCATACCCTTATCAAAAGAATACGATTTAAAACGAGTGTCAACAATTCTTGAGTTTTGTATTCTGTTTACAACTTCTTTCAAAAATGCATCATCACCATATTTGGCAACTTGCATTGCATCTGCAAGTGTTAATGTTTCTTTTGAAGAAAGAAAATCATATAAGTTTGTAGTCGGAGAACAGTTGTATCTTCCGGTATATTCGCTGATTTTTGTGTTTTGAGCTTTTTGTTTGTTAGTTTCTAATAATTGACGAATTTGTTTTTCTAAATTTTTGTCAACAACAATACTGTCAAACATGCCAACTGTTTTGTCTCCGCGATACAAATTCACGTCTGTACTTATTTTGTATTTTGATAAAGCCTCGCTTAATTCTTTTACGGCTGTTGGATTGTTTGCAAATCTATCACTGGATTCAACATATAAACCAAGCTGTTTTATACCGGTGAGACTGTCTTTTCTCATTACCTGTATTTGTTCAGGTGTAATTTTTTTCAACATTGAGACCGATGGTGTACAACCAAAACTGCTGCCCCATTCTATAACTAAATCACGCTGGTTTGACATCATATATTCATAAGTTTTAGGATTATATTTTTTCATAATTAACATATTCATATAATGTTCAATTTGAGGTTTAAATTTTAAATTATCAACTTCGGAAAAAACTTTTCTTATATCAGCAATAGGCATTTCCTTAGCTGTTTGAATAGAAGCAGTTCCGTATCCTTCCATCATTTTTATTAAGTCAAATGCTGAACCTTTTTCGGAACCTAATAAAACAAATTTTTCCGGAAATTCTCTGCGGAAAGTTTCCAGTTGTTTATAATAGAAATATTCTAACTCATCAGCAACCTCGATTTTCCCTGCTTTTACATTTTCAACAACCTCAGGAAGATTTCTTTCAATATATTCTGCCTTATAATTGCGTCTTAATTGCGATAAAGTATCATCGGCAGCTTTGTTTATTTCCTGACATCTTTTAGACGCAAGTGAAACAGTATCACAGGTCAAATTATGTGAATAATGCAGACCGTCCAGTTTAACCGGATTGATAGGTTTTGTTTGTAAAATACCTGTTTTGCCTGCTGCTTTAACCCAGGAAGCTGTTTTTTGTGCTAAATTAATTCCAATTTTTTCTAAACCCATAATAAAATACCTAAAATAATCTAACCTTAGTTATATAAAGTATTTTTCACAGATAAAATTGCTTTTCTTAACAAACTTTTACAATTGTAATACTCAGGCTGTTCTAAAAGTAATCATTCAGGGCGCAGTATGAATGACACACCGCCCCAAAGCATTCTCTTTTCATTTGGGCGAGGAATCTAACCGGCACTTTGGGAGACTAAATTTAATGCGGCAGCGCAGTGAAGGGCTGCTAAATGCAGCCCTTCATGTTCGATTTCAATACACTTTTTCCGGTTATATAAATTTATTAAGCTGTATGACTTTTTGCAATTTGTTCTAAAGCTTTTGTGAAAAATTCATCAGGTGTCATTTCATTAGCGGCTTTGCAGGTTGCAAGTTCATTCTTACGGAGTGAATCGAGCCTGCAAGCGACTTCTTCAAGAGACAGTTTTTGATATGCTGTGGACAATTTTTCATCAGCCATCATTTTTTCATAAAGAGTATTAAGACCTGATTTTGTATTGCCGTCGGTTTTAATAAATTCTCTTATGTAAGACTGCTCTAAAATATCAGCAGCCTGATGATATCTGTTATCGCCGCGGCCTTCCAAATCGCTCATAAAATCGTTTGCAATTTTTTTCATCATATCAAAATTAATGTGACCGTCTTTTGTGTTTTCGCCGATAATTCTGTTTATTTCATCAGCTTTGTCTTTTTTGTTGGCACTGATTTTTTCAACAAGCTCTTTGTTATCAAGTTTTATTGATTTAATTATATCTTCTGTTGTTTTAGTTTCGGTTTTTTGAGCCTGAGCGGCAGCAGCTTTTTGTTCAGCGGCTTTTTCAGCTTTTGGAGGTTCCGCAGGTGTTTCTGTTTTTGATTGTTGCGCTTTGGTTGAATCTGCTTTTGGGGGTTCAGCCTGTGCTGTTGTTTCTGCGTTTGTTTTTGTTTTTGCCGTTTTGGATTTAGAATTTTTCTTTTTAGTTGTTTTTTGCTCCGGCGTATTGTTTTGGATATTTTCTGTTTTAGGCGTTTCCTCTGCAGCCTGTGTATTTACTTCCGGTTTTTGAGATTCAGCTTTAGGCGCCTCAACTTTTTCAGCCTCAACAGCAGGTTTGGTTTCAGTTTGAGCAGCCTGTGCTTCTGCTTTCTTTGCGCCTGTTTTTTCAGCTGCTTCTTCTACTGTTGTTTTAGCTTTGTTTGAAGTGTTTGCTGCTCCATTTTCTGCATTTTTTATTTCTTCAGCCGTTTTTTTAATTTGGTCATCAATTTTATCGGCAGCGTCAGCCAGTTTCTTTTTGTTAAATGTTGGTCTTTTAACTAAATAAACACCGAGACCTGCAAGAACAACAGCACCGGCAACATAAGGCAGTGCTTTTTTTAAATTTTTTTGTAATTTTTTGGAGGAATCTTGTTTTGCCTCTTCTTTTTCTACTATTTGCATTTGTGCAGTAGGCGTGATTGGAGGGGTTTGGTTTTTTGCTGCAGCCGAGGCAGCGGCTTTAGCCTGTGTTGCGGCAACTAAATTGCCTGTTTGCGGTAAAGACAATGTGCTGATTGATTTGATGTCCATATAAATCTCCCTTATTTAAATAAGTTGATAACCTTTATTAATTTAAATTTGAACATAATATTTTTTGCTATTTGAAAATCTTATTTTTTACAAATGATAACATCTAACTAAATTCTTTTGTTATTTCTTCGCCTATTTCTTTCAATTCTTCTTTAAGTTCGGCAGAGGCTTTGGCTGTTAATGTTTTTTCAACAATATTTTTGCCTCTGTTTTTTAAAATATACCCCCCGGCACCTGCAAGCACAATTGCACCGGCAACATACGGGAGAGCCTTTTTTAAACTGTTGTATGATTTTTTATTCTTCACGACATCATTATTTTTATCCGAATCTGTAGAATTTATGGCTTTGCGTTTTTGGGGTAAAGTCTGCTGATTAGATTGTATAGATACAGATGGACTGCTGATTGCTTTGATATCCATATAAATATAAATCCCTTTCAAAATTACATACCTATCATACAATATTTGGAAGTTGAAACAAAGATTTTTTTGCTATTAAAAATCTTTATATTTTACAAATTATAACAATTACTTAAAACTTAAACATATTGCATATAGTACAGATTCCCGTTATTATATATACTGGTGAAAATAATAAGGATATAAGATGTCATCAGACAGTAGAAATATTGAAAGTGCAAATAACCCTGAAAGTAAACAGGAAAGTAGTGAAACTATTTCCGTAAAAATAGAAAGTAATATATCTCATGAAGATGCCGAAAATTCAAAGTTTATGGCTGTAATAAAGGCATTGATAGCCAATCTGGGCATAGCACTTGTTAAATTTATTTGCTTTTTATTTTCTTCAAGTTCTGCGATGCTGGCTGAAGCCATTCACTCAGGTGTAGATTCTTTCAACAGTATTTGTCTGCTTGTCGGAATCAAAAGAGGTTCACGTCCGGCTGATAATGTACATCCGTTCGGTTACGGGCTTGAGGCTAATGTGTGGGCAATGTTTGCCTCTATATTAATGCTTGGCGGTACTTTTGTCGCTTTGTATCACGGGTTTGAAAAACTTGTTCATGCCGAAGATGCAGTAGAATTGCTTAAAAATTATCCTTATATTGCCGTAGCTCTTATTTGCAGTATATGTTTTGAAGGCTGGGCTGTAATAAGCGCCTCGAAAGCGGTATTGCACGAAGTCGGCATCCAGGAAAAAAATGTTATTAAAGAGTTTTTTATTTCAATAAAATATATAGGCAAAATAAAAAGTCCGACTACTAAATTTGTCTGGTATGAAGACACAGCGGCGTTTAGCGGTGTAATTGTCGCATTTATCGCGCTGACACTGTCAAAATTCGTTATGCCGCCGGCTCTTGCATACATACCTGATGCTATTGCGTCTATAATAATCGGTACTATACTGTTTTTCCTTGCTATTTATCTGTTAAAAAATAATGTAAGCAGTCTTACTGTTCAGGCGGCTGAGCCTAAAGTCGAGGAAAAAATAAGACAGGTAGCTGCAACCATCCACGGTGTCAGTGATGTTGTAGAGCTGAAAACAATAGATTTAGGCTCATCGGGCGTGATAATCAACATGACAATTGAGGTTGACCCTGAAACGCAGATGAAAGATGCAGATGACATTGCCGATATGTTAGAGCGTAAAATAAGAAAAGTTATCAAAAATATTGCTCATATAACAATTGAACTTCAAGCACATGACGCAGAGGATAACTGGGAAGAAAAATTCTATAAACTTATTAAGGAAGGCGAAAAGCTGGAAACAATCGACAGTCACGAAGCCCAGATGCTTTCTAACTTTTTTGGATTTGCTAACACTGTTGTTAAAGAAATCATGATACCCAGAACGGAAATTTCTATGATAAGTGTTGAGCAAAACATAAATGAACTCGCTGATTTGATTATCAATTCCGGTCATACCCGCATCCCTGTTTACAGAGACAATGTGGATAATATAATCGGTATAATTAATGCAAAAGATGTGTTAAAAGTTATAAAAAATAACCATGTCGATGATAATTTTTCCATAGAAATGCTTGCAAGAGAACTTTTGATTGTGCCGGAAAATAAATTTATTTCCGATATGTTGAGCGATTTTATTGCCTCAAAAAACCAGATAGCTGCTGTTGTTGACGAACACGGCGGCATAGCCGGTATTGTTACAATTGAAGATATTCTGGAAGAAATTGTCGGCGAAATTTATGATGAATTTGACAAAGTAGAAACCCCTGAAGTTGTAAAAATCGACGACAACACTTTGAATGTATCATGCAAAATGGATATTGATGATATTAACAAACGTTTTGATTTGGATGTACCAAACGAAGACTTCCAGACAATAGGCGGGTATGTATTCGGGTTGTTAGGCAGAGAACCTGAATTGAATGATGTTATAGAAGATAAAAATATAACATATACTATTTTAGAAATGGATGGCAGAAGAATATCCCGTATAAAAATGTATAAGCCGACCCCGTTTGTTGATGCGCAGGAAGTTGTTTCTTCTGAATCAGAAACAACTTCTACAGAAGAATAAAGTTTTATATACAGCTGCAGGCGCGTTTTTTCTTTGCTGTATTTTGAAAATAAAAAAAAGATGAGTTTTTACTCATCTAATAATCAAGCATTAAGAGGGGAGGATATGAATGAAAAATAATTTTTGGTTAAGCAAAGATGTTAACAATTTTATCTTCCTGTTTTTCTTTGCCTTTGTTTGTATTCATTGAGAAAAATGAAAAAGGATTAGAACCTCTTTTGTCTTTGTCTAATGTTTTTGCATTGCTTAATTCAACTGTTTGAGGAAGATTAAAGATATTTTTAATTTCTGATTTTTCGCCTTCTGCAACAGGGGCAATCATTTTTCCTTCAACATTTTTTTGAACTTTTGTTGCGTCTAAAGCAGCCATTGTGTTCAAATATTGAACATTTGCTATAAAATTCTGATTCAAATTAACATCAAGACCTGCGTTTCTTACTGCAACAAATTTTGTTGTATCAAGATTAGTTCTCTGGCTGTATAAATCAATGCCTACATCAGGTCTTCTGAATTTTGTTAAATCAACATTGCTTAAATCAGAAGTTGTTGTTTTAGACTGTGCATTTGTGAAAATCTGTTTTGCAACTTCGTTGATTGCCGATGTGTCAATGTAATTTCTGTTAGTGTTTAATGTTACGCCAAGACTCATTTGTTTCATACCCCTTATTGCTTGTATTATATATATCGGCATATTTTGTTTAAACTTTATGATTTTTTGATTATAATTTACATAAGTTTACAAAGTGTGTTATAATCTTATAACCAAACGATAAAGATAATTAGAGGAAATAATAATGAACAAAAGTCAATCTACCGGAATTTGGATTGTAGTGGTTTTGCTTGTGCTTTGTCTCGGGTCTATGTTGTTCCCGGCTCAAACTACAAGTACGCAGGATATTTCGTATTCACAATTTCTTTCAAAAGTAAAAAACGGACAAATTGCATCTGTCCAAATTGACAGGGATGTGTTGATAGCAAAACCGGTTAAACAAAATAATGACAGCAAAAAAATTCAAGATACACAGCCTGTTACAACTGTGGATAATTCCTCTTCTTCATCGTTTTCGGGTGTAATGGGTGCAAAACGTTTTGCTGCTGCACCTTCAGTTCAATACAGGGTTATGATTCCGCTTAATGACAACACCCTTTATGAAAAATTGGAATCAAGTAAAGTTGATATTAATGTTAAAAAACCGAGTGATTCATCACAGCTTATAGCTATATTATCAACAGTTTTGCCGCTTTTATTGATAATAGGTTTTGTTATACTTATGGCTAAAACCATACAATCTGGCGGTTCTCAGGCTATGTCTTTCGGAAAAAGTAAGGCAAAACTTATGCTGGACAGTAAAGTAAAAGTTACTTTTAACGATGTTGCCGGCATTGATGAAGAAAAACAAGAGCTGGAAGAAATCGTAGACTTTCTTAAAAACGGCGAAAAATATATAAAACTCGGAGCAAAAATACCAAAAGGTGTTTTGCTCGTGGGTGTCCCGGGTACGGGTAAAACTCTGATGGCAAAAGCTGTTGCCGGTGAAGCCGGTGTGCCTTTCTTTTCCATAAGCGGTTCTGATTTTGTGGAAATGTTTGTCGGGGTTGGCGCTTCGCGTGTAAGAGATTTGTTTGAGCAGGCTAAAAAACATCAGCCCTGTATAATATTTATAGATGAAATTGATGCGGTAGGGCGTCAAAGAGGTGCCGGCATGGGCGGCGGACATGATGAAAGAGAACAGACCCTCAACCAGCTGCTTGTTGAAATGGATGGTTTTGATGAAAATACAAACATCATTGTTATTGCCGCAACTAACAGACCTGATATTCTTGATAATGCCCTTTTGAGACCGGGTCGTTTTGACAGACAGATTGTTGTGCACAGACCGGACATTTTAGGCAGAGAACAAATACTGCGAGTTCATGCAAAAAATAAACCGCTTGCCGATGATGTTGATTTAAAAGTTCTGGCAAAAAGAACCCCCGGTTTTACCGGTGCGGATTTACAAAATCTGCTTAATGAGGCAGCATTGCTTGCGGCGCGTAAAAATCAGGACAAAATTGATATGCCTGACCTTGAAGAAGCGATTGATAAAGTGATAGCCGGTCCTGAAAAGAAAAGCAGAATTATATCTGATGAAGAAAAAGAGAATACTGCTTATCATGAGGTCGGACACGCACTTCTGGCAAAATTGCTTAAAAATACCGACCCTCTGCATAAAGTGTCAATAATACCAAGAGGTATGGCTCTCGGGGTAACAATGACACTTCCGGAAAAAGACCATCTGACACTTAAAAAATCCCAATTGTTAGACAGAATCACAATGCTTTTAGGCGGACGTGTTGCTGAAGAAATTATATACGGCCCTGATTCAATTACCACAGGCGCCCAAAATGATTTAGAGAAAGTAACGGCTACAGCCAGAAATATGGTCACAACTTACGGAATGTCTTTCAAAATGGGTAACATGGCTTACGGCAAGAGCGAAGAACATGTGTTTATGGGTAGAGATTTCGGCCACTCAAGAGACTACTCGGAAGAAATTGCAGCTGATATAGACAGAGAAGTTAAAAAAATAGTTGATGAAAGATATAACCTTGCCAAAGAGCTTTTGTTAGGCAACAGAGACATGTTAGAAGTTATCGCAAAAGAACTTCTTGAACGTGAAACCCTTGATGAAGAAGAATTTGAAGAAATAATGAAACGTGTGGAAGAAAAAAGACAACATCACGATTTTAATGAATAAAATATAAATTTTTATCAACAAAAAGCCCCT
Organism: Candidatus Gastranaerophilales bacterium; assembly: GCA_944322975.1. Classification (GTDB taxonomy): domain Bacteria; phylum Cyanobacteriota; class Vampirovibrionia; order Gastranaerophilales; family Gastranaerophilaceae; genus Limenecus. The sequence goes on from CALUQS010000085.1 coordinate 23,082, forward strand.
TTTTAAATATAAGGGGCTTTTTTATGTTTATTCCTTCAGGCAATCAGTCGCTGTTATCATGGTTTGTAATGTAAAAGACATGGGTTGCTGTGTCGTTATTTAGACAGGGTTACAAAACTCACAATAAAGAAACCTGATAAGTTTTGAGCGTACTCTTTAGGTATACCGCTCTGACTGGGATTATTTTATTATGCTGTGCTCGTTAAGTCCGGAGGCTGTATCAAATATTAAAAAATCATGACAAGTTTATTGCAATTTTTAATACTTATAGTGGATATGTTGTAAAAAAATACCTGACAGTCACAAAATAATAAAATTTATAAAAAACGCCGTAGCATAACGTTTTACAAGTTTTTGTAACAAAAATATACAAAAATTTTTATTAAACTGGTACACTAAATGGAGAATATTCTGCTAAAAATTTGCCTAATTTTTATTACTGTAATAAAATTATATTAAAATAGGCTGTTAGTATGTTATCAATAACATACTAAAGCTCTAAAATCAGAATTAAGGTTACGAGAAGAAGTATAAAAAAGAGAGTGTAAATGTTTGGAGAATTAGACGACTCAAATATATATGAAAGTTTCGATGCATTTTCTGACAACAATGACAGAAATAACTCTAATCAGGAATTTTCATTTGGAGATGCGGCAGATGTATCTGCTGATGGCAGCAATGACGACTTTTTAGACATGAGTGCCTATAGTGACCCGTCAATGTCACAGGGACAAGGTGCATCTGTTAACGGTAACATTCCGGATATGGATGTTTTTGACGGGGCAGTAATGGGTGCTGCAGCAAATGTAAACAACGATAGTCAACAGCCGCAGTATCAACAGCAACAGAGTGCTCAAAGACCATCCGCGCAACCTGCACAAAAAGGCGGCGGTTTGATTTTTGTTATTATTCTTGTTCTTATTGCTGCTGCTGCCGGCGGTTTGTTCTATTACAAAAAATTTATGCAGCCGGCTGCCGCTCCGGAGCAGTCAGCAGGTGATTATTTTTATGATCAGGCACAACAAGCACAAACAGCGCCTGCTCCTTCACCGGATGCAGCTGCAGTTGACGACAAGACCGCCACTGTTGATGTAAATTTGGAAACACCGGCTGAAGGTGATAATTCACAAGCAGATGAGGCTGACAAAGCTAAAGTTGCCAAAACTGAAGAAGAAAAAATAAAAATTGCACAAGAAAGACTTGCAACAGATACTTCTTTAAACCCTCAGCAAAGAGCAGAGCTTAAAAAACAAATTGATGAAGCAAAAAATAAACAGTTCGGTTTTGGTGCAAAACGTGTTACTATACCGGTTGCTGCAGGAGGAAGAGTTGATCCTTTTGTTCCGTACGGAGAAAAGGTTGCACAGATGGAAGCACCGAAGTTTGATTTGATTGCGCCGCCGTCTGAAATTCCTGTTGAAGATCCTGCGTTAACGGATGTAGTACAAACAAAAATTTCCGGTATCATGTATGACGGTTCAAGACCTTCTGCAATTGTTAATATCGGCGGAGTTGATTATCTGGTACACAAAGGCGATGCTGTTAACGGCTACCAGATTATGGATATAACAAAGAATTCCGTAACTATAAAATATAATTCAAATATTTATCAGGCTACGGTAGGAGAATCTGTTGGAGGCACTATTGAATTGAACCCTGTTTCCAACCTTTCCAGCAAATTCGGCGGAGCTTATAATCAAGAAGCAAAAAATGCTATCAATATTAACTAAATACAAATAATTAATAGGAGTCATCAATAAATGTTTATTGACAAAAAACAAAAAAGAACAAAAAGCTATCTGGCAGCCGCAGGTGCATGTACACTTGCTCTGGCTGTAACATTAGGTTATTGTGCATCGGCAAGCGCAGCAATGCAGGCATCTGTATCAAGACCTGCATTAAGAACAGAGTATAAAAACTCGGGTAATATACCTTTAGACGGTGCGGTATCTCTTACAAACGGTGATCGCAAAATTAACGTTTCTTTAAGAGAATCCGACCTGAAACAAACTTTGAGAATGATTGCCGATAAAGCGGGATTGAATATCATTTTCCATAGTTCTGTTAACGGAACAGTTACTTTAGACCTTGTAAATGTTACTTTAAATGACGCATTTAAAATGATTTTGCAGGCTAATGATTTAACTTATTTTTTGGAAAAAGGCACTCTTGTTGTTATGTCAAGACAAGCAAGTATGTCTTCTGATATGACAAAACAAAATATGATGACAATTCCGGTTAAATATGCGGATGCTTCTAAAATTGCTGCTTTCTTAAACAGTAATATATTTACAAGAAACAGACCCGGTTTGTCGAACGGTCAAATTGTTGTAACAAATCCGCAAACAAATGAGTTAATTGTTTTTGGTACTGTAAATGACTACAGAATGGCTCAAAAGATTGCGGCTAAATTTGATGTACCTCCAAGAATGGTTTCCTTCCGCGTTAACCATACAACACCGAAGGAAATGGCTGAACTTGTATGTTCATCACTGTTTTCAACATCTCCGTCATCATCAAAAGTTAAGGACGACGGCGGTTATGGCGGCTTTATGACAGGCGGTGCTGCTGAATTAGGCGGCGGCAGCGGCAGCAGCAGCGGCGGCGGCGGACTAACCCGCGGTACGTCTCTTTCTGACAGCATTTCTTTAGGTGAGGGCGTTGTTGCTTGTTCCGTAAAAAGTGATGTGGCAGCAAGCGGATTAGTTTCTTTAGAAGGAAATTCTTTATCTATCACATATTTCCCTCAAAAAGGTACAATTAGCATAACAGGCGGTTCTGAAGCACAGGCTCAGATGGTTCGTGAATTTATTCAGGCTAATGATAAGAAACAGCCCCAAGCCTATGTTGAGGTCCAAATTGTAGAACTATCTGAATCTGGTTCAAAAGATTTCCAAAATAGTTGGACGCTTTTGACTCCGTTCTTTTCAACTTCTTTTGACGGAGAAAAGGGGTTAGCGCCATATCACAACGGTCAAAGTTCATCTGCTATTTACTTTACCGGTCGTCCTTTCCCATTATTATCCGAGCAAAATGCGGTTACGTCCCAGGATGGCAGCAAAGAATATCAGAATTTCGTTACTGACTATTTTAGATATCACGGCAAAAAGACAGTTGCCTGGACAATTAATTACCTGATTAAAAACGGCAAAGGCAGAATGCTTGCTAATCCGAAAGTTATGGTTACAAACGGTAAAAAATCAGTAATTGACCTTACATCAGACTATATCAAATCTACAGATGAAGAAATCATGACTGCAGGTACAACAGGCTCAGCCGGTGTATCAAGAACATACGAAATCGGAGAAGATAACGGTATTTCTGTTGAACTAGTTCCGTTTATCAGCCCGGACGGTTATGTTACTTTGAACCTTATGCCGAAATATTCGACTATCAAAGAGCAGATTTGGTCACCAAGCCAATATGGTTCTACTCAATATATTGCAGCAACTTTATTGCAGAGAAGAAACCTCGAATTATCGAATATAAGAATCAAAGATGGTGAAACTCTCGTACTCGGCGGTTTAATACAGGAAGAAGAAACTAAAGATATTTCAAAACTGCCGTTACTCGGAGATTTACCGGTTATTGGTTCAATCTTCAGAAGTACAACTACTTCTAACACAAAAAGTGAGCTGGTTATCATGATAACTCCTCACATTATCAAAGATACAGAAGATGTTGCTTCTGCAGGTGAAAACTTATAATTAATTTTGGGAGTATTATCCTGCCTGTTTATTCAGGCAGGATAATATAAAATAAAACTTGTTTTTAACGGATACGAATTGCGGCTGAAATGAATACTGATACCATAAATAAAATAAAATCTAATATAAATCCTAAATTTTCAGAGCTTTTTACAAAAGACGATTTATTGGAATATAATTTTGTGCCAATAAATAAGCAATCCGGTTTTTTGTTTGTTGTTATAAAAGAGGGTTCTGATAAATCTGTTATTTCTAAGGCTGTCGCTGCAAAAGATTCTGCCGCCGTAAAATTTATTTCGTTTGATGCAGCAAGTTTTACAGACTTTTTAGATTATTACATAAGCGAGTACTATATAAAAAATTCGGATGATTCTCTTGAATCTTTAGCTGAAAGCGATTCACCAAAAGTGCAGCCGAAAAAAGAAACAAAAAGAGTTTTGCTGCCCGGAGAAAGTCCTGATGAAATTATTTCTCCTCCGGATATTGACCTGACATTGCCTGCAGAAGAGCTTTCAGAACCGGAGATTCAACCTGTGGACAGTGAGCAAAACACCGAACGTGAGTCTTCTCAAGTGGAGGTGCAGCAAGATACCGAAAGTCAGAAAGTTCCGGAAAGTGCTCCGCAAACAAATGAACAGATTCAACGTTCAAATAATACAAATATTGTAGAGAATGCACCCAAAAAACGTATTGGTGAAATCTTAATTGAGCAGGGTATATTAACTAACGAACAGCTGGTTGAGGCTCTTACAGCTTCTAAAAAAACAGCTACTCCAATCGGGTCAACACTTGTTTCAATGGGGTTTATTACTGTTGATCAGCTAAAAGATGCCCTTGCTGCGCAGCAGGGCTTTGTTCCTGTTACTTCTCAACAGCTCAATGTATTAGAGTCTACTATCAGACTTATACCGGAAGATTTTATTAAAGAAAATTTATTACTGCCTCTTGCTACTGACGGCAAGACTTTAGATATTGGGATGGTAAATCCTAACAATAAAAAAGCTCTGACAGAAATAGTTTATCTGACAGGTATGCGCCCGCGTCCTTATTTGATGAGCTATTTGGAATTCAAATCCTGCATGACCAAATATTTTGGCCGTGCAAGAAAAGAAACCAAAGAGATTATGCGTAAAATCGAGGAAGAAACCCTCGAATTTGAAGTTGAAGAATCTCTATGGGAACAGGTAGAAAGAGAACTTGAAGATACCTCCGGTTCTGTTGCAAACTTTGCAACAAAAATTATTCCGGACGGTATTGATATGAAGCCATCCGATATTCACATTGAGCCGAGACTTGATTGTTATACGGTTAGATATCGTATTGACGGTATCTTAAGACGTGTTCTTGATTTGCCGAGCAAGGTAGAAACTTCCTTGATTGCACGTTTTAAAGTTCTTGCGAGAATGAATATTGCCGAACACAGAAGGATGCAAGACGGTACGTTTACTGTTAAATACAAAGGTGTTTCTTACGATTTCCGTATTAACACTTTGCCGGTGTCCGGCCGTGAAAAGATGGTTATCCGTATCTTGGCGCCGGCTGCAAGTATTAAGACGGAAGACAGAATTATTAAACTATCCGGCGCAACAGAAGAGGATCTGGCAAGAATAAATAAGATGGTGGCTGCACCTAACGGAATCATCCTCGCTGTAGGGCCTACAGGTTCAGGTAAAACAACAACACTTTATTCTATTTTGAAAAGTTTGAATAACGAAGGCGTTAACATTACAACACTGGAAGACCCGATAGAAATTAAGATTGACGGTTTGAACCAGTCGCAGGTTAACCCTAAAGCGGGTATCACATTTGCTTCTTGTATGAGAGCTATCTTAAGACAGGACCCTGATATCATACTTATCGGTGAGATTCGTGACTTTGAGACATTAGAAACAGCTATTGCAGCTGCTTTGACAGGTCACCTTGTGTTAAGTACACTGCACACAAATTCGGCTGCTGCAACTATCACACGTTTGATTCAGATGGGTGCTGCCGATTACCTTATATCTTCAACTTTGACGGGTATTGTAGCACAACGTCTTGTAAGAAGACTCTGTCCTAAATGTAAAGAAGCGTACCATGCAACTATCGAAGAGGCGAGACTTGTTGTTGCAACTCCTGAAGAACAGGAAGAGTTCATGAAAAGAACAATATACAGACCTAAAGGCTGTTTTGACTGCAACAACGAAGGGTATAAAGGCCGTATCGGTTGTTATGAAGCAATGTTGATTAACAAAGAAATTAAAAAGATGATTGCACATTCAGCTCACGACGTAGAAATTGAAGAGGCTGCTGTTGGCATGGGTATGAAAACACTGCAAACATCTTGTCTCGGGCACATTTTAAGAGGCGAAACTACAATCAGCGAGTATCTGCGTGTACTCGGTCCAATTAGTGAATAAGCACAGGTAATATTATGACAATATTTAACTATATAGCATTAAGAAACGGATCAGAAATCGTAAACGGTAAAATAGAAGCCGAAGACGTAAAAGCTGCCCGTGAAGCGATTAGACAGCTTGGTCTTGTTCCTACAAAAGTATTTGATGAAAATAAAAAGGTTTCTGCGCCAAAAGTCAGGCTAAGTCCGCTATCATTGCAGGAACTCATTGACTTTACGGGAACATTTAGAACGTTGATACAAACCGGTGTACCTATTATCGAAGGTCTTGTGTTCCTTGAAAAAGATGCTGTATCATCACGTATCAGATTGCTCGCGAGAGAAATCAGAAAACAGGTTATTGCAGGTGCAACATTTGCAGATACAGTTGCAAAGTATCAGGAAATATTCGGAAGTATTTATGTTGGTTTGACAAAAGCCGGTGAAGATTCCGGGGAAATGGAAAAAACTCTTGACCGTCTTGCAGAACTGCTTAAAAAACAGGCTAATATCAGAGGTCGTGTTATCGGTACTTTGATTTATCCGTGTTTCGTTATTGTTCTGGCAATAATCGTAGTTGTAGTTATGTTAATGTTTGTATTCCCGGCATTTAAAGAAATGTTTGACCAGTCAGGAGCAAAATTGCCTATATTTACTCAAATTTGTATTGATTTAGGTGAATTTTTGAAGGAATACTGGTATTTAACATTGATGGCGCCTTTTGCAATCGGCGGTTTGATATATATGGCGTTTAAAAACCCGACATCAAGAAGAATTTTGGACGATTTCTTTCTTAAGGTGCCGCTGGTTGGTGATATGTTAAAATATGCAAACTTTTCAAACTTCATTACGGTTATGTTCGTAGCTTACGAGGCCGGTATTCCTATTGTTGACTGTTTGCACCTTGGGAATTTGACGCTTGATAACAGAACAATTAAGAATAAAATTACCGAATCAATTACCAAAGTTCAACAAGGTGTTCACCTTTCTACAGCGTTAAGGGCTGCTAATATCATGCCTTCAATGGTACTGTTTATGATTGCAACAGGTGAACAAACCGGTAAATTGGGCGAATTGCTCGACCAGAGTGTTAAGTTCCTCGATAAAAAATTGGATGATATTATTGATGCATTGACAAAAATGATTGAACCGTTAATGCTTATCGTAATCGGTAGTATAGTAATGTTCCTTGCACTGGCATTGTATCTGCCGTTGTTCCAATCTTACCAGTTATCATAAAAAAATTAAGACAGAGTTAATTACAAGGAGAAAAAATGCCAGAAGAATATGAACCATTTGAGATTGAAGAATTGGGAAACGACGATTTTACCAACGGTGTATGGTCCGAACGTGTTCTTGTAATTACTCAGGATTACGAGATTAAGGGCTATGTGTTTATGCCAAAAATCGGTAAAAGAAGCAGAGTTCTTTCTGATATTTTAAACGGGAAGAAACGTTTTGTTGCAATAAAAGATTGTGAGGTTTCTTACAGACAATTGCCTAACAGAAGAACAGAATTCCATGACTTTGTTCAGTTGAATATCAATTCTATTATTATCCTGCGCCCGACAGGCTCGGAAGAATAAATAATAGTTTTTCGATTATTAAATGTTTTAAACCTGAAAAGCTGCTAATATATAGCAGCTTTTCAGGTTATAGCTTGATTATATAAATATGAATAAGATTTTTGAGCCAAATTTTTTAATAAAAAGCTTGATTTCAATTTTTGTCTATGATACTTTTGTAAATGCAAAACAGTGGGGCTGCTAGCTCAGGTGCCCCGGAAAGCGAAGCTTTCGAAGTTAAATTATGCGCACGGCGCTCTAACTACCTGAGCACGTGAAAAGTAAATAAAAATGTGGGGGCTGCTAGCTCAGGTGGTTAGAGCGCACGCCTGATAAGCGTGAGGTCGGTGGTTCGAGTCCACTGCGGCCCACCATTAAAGACAAGGGAACCGTAAGGTTCCTTTTTTAATGCGTGTAAAGCGGAGGAATAATCTGACTGAATGTTCCGAACATGGCAATCTCATAGGGCTTAGAAACACGAAATAAAACAACATGTGAAAAAATCTGCAACATTCAAAAATACATTTTGCCTGCAAAAAATCATCCACCACTCCCACCATACATTTAGCAAAAAAATACAACACAACTTCATTTTGTTGTATTTTTCGATTTATTAAATGTTGGATAATATATTATCTAAATATTGACTTTTTAACAAAAATAGTATAATATATTATCTATGAACGATTTTTCCTTTAACCCTAAAACTCCTAATGATATAGCGAATGAATTGGTTGAGAAAATTAAGCAATATAGGAAAAAACTTAAAATTTCACAAGCTCAACTAGCAACTAAATCAGGTGTTAGTCTTGGTTCCATTAAAAGGTTTGAATCTAAGTATGAAATTTCTTTGAATTCTTTTATAAAAATACTAATTGCACTTAATTTGGAGCAGGATTTGGAAAATTTATTCACGCAAAAAAACTACAACTCAATTGATGAGGTTATAAATGGATAACTATAAGTATTTAAAAGTTTTTTATAACGATATTTTAGTTGGTACTTTGGCTAAAACTCCTGATAAAGTTGTTGCTTTTGAATATGATTCAGGTTGGTTGAATAATGGGTTTTGTATTTCGCCTTTTAGTTTACCGCTCATCAAGAAAGTCTTTATTCCAAAATACGATCCATTTGGCGGATTATTTGGAGTTTTTAATGATAGTTTGCCTGATGGTTGGGGGAGATTACTTGTTGACAGGTTATTTTTGAAAAATAAAATTAACCCTGCTGAAATTGACAACCTCAATCGACTTGCTCTTGTTCAAGAAAGTGGTATGGGAGCTTTAACTTATAAACCGGAACATAGATTTGAATCAGAAAATAATATTTCTGATTATGATATTCTTGCTCAAGAGTGTTCAAAGATATTAGAATCGCAAAATTCAGAAAATTTGGATGAACTTTTTTTCTTAGGAGGCTCATCTGGTGGTGCAAGACCAAAGATTTTGACATCTATTGATAACGAAGACTGGATTATTAAGTTCCCATCATCATCTGATCCTAAAAATATAGGAGAAAAAGAATATCAATATTCATTGTGTGCCAAAAATTGCGGAATAAATATGACTGAGACAAGACTTTTCCCTTCTAAAATTTGTTCAGGATATTTTGGGATAAAAAGGTTTGATCGCAAAAACGGTAAAAAAGTTCATATGACATCAGTTAGCGGACTGTTAGAGACAAGTCACAGGCTTCCTAATCTTGACTATAATACATTGATGAAATTAACACTCGAATTAACAAGAAATTATCAGGATGTTGAGCAATTGTTCAGGCTAATGTGCTTTAATGTATTTGCAAACAACAGAGATGACCATTCAAAGAATTTTTCTTTTCTATATGATGATATAAAAAATGAATGGCACTTATCTCCTGCGTATGATTTGACTTACAGTTTTTCATTTAATGGAGAACACGCGACAACAATTAATGGCGAGGGCAAAAATCCGACTTTAGATGATATTCTAGCCGTGGCAAAAAATATAGGACTCAAAGAAAAATTTGCAAAAGATATTGCATTAGATATTCAAGAAAAATGTTCTAAATCATTTAATTAATCTCATTCTTTTAAGCATTTAATCTTTAAATAGATGTTTCATTATACGCACATACAATTAACTGTTTTTTTCTTTTCTTTCTCTAAAGGACATGCGAACCGGAGTACCAAAGAAACCGAAAGCCTCACGCATTTTATTTTCAAGATACCGTTTGTAGCTGTCCTGTACTAAATCCTCATCGTTAACGAATAAAATAAAAGTAGGCGGAGCTGTTCTAACCTGGGTTGCGTAGTATACCCTTAATTTTTTACCTTTTTTAGTTGTAGGAGGGTTCATTGCCATTGCTTCCAAGAGCACTTTATTTAAAATGCTTGTTGAAACCCGTTTTGTACACTGTGCGTAAACCTCTTTTGACTGTTTATAAATATTCACAAGTCTTTGTTTAGTTTTTGCACTGATAAATATTTTGGGGGCAAAATCCAAAAACGGAGCATCGTGCATTAGTTTTTGGGTATATTTTGCAGTGGGGTCTGATTTGTCTTTGTCTTCAATCAAATCCCATTTGTTTACGGCAATAATTAACCCCTTGCCTGATTCCACAACAATTTGCGAAATTTTTTTGTCCTGATCCGTTAAACCGTCAACTGAGTCTATGACCAACACTGCTATATCGCAATCTTTAATAGCTCTTATTGCTCTGTCTACGGCAAATTTTTCAACACCCCAGTCTACTTTTGCTTTTTTTCTGATACCGGCTGTATCAACCAGTATAAATTCTTCTCCTTCGTATTTGACTTTAGAGTCAATACTGTCACGCGTTGTGCCTGACACGTCACTTACAATAACTCTTTCTTCGCCTAAAAGAGCGTTAACTATAGATGATTTACCTGCATTAGGCTTGCCCACAACTGCAAGTTTAATAATATCCGTGTCTGTCTCACTTTCATCAACAACAAAGTCTTGTGTAATTGCTTCTAATAAGTCGCCTACACCGCCTGAACCATGCAAAGCGGAAATAGGATGCGGTTCACCCGAGGCAAGTGCATAGAAATCAGCTATATTGTTAAAATGTTCCGGCGCATCAATTTTGTTTACTGCAAGATAAACAGGTTTGTTACTTCTTCTTAAAACATTTGCTATATCGTAATCAACAGGGTTTATGCCTTCTTTTCCGTCCACGAGAAATATAATTTTATCAGCCTCATCACAGGCTACTTTTGCCTGCGTAAAAATGTTTAGCATGATTTCATCCTCGTCGCCGGGGATAATACCTCCGGTATCGATTAGCGTAAATTGTTTATTTTGCCATTCCACATCAAAATATATTCTGTCGCGCGTAACTCCAGGCTGGTCATCAACAATTGATTGCCGGGAACCAACAATCCTGTTTACAAAAGTTGATTTGCCTACATTCGGTCTTCCAACAACGGCGACAACGGGTTTATTACTCATAAAAAATTCCTTTATTGTTATATAAAGAATTTTAATACAAATATAATGAGATATAAATGTAGTGGTCTAATAAGATGTTTATAAAATCATTAACACATCACGGACGATTTTTGAGACTATTGCCGTAGAAACTTCACTTTTATCATAGTCAGGAGAAAGTTCAACTATATCTGCGCCGACTATATCAAACTTTTTAAGGAATTTAATCCACTGTGCAAGTTCTCTGTATAACATTCCGTCCGGCTCAGGTGTACCTGTACCCGGCAAAACAGAAGGGTCTAAAACATCAACATCAATTGTCAGAAAAATCTTTTTATCGCTCAATACATCTAAATCAGAAGAATTATTCACAAGCGTATTAAATTTCTTCATCAATTCAAATTCTTCTTTTAAACCTGAACGAATACCTATCTGTTTTATATTTTCAAAACCAATTATTTCACCTATTCTTCTCATCACGCAGGCATGAGAAAATTTTTCACCCAGATAATCGTCTCTTAAATCTGTATGCGCATCAAAATGGATAACAGCAAGATTATCATATTTTTCTTTACAAGCCTTCAGCGCAGGCAGTGTTACAAGATGTTCGCCGCCTATTCCCAAATACTTTTTATTATCATTAAAAACAGCACGTGCATTGTCTTCAATAACTTCAAGGGTTTTTATTGTGTTGCCGAAAGGGAACTCCAGCTCACCGGCATCATAAAACATTACCTCATCAAGATGTTTGTCAAATACCGGAGAATAATCTTCCAGCCCCCAGCTTGCAAGCCTTAATCTTTCCGGCGCAAATCTGCTGCCCGGACGGTAAGAACATGTTCCGTCAAAGGGTAAGCCAAGCATGACTATTCGTGCATTGTTATAATTTTCTACAGAACCTATCCAGCTGCGCTGCAGAAAGGGACCGGGTAAATTTTGCATAATCAGTCCTTATTTATTTACTGTGCAGCACCTTGGATTGCACCTGCAGCGGCAGTACCTTCTACAGCCTCATCGCCCTGATTTTCAGCAGCTCTTGCAGCTTCGAAAGCAGCTTTCTGTTCTGCATTCTTTTCAGCATAAAGGTTAACCTGAACGTCTGCTATTAATATTTTTTTATCACCCTCATAAGGGAAAATGCTGATTTTATCCAAATTTATCAGGTAAGGATAATTAGCAATATCATCAAAATATGATCTGAACTGTGCGTAAGAGCCGATTAACTGCATTTTAACCGCACAAACATTGAAATCACTCTGCACATTTTGTGAAACTATATCATCCGGCGGATTTTGGGCATATTCAATTGAACGTAATTTTAAACCGTTGTACTTAGCCGCTTGAATAACATCTTCAAACATAATACCGAAAGACGCCATTGGATCAAGCGAGGCTACATCTGTTTTATAAACAGGTTTTGTTGCACTTTTTTCCTGTTTTTCATATGCAAGTTTCTGTGCTCTTAACTCATCAATCTGCGTTTGAGTTTTTTGCACCTTTACCTGTTTTTCCTGAATTTGCTTATAAGTGGTATAAGACTCGTTTACCTTAGGTATAATCAAATACAAGCCTATAGCCAAGCAAAACAGTATTATAAATATGTACATCAATTTTTGATTATCGTTCACTTTTAAAAAGCCCTTTCATACATTGATTAGGTTAAACTACTAGGTTGAAGGTAAATTAGCCGGCAAGGCTGGAACCTTTGGGTCAATAATGGGCCTGCCGTTTTTATCTAATTTAGGTTTGGCTGCTTCGTTAGGATCAACCAGTTTAACTCCCTTGAACCCGTTATTTGTCAATTCAAACGAATAAACAAGATCCTTAGCAACATCTATATCTAAAACACCGCCTTCATCATCAACACTTAAACTTGAAAGTATCAAATCAGATTCAGGAACCTGTGATTTAATATTTCTAAAGAACAGATAAACATCATCCACAGCAACTGTAGAACCTTTTATACCATATGCCCCTCTTGAATCTGCATAGAAAGAAGTCAACCAGACCTGAGCAGGTATATCTGCGCCTATTGCATAGAAATATTTAACTTTAGACTGCAACCCTGCATCAATCTTTTTAGCTGCCGTATAAATATCCATGCCTGTCTTTGTACGCTGCAGTTCTTTTAATTCAGAATCCAGTGTCTGCTGCTGCGAATCGAGTTCTGAATTTTGAGTTTGTAATTTAGCAAGATATGCCTCAACTGCTTTGCTTGCGCCAAAGCAAACAAGAAGAATTGCTGCACAAATAACAGTAACATACGCAACAAGCTGGGGTTGTGTAAGGTCAAACCCGCCGATTCTTATAACATCGGGTGCTTTGTAGTCTGTTTGTTGCAAGAAATTCAGTTTTAAACTGAAATCTCTGTAATTATATATAGCAGCACCGATTGCCTCGGGAGTGATAGCTTTTACATAATGCGGCAATATGTTTAAATCAACTGTTAAAATTGAATCTTTGGCATACTGGTTGCATTCCAAAAATTTCACATCACCCGGCTGGTTAAGCTGCATTGCAAGGATTTCTGCACTGACATCGTTAGATTCACTAACTATTAAAAGCTTATCTGTCGGGAATTTATCAAGTACGGTTCTTGCTGATTGAGAAATAGCAACATAAACCTCATCATTATTAAAAGATTTAATAGCAAGAGGTTCTTCAAAATAATCAATAACCGTATACCCGAGCATTGAAAATACGGCATAGCTGTTTTGAGAAACCAGCAGAATATTCCATCCGCCGTGTGACATTGCAAAATCATCACCAATCTGTGTATATTGCAATGTTTTTATAATTGAAGAATATGTGTTTTCTACTGCAATTAATGTTACACCGAGGTCTGTAAATATCTGTTGAATAACATTAACAACTTCTTCTTGAATAGCAGCATACAAAACGCATCTTTTTTCCGTACGGTTATTTTCCTTTACATCAACCCAGCTTACAAGCGGAGTGTTCTTTTTGAAAAGGTAATTTTCTTCAATCGTCGAAATAAGAGCTGTTGTTACACCTTCGTCATCAAGTACTGTCGGTAAAAAGTCATGCCCGAAAGCAACACTGGGCAAGTTCAAAACAGCCTTTGCGTTTTGCGGCAAGATTCTGACTTCGTTAAACAAATCCTGAAGATTCTGCTTAAACTCTGTATAATCTTCGATTTCTCTTGTCGAAAAATTATACGGCAAGTCTCTTCTTGCGTATTTAACAATCTTGTTTGTTGACGGATCTATTTGAATAAGTTCCAAACCAACATTCGGCGATACAGAAATACCAACTGTAACTTTAGTATCCGGTTTAAATTTTGCTAAAAAGTTATTCATTTACTAATTCCAATATTCCAAATTCTTTAACACTAGATTTTTTATAAACCTATACAATTATAGTATAGTATAATTATTAAGGCAACAAAAAATCAAAAACCATCCAAAAGGTGTATATGAAAAATCAAAATACATTACCCCAAAACGATTATATATACGGAAAAAACGCCGTAACAGAAGCGTTATATAAAAATCCGTCAAGAATAAACAAAATTATTATTTCAAAAAGCATTACAAATGATGCCAAAGTCAAAGAAATAATTGAACTTGCAAAAAATAACTCTGTTGTATTTCAATTTGTACCGAAAGAACGGTTTGTTCAATATAGCAATACAGCCAATCAGGGGGTTGTCGCGTTTGTTTCTCCCGTTTCTTATACTGATTTGTACGAATTTTTAAACACCCCAAAAGACGGATATTCAAGAGTAATAATACTTGACGGAGTAGAAGACCCTCACAATCTCGGCGCAATAATAAGAACCTCCGCATGCGCGGGTTTTGATGCTGTTATTATTCCCTCCAGACGCAATGCGCAGGTCAATTCAACCGTAGAAAAAACCTCCGCTGGCGCAATAAACCATATTCCTCTTATTC
>CALUQS010000086.1 GCA_944322975.1 Candidatus Gastranaerophilales bacterium
CATATTAGCACCAATGTTCTTATATGAATTATTAGGAAGAATTTTTCTTAATCATAATATCTCGCTTTTTTCATCTATAAAACCAGGTTTGTTCTTTTTATTTTTATATGTTTTAATCGTTTCAAAATTTTTGTTCAATAGTTTTTCAGGTAATGAGTAATAGTCAATGTATATTGCCGTTTCTACAGACATCTGTAAGGATTTTAAAACCTGATGAATAGCTGCAATTAAAAAATAAAAATGGAATCTTTCATCTTCAAATGATATAGATTCTTCACGTGCCCAAAAAGCAAATGCTGCATTTGTTAAAAGACTATTCATCTCTAAGCCCATGGGATTTTTTTTGAATATTGAATAGTACAATTGTAAAATATCGCCTGTTAAAGGTTTATTATATAGCTGTCCGTGCTTATCCAATTTATTAAGTATAACGGATGGATAATAAAAAAATTCTGGGTAATCGATAACATCAAAATCATTTAATTCTGCCAATATTATATTATTTCTTATTTCAGAATAATCTATTTGTATTTCTAAATTTTTATTTGTAATTACCTTGATTTCATTATATATTTTTTCTATTTTTTGCTTAATTTCATTCTGTTCTAATGAAGAATGGTACGCTCTCACACTTTCTATAAAATCTTTTTTAAGTATATTATTTGCGAATATATATGATTTAATTTCTGTTTGTAAAACATCTAATTCACGATATTTTTCGTTTTCTTCTATTACTTCTAGCTCACAATCATATTGCTTAAGTTTTAATAACAAATCATAATAATTTATCACTGCTTTTCTCATTTGCATATCTCCGTAGCTTTCGTTTGAATTTTTTTAGTATCGAATGTATTTAATGTTCATTTAAGTAGTTTTGAATTTCAGGTTTTCTCAGGTTTTCGTATTTTTCACCAGATAACATAAAATTAGCTATCTCATTCATAGGCTTTCTAAGGCTATCACAATCAGCATGAGTATAGCCGCCTGTTACTGAATCGAATTTATGCCCTACAATTTTTTTGACGATTGAAGTATTAAAGCCTAACAGAGAGGCGATACTAATGTATGTATGACGTAATCCGTGAAATGTGATTTTTTCATATTTTTGTGCGGATGTCCACTTACCAACAACTTTAGGATAGAGTTTGTCAATCAAATATAATTTTTGCTTTCCGTCAGAGTGCACAAACAAATAATTGTCTTTTAACCGTTGTATTTTTTTTGTTTTGCTTTGTTCATAAAAATTTTTTAATTCATTAAACAATAAATCCGGTATTGGTATCGTTCTGTCTTCACCGTTTTTAGTGTTTAAAAAGTAAATAGCTTTGTTTTCAAGACCTGTATTTTCCCACGTTAAATTTAATATTTCGCTTTTTCTCGCTCCTGTCGTAAGGGCAAACAAAACACACAAATATAACTCATAATCAGTATCTTTGCATGCCTGTAAAAGTGTTTGACGTTCTGCAAGCTCTTTTAGCCAGCGTTTACGGGGTTCATTTTCTTTTAGTTTCAGCTTTGCACCAATCATAGGATTGGCTTTTATAATCTCATACTCATCAACACAATGGGTTAAAAATGTACTAAAATAAGCTAAATAACGATTCACACATGAGTTTGATATAAATTTGTCTGTTACTTTGCCTTTTCCGGGCTTGCCTTTTATCGGGACTACTTTGTGTTTTTTTTGCAGCTTGTTCCGGCATGTTTTCAGGTCGGAACGTTCAAGCGTTTTAATAGGTATAGAGCCAATCTCTTTTTTAAACCATTCCAAAGCACTTATGTATTTTCTTCGTGTATTTTCGGCTTTTTTCGGGTTGCCTTCTGCAATGTATTTGTTTATAGCTTCTGAAACAGTGTAATTGTGCTGCCTTTTTTCTTTTCTGTAGTTGCCGCTATCAATTTGACTTTCAATATCCAGTGCCCATTGCATAGCCTGATTTTCAACAGTTTTTTTTCTATTTCCTTTAACTGGGAATGTTTTTGTAAGAAACACCCCCTTGTATCTTACAATTACTTTGTAGCTGATACTGCCATTTTTGTTTTTAATTTCTGTTATAGTTGCCATTAGTCCGCCTTAAAACCGATTTTGTTGGGTTTTGTTCTATCCATAAGCAAGCCTAATACGTTATAAATTTTTTGCATTTCAGCCTGATTATCTTTGCAGTGTTCCATAAAATAATGCTCCAGCTCGGTAAGTCGTTTTGCTATTTCGTTATTTTCCAATGCAAACTGCCTTAAGGCTATAAAAGCACGTACAACCTGTATGTTAATCTCTATTGCCTTTTTGCTGTTCAAAACACTTGATAGCATTGTTACACCGTGTTCAGTAAAAGCATAAGCATTAGAGGAACTATGCTTTAAATTTTTCAACCGGTCGCAATTTGCGACCAGTTCTTTTTGCTCTGAATCAGTCAACTGGAACATAAAATCATCTGGAAAGCGTTCAATATTACGTTTTACTGCCTCATTTAACCGTTTTGTAGGTACTCCGTATAACTCTGCTAAATCCCGGTCAATCATGACTTTTTGACCTCTGATAACATATATAAGGTTTTGTATAACTGTTAATTGATTCATTTATTTCTCCATAGGTACAAATATAGGTACAAATTTTATAAAAAAATACAAAAAATTATAAAAAGATTATAAAAGTAAATAGCCCAAAATGCAAGTATATATTTGTTTTATTTTTTTATAATTTTTTATGGTTTTTAATTAGCTAGTGACTCTTAATCAATTGGTCGTGGGTTCGAATCCCACCTCACCCAAAGCTAATAGAAAAGAGGGTTTATGCCCTCTTTTTTGCACCATTCGAACCCACGAATGTGGGATATGTATTAAACCGGACATTTCAATCCTGTACGGTTAAAATGATTTTACCCGTAAAGCGGCTTTGTGTTTAGGTTTTAACCTGCCGAAAGTGTCCAAAAATAATCAAACCAAATTACTTGAAAAGTCCACGAAGTGTCCGTTGAAGTCCACTCCCTCGACTTTTGGTTGTAAAGAAACAGGACAATACGGAAAAAGGGAACTTGCCTCAAAGTCCCTCAGTGTAAAGGTATTTTAGAATTATTTCATATAGTCAACTGACCCCGATATAATAACTATACTGCACGCAAAAGCTTTGCTTTTGACTTAGCCTACCTCTAAAAAACGATACTTAATCATTTTTTAGAGTTCTTGGCAAGCAGATACTACGTATCTGTCTTAGCTCCTCTCACAAACGATACTCAATCGTTTGTTCGACAGAGTCGTAAAATGCTAGACTCGGCAGAGTGTGTACCACTCCTAGCCTGAGATAAGAACTCTATTCAAAACGATTTGCATTCTTGCATTAAATCTTTTTCAAAAGCTTCTTCTGAGAGTTTATGCACGGCTATCACCTTTTGAGTACCAGGCTCCGCGTCCTTTTGAATGTAAAATCAAATATTTCTTATCGACCAAACTTGAAACGGCTTTTTTAATTGTATTTCTATTTGATTGGGTATATTCGACAAGTTTTAAAATAGTTCCGCTTTCATTTTCACCAAAGTATTTTAAGATTTTATATTCAAGTTCGGATAAATCAGAGTTCACTGAATTTGCACTGATATTATGTTGATTTAATTTGTATTCCAGCCTTATTTTCTGTTTTTGTAATGATTTCAAAAAGAATAACAGCCACGGTTCAAAATCAGGGTTTTTATTGCCCAATGTTGTTTGGGTTTGTCTTAATGCTCTATAGTAACCTTCTTTGTTATCTTCAATAACTGCTTCCAATGAACAGTAAGGAATATAAGTATAACCGGCTTTCATTAGTAATAAACAAGTCAACGCTCTTGATAATCTGCCATTTCCGTCTTCAAACGGGTGAATTGCTAAAAACTCAACAATAAAAATCCCGATTACAATTAAAGGATGGAAAAATTTATCTTCAAGGTTTTTTCTTGTCCAAGTTACAAGTTCTTCCATTTTTAAAGGTGTTTCAAAAGTAGTAGCTGTTTCAAAAACTATACCAAGCTCCTGACCTTTTTCATCATAAGCTGCAACAGCGTTTGATATTTTTTTTTATTCGCCCCTTTGTTTTTCGTCTTTTGTTGAATATTGCAAAAGTATCTTATGCAGCTGCTTAATATAATTTTCTGTCAATGGAATAACTTCATAGTCATCAAAAATTGTATCCATTAACCTTGCATATCCTGCAACTTCCTGTTCATCTCCGGTTGCAAAAGACTGTTTTTTAATATTTGATAAAAGTTTTTCAACCTGTTTATCTGTAAGCTTATTTCCTTCAATACGGTTAGAAGCACCGACACTTTCAATAGTAGCCGCTTTTTTGAGTGTCTTTAACCTTTCAGGCATCATTTGTCCTAAAAGTTTCCAACTGCCTTTGAACTCGTCAAGTTCAGATATAATTGTAAGCATTTGATTAGGAATTTTAATATCAGATTCTATAATCATTACCTATTTATATCCATTTTTATCTGTTTTGTCAAAAAAATAAATTTACCATACAAGTCCCGAATCCGAAATCTTGACAAATTTTTTCTGTGCGGAATATTATAAAAATATGTTTATTATTTGATATCAGGAGTAAAAAAATGAGTGTAAAAAAACTTTCACCGGTAGCAGAATTTCTCAGAGCAAACCACGCAATCGCTAAAAATCACACTACCTACAGAGCATATCCGTCAGGAGAAGCCGTACGGTCTTGCGAATTTTATGACCCTAACGGGAATTATCTTGGTAAAATGACAAGAACACTGCCATACAGGGGGAAGAATCCGGGGTTTGCATATTTACGCTCACTTATTGAAACTATGGAACCCGGGTATAAAGCGGGATTTAGACAGCTTAAAGAAAACGCTGTTTATTATGCCAAAATACTCGGATTAAACGGAGAAAAGGAAAGCTATCTTCCTGAAAAAATATTGAAAAAACAAGTTGTCATAGATAATAAAGGCTACAGAACAGAGGACACTTTTGAACGTACAATAAGCAGTAAAATGACTCTTGTTAAAGCTGCAGACCAAAAAGCTTACGGCTACGTTCCTCAAAACACCTATCGTGCGGAAGAACCGATAAAATACAAAGAAGTTCAGACAGGTCATTCAACAATACAATCCGATAAATTCTAAATATCAGGATGCCCTTCGGGTACAAGCGAGGTCCCACTCAGACAAAATAATATAAATCAAAAAAAGGCTGTTGCTATGCACAACAGCCCTTTTTATTTTTGAGAATTTTATTATACAGCGTAAACGCTTACCTGTTTTCTGTCACGTCTGTGAGGTTCAAACACGACTTTTCCGTCGATAAGAGCAAACAAAGTATCATCTTTGCCGATACCTACATTGTTGCCCGGGTGAATTTTAGTACCTCTTTGACGAACAATAATATTTCCGGCAAGAACCTGTTCCCCGCCGAATTTTTTTACGCCGAGTCGCTTGCTTTCGCTGTCACGACCGTTTTTTGATGAGCCTACGCCCTTCTTATGTGCCATTTTATTATCTCCTTTAAATTATTTTTGTAGATTTTACAACTGAACCTGTAAAATTTATTCAGCCGGTGTTTCTGCATCTGCGGCAGCAGCTTTTGATTTAGCGGCAGTTGTTCTGATTTTTGTCACCATTACTCTTGTAAAGAACTGTCTGTGACCCTGTTTTTTTCTGTAGCCTTTTTTAGCTCTTTGTTTGAATACAATAACTTTTTTAGCTTTGTCGTGTTTTACGATTTTGCCTTCTACAGAGGCTTTTTCTACATAAGGTGCGCCTACTTTTGATTTTGCACCGTTAACAAGCATAACAACTTTGTCAAAAACAACTTTGTCATTTTCTTCACCGTCGATAAGTTCAATATCAACGTAGCGGCCTTCTTCTAACTTGTACTGTTTTCCGCCTGTTTCAACTATTGCGTACATTTGTGTTTCCTTTCACTTGAGGGGCTGTAGCAGGGGTGCTGTTAACTTTTTTCTGCGGTTCAAGACTAAACCGGCAGCCTTTCCGGCCATTTCTAAGCTTTTGCCATCCCCCGGCGTTTAAAGACAGCCGACCTATCTAACATTTGTATATTAAAGTGTAACAAGCACATAAGGCAGTGTCAACTGTGATTGTAACGGTTTTGTCACAAACAAAAACCCGTCCGGTGTGAATCAAACGGGTAAATAGCTGGATCGTGTCTGGGTAATTAAATGTTAATTATTATATTACCCGTTGATTTTTTTTATCATATTACCCGACTTACCTATATTACAGATAAAAAATACAACGAATGTATGTATGTCAAAGAAATTGAAATAATTTCAACTTAATATATTGTAATAAACTGGCAATTTTATTTATGTTCATGCGTATTATACTTAGTAACAAATTTTAGGAGATTATTTATGTCTGGTATCCAAAACGTCAGCAATCTGTCATTTAAAGGTAATTACATAATTCCTTTTAACCAAATTAAAGATTCATCAACTATGCGCGCAATAGGTTCAGAAACAGTAAAGTATGCTAATCCTAAAAACATGATGCAAAGACCAGACGGTATTGTTGTAAAAATTGACGATGACAATAAAGCCAGAGAATTCGAAGCCGTTATTGCGAAATACGGTGTAAATATAAAAAAATATGACGGACAATTTAACCCGAATGATTTAGAATTAAATTCCTATAGATTTTTGGTTACAAAATTATACCCGTATGAAACTCAACAAAAAATAGATGCCTATAAAGCAATGGATGAGCAGCAAAAGAGAAAAGAATACCTGGAAACTTATAAAAAATTTAAGAATAGTCAGCATTCAGTTGAATATATGTCAAACAGGTTTTCTCCAAAACTAAAACCAACCAACAAACCAATAATAAAATACACAACCAAAGATGGTGAGCATTATATGGCAAGAGAAGTTGAATTAGAAAATGGTTACGTTTGTATGGCTGTTTCAAATGAAAAGAATCCGGCACAGGCGACTCTTTTAAATAAAGAAGAATTTCAAAAATTATTCATCTCTACAGTAAAGCAAATGCCTGTTAGACCATCTTTTAAGGGGAATGATTTAAAAAAAGCAACCGGGCAATTTGCTGACAAAAACTTTAAAGTTGAATGCAGCGAGGGGTTGACAAATCGTAGGATGTCAGGTGTAGTAGATAATTTAAATTTTGATATCAAACACGATGGCAAACTCTTTAAATCAGACACTATTACAGGAAATATCGGCAATAAAGCGCTTAACCTGAAAGTTAAAGAAGGATTGTCAAAACATACCATTGCCGGTACAATAGGCGATGCTCCTGTTGATTTAAAAGTTATAGATACCTGGAGCGGTTATGGCATAAAGGGAACCTTCAAAAACAGAGACATTGATATAAAATTAAAAACCAAATTGAACGGATATTCTTTAGAAAGTGACAATATGTCATTACAAGTAAAAAGTAATTGGCTATTTGGAAATGGTGTAAAAGTCAAAGGTTCATATAATGATGATCCCGATTTAATTCCGATTTTGATGGATATGGTATACGGTATAAAAGAAGAAGAACTTATGTTTGCTTTGGTCATATAGCATATCTGAATTGCTCCTTGTAACTTATTTGTATTAAGAATTTGTGTAATGCACATATTTCATTATAAAATACAGATAAGACGGAGGGGCAAAAATGGAATCTGTGACACTGGAACAAAAAGTTTACAGTATGTTTATTCTGGGTTATGAAGAAGAAAACCCCAGAGCGAATGACTGTTTTATGCGCGCCCTGAACTCCGGTCTGGGCGGGGTTATATTTTTTACCCGCAACATAACCGATAAAGAAAAATTTAAAGACATAGTAAAAATAATCAAAGATAATTCGTCTGAGGGTATTTTTCTGAGTATCGATCAGGAGGGCGGACGGGTTGAAAGGACGCTTAACCTGTACGGCGGTTCGCATTACCTGAGTGCGCGGGCTGCTGCGGCAAGAGGGGAAGCGTTTGTAGAGCAGCAGACGGAATGGATTTGTCAGGAGCTTAAATATCTCGGATTAAATATGAATTTTGCACCGGTGCTTGATGTTGACACCAACCCTGATAATCCGGTTATTGCAGACAGAGCATATTCAAGCAGCCCGGATGAGGTTATAAAATACGGAAAAATAGCAATAAACACCTTTAAACAAAACGGTATAATCCCTGTTGGCAAGCATTTTCCGGGGCATGGCGCAACCGGCACCGATTCTCATCTTGATATGCCGGTGCTGGATTTGACTGTGCAGGAACTGGAAAACATCCATATAAAACCCTTTAAAGCCCTGATTAAAGAACTGCCGGCAATAATGGTTGCCCATATACATTACAAAGCGTTTGATACAGAAAGGATTCCCGCATCGGTTTCCAAAAACGTATTAAATTACCTGAGGAATAATCTCGGCTTTGAGGGGGTAATAATCTCTGATGATATGGTTATGGGCGGGGTAAAACGATTCAGTCCGTTTGATGCCTGCAAAAGAGCTATCCTCGCTGGTGTTAATATGTTTATATACAGAAACGCCAACGAAACAACACAAACGCTTATAGAGCAAATCATAAACGCCGTAAAAACAGGTGAAATTCCTGAAAACAGGATTGATGAAAGCGCAAGGCTGATTATGCGGCTAAAAATGACAGAGTAAGAACGCGCATGAGCTCCGCGACATTCTCATATATTTCATATATCAGAGATTCGGTGCAATAAGTTGCACTATGTTGACTGACTAAATACACTCCCTCTCCACCCGGGGGAGAGGGTCGGGGTGAGGGGGTATAAGCCCGAGACCGGAGATTCGGTGCGATAAGCTGCACTCTACTGACTGTCACCGAATTACGTAACAAATACAACCCGCGACATTCTCATATTATATCTGTGCCGGTTGACTATAAGAAATAAAAAAACAACCGTGATACGTATTATCAAATAAGTTAATATTTGATACAATGTATTGTATGATTCAAACCAGAGTAATCGAAATTTTTAAACAAAGTGCAACCTATGCTCTCGGAAAAATGCTGATTAACCAAACACAGGATTTTTTTGAAACACTCGGAGAAATGGGCATCAGAACATGGCAGGTTTTTTACCTGACATTAAAAGCACTTGTTCAAAGACAGATGAAATGGAAACTCATTATCGAGCAGTGTTCACGCTTTGCGGTTGACTCTTTGCCGATTACACTCACAATTGTCGGGATGGTATCTGTTATTATATCAATGCAGGTTGCCCCTGAGATGGTTAAGCAAGGCGGCGAAAAATTTGTCGGGGCATTAATGGCTGTTGTTACGACAAGAGAACTCGGGGTTATAATGTCGGGATTTGCTATTATTTCGATGATAGGCTCCTCTTATGCCTCGGAAATTGCGACAATGAGAGTAACAGAGCAGATTGACGCGCTTAAAGTACTTAAAGTAAACCCTATAGAGTATCTTTTTATCCCGCGGGTGGTTGCAGGTTTTGTAATGATGCCGGTTGTGGTAATAATTGCCTCTGCCTTCGGGCTTGTTTGCTCAGGTGTTGCCGCATATCTCAGCGCGCATATAAGCCGGCTGAATTATGTAAGTTCTTTATGGCAGGGGCTGTTTCTGAAAGATATTTTTGTATCTCTCGGCAAAGCTGCTTGTTTTGGCGCGGCAATAGCGATTATAAGCAGCACCTGCGGCTATCTGGCATACGGCGGCGCTAAAGGGGTAGGGCTTTCTACAACCAAAGCTGTGGTATGGTCGTTTGTTGCAATATGCATAATAGACTATATCTTTGCTTCGATATTCTTTTTTTAATAAATACTAACAGACACTTAATTTATTTTAATACACAAGGACAAATACAATGAGCATAGATGTAAGACATCTGAAAAAATCTTTTAAAGGCAAAACTGTTTTAGATGATATTTCTTTCAAAGTTGAAGACGGCGAAATTCTTGCAGTTGTGGGGCTAAGCGGGGCAGGTAAAAGCACAATATTAAAACTTATTTGCGGTTTGACAAAACCCGACAGCGGCGAGATTATAGTCTCCCCCGGCGACATTGCCATGGTTTTTCAGTATTCGGCATTGTTTGACTCGTTAGACGTATACGAGAATATTGCGTTTGCGCTAAAAGAGAGAAAAGAATTTAAAAATAAATATACAGAAACACAGTTAAAAGAAATAGTTGCGCAAAAGCTAAAACTTGTCGGGCTTGAAGGGATTGAAGATAAAATGCCCCACGAGCTTTCAGGCGGCATGCAAAAACGCGTTAGTTTTGCACGCGCGGTTGTAACAGACCCTAAAACTATTTTATACGATGAGCCTACTGCGGGTCTCGACCCTGTATCCTCCACTATGATTGAGGATTACATAGTAAGGCTGAAAGACGAATTCAATCCGGCATCTGTCATTGTCACGCACCAATTATCCACCATTCAAAGGTGTGCTACCAAAGTGATTATGTTGTATAATACTAAAATCGTATATTCCGGCACTCCGCAGGATATGATAAACGGCGGCAATGAATACACAAAACAGTTTATTGAAGCCAGCATACAAGGCCCCATGAAAGTTGCGGGAAGCGACTAAAAAACAGAAAAATATAGGAATTTTATAAAATGCGTTTTTCATCCTCATTTAAAGTAGGTTTATTAACTTTAACAGCACTGATAATATTGATTTTTTCAATACTCTGGATTAAAGGACGTGCGCTTTCCGCCGGAGAAAGGCTGTTTGTTGATTTTAAAGATATAAACGGCATGCGCCCCGGTTCCGCAGTACAGTTGATGGGGCTTAGAATAGGACAGGTAGAAGAAATTACCCCCGTGCTGACAAACCCTGATGACCCTTATGTCAGAGTAAAATTTGTTATAACCCAGCCGGATATTACTATACCTAATGCCTCAACAATTTCTATACAACAATCAGGAATTATTGGTGAACAGTTCTTAGAAATCACTCCGCCGAAACTGAGAACTATCTATCTGCCTATAAACAAACGCTCACAGGTGCTGCATGCAAATGACAAAGTCCAGATGATTTTGAGCAATAAACCTTATAATGTCGGCAAGGTTAAAAGCATAGAAATTATACAGACAAAAACACTGCCTATTAACATTCAGGAGGAAATAAAAACACCTTCGGCATATAAAGTCGGGTATATTATTACATTACCGGGGCTTCAGCTGCCGGACAGATTGCAGCCGAAAGTTTTAACTGCTGATTCTAAAAACTATTTATTTTTAAAACCTTATACAAAAATGGAGCTGGCTTATCCTAAATCAACATCAAGATTTACGGTAATTGAACCGTTAAGACTTTCTGATTTTATGGATTTGCAATACAGAGCGGCAATGGCGCTTGCCGAAACAAACGAAAAACTCAGCGCGCTTATGTCTGACGACATCATTGCTGACCTCAAAAATATTGTGGCAAACGTTGATATGCTTACATTAAAAGCTAACTCAACCCTAGATAAAACACAGGCTCTGCTTGATTCTTCGCGTAAAGATTTAGACTCTCTAATGGTTACTACAGATAAGCTGTCAGCAAAAATTATCGTTCTTACTGATAACATAAACAATATCATCGGGGACAAAGAGTTTAAAGAGACTTTGATGTCCACAACAAAATCTATTGACAGATTGTCTCAAAACCTCAACAAAGTGTTTGAAGACCCAAAAACTAAAGAAACAATGGATAATCTTAATGCTGCAAGCAAAAATATTTCCGAAATTGCTGAGTATGTTAACTCTATGACAAAAGATCCAGTGTTAAAATCACAAATTAATACAACTATTACAAAATTCAATAAAGCACTCGACGACCTTTCTTGTACATTAGAAACTGTTAACGGACTTACAACCGACAAAAAAGAAGAGTTGAACGACACTATAAACAATGTTAATGAAACGTCTAAGAACCTTCGTAAGTTCTCTGAAAAACTTAACAAACGATTCCTGCTTTTCAGACTGATGTTTTAATATGTCGGAGAGGTGGATTTGTTCCATAATTCGGTGACAAAAATAATCCATTCATAAAATAAAAAATAAATAATAAATCTAAATGACAGCATATTCACAAAAAAATCCGACCTTTGTGGAGTGAATTACAGAAAGTTACACAAACAACTACAAGCGAGGTTTGTTTGAGGCACGGGGAATTATTTGAATCAAATTAATCTTTGTACTATAGCAATTTTTACGTGCCGAGTTGCCGAGCACAGGTTTGTGTTACTTTCTGTATGAACGCAACAGCAGGTCGGAAAGTTTGCCTTCTTTTTCGGCTGAGCTATAGCGAAGCCTGAAAAATGGCCTCACGGAAACACAAAGATAAAACAATGCTATGAATGTCTGTAAATAGTGAGACTGGGCTCCACCCGTCTCTTGAATTTTCTTCACGCTCGGTATTGTCGTTCACATTGCTTGCGCAAGTGCTCACTTCATACCTCGCTCCCCGGGTTGCACCCGTCCGAAAATTCGCTTCTTTGTGCCAAAGAATGGGTGGAACATAAAGCTATAATCGAGTGTTGATAACTAACAGTTTTTTGATAGTGTCTGTCCTACTTTAGTTTACGAGCCCTACTACCAGAATTCACTCAGGGACAGACCCGTATAAATAAAAAACAGACCCTTCTGTTTAAAATCACAAAAAGGTCTGTTTAGTATTTTGTTTGATAAGAAACGATTAGTCGTAAGCGTGACCTGCAGTGCCTAATACGTCTCTCATTTTGTGTATAACCATTTCTTTAACGGCTGTTCTGCCCGGGCCCATATATTCACGCGGGTCGAATTTTTCAGGATGTTCAATAAAGAACTCTCTG